>JAGORY010000045.1:7670-9076 GCA_018062585.1 Candidatus Peribacteraceae bacterium | reverse complement strand
GAGGCCGATCTCATGGCACTCACCAGTGACGGCATCGCCGCCGCGACTGGCATTAAGCCGTGTTTGACGCTGTCGTAAATTGCGATCTCTCTGATTCCCCGTAGACGAATGTCTCTAGAAAAACAGCATCAGCACAATACCGGCTGCTGCTGACATCATTCCCGTGTACTGGACGAGCGAAACTCTGCGCCACTCCTGCAGTGCGATGAGTCCGATGAGCAAGGTGAAGAGTAAGTTCATGCAGTTCATCACCCCAGCGCCAAGTGCCAGCCCCTCTGCCGCGGTTACCTTGCCGAAGAAGAAGTACGCGAGCGGCAGCATGAAGAGCAGCGCGAACCTCGCCTCGATCGTGCGAGTGGCGCTCTCTCCTTGGGGAACGGGTAGCTCGTCGACAGCTCCGCTGAAGCACATGAGGACGATGCCCAGAAATGCGAACACCATTCCGACATACTGAAAGAGCGAAATGTCCCGCCACTCAAGCAGCCACACGAGTCCGACAAGGATCGACGTGATGACATTGGACGCGTTGATCACGGATGACCCAATCGCCAGTCCTGAGTCACGCGTCACGCGGCCGAAGCAGTAGTATGCGCATGGTGCGATGAGCAGGATGAGTACGAACGCAAGCCACGATGACTCTCCTCCAAGCCCCCAGATGCGGCTCAGGTAGTCGCAGACCGTGAAGAGAACCGTAGAGCCCGCGATCCAAAGAAAGGGCTTCTTCAGCCGACCGTGCGGCTTGTGTCCGGCCTGTATCTTACTGAGCCAGTCGCACAGGCAGAAAAGGGCAGCCGCGATGATGAGATGGACAAGTACGAGCGTCATGGGTGTCTCCAGTATTGCAGAGAAGCACGGTTTTCCGCAGTCGCTGATGTCTCTAAGACAAGTGGCCTGTTATTTCCACTCTCTTCGAATCAACTTTTCCTTCTTCTCTCTTGTCCAGCCTTTGATCTGGATTTCACGTTTTCGGGCTTCAGATTTTGTCTCGAAAGGATTTGAAATGTAGACAAAATGCGATAGCCCTTGATCATGGGCAAACTTCGCACCCTTTCCTCGTTTATGGTCGATCAAACGTTGAGCAGGATTTTGAGTGATTCCCGTGTAGTATCTGCCGGTTCGAGCCACTGCAATGTAGACATGCCAAGACATGTGCCAAGACTACGTTTGCTCATAACTTGTCACTACGTCTGTAAGAAAGTTTTGATGTATGAATCTGTTTTTTGCTCTTCAGCTAGGTAACTTCGACGTTCCATGCATACATAGAACGAAGTGAGTGGGTGTGGGGCAGTTCGACTCCGCTGCGGCTCCGCTCACTGTCATTCGACTCGCCCAATACAAAGAATGGCCGGAGCCCCGCAGGGCGACGACCATGAGCGAGCGTAGGGGTGGGGCAGTTCGACTCCGCT
>JAGORY010000045.1:1308-7570 GCA_018062585.1 Candidatus Peribacteraceae bacterium | reverse complement strand
GACGACCATGAGCGAGCGTAGGGGTGGGGCAGTTCGACTCCGCTGCGGCTCCGCTCACTGTCATTCGACTCGCCCAATACAAAGAATGGCCGGAGCCCCGCAGGGCGACGACCATGAGCGAGCGTAGCGAGTCGAATGGTGCCCAGGAGAGGACTCGAACCTCCACAGCCTTGCGGCCACTAGCCCCTCAAGCTAGCGCGTCTGCCATTTCGCCACCTGGGCATAAAGATCAAGCCGGGGAAGTGTAGCAGGACAAGTTTTCAGATGCACGAGGTTGCAAAGACCTCTTTCTCGTTGCCTTGGCCTCGCTGGAGCCACTATCGGTCACTGCTTGAGGAGATCGCGGATTTCACCGAGGAGCTTGATTTCTTCTTTCTGGGCTGGTGGAGTGGGTGGGGGCGATGCCTTCTTGAATCGGTTTACCTGCTTTACGACGAGGAAGATGCAGAAGGCGACGATGACGAAATCGACGACCGCTTGGACGAACATGCCGTACTTGATGCTGGATTCACCGATCGTGAGGCTGAGCGATGAGAAATCCAGCTTCCCGAGGATCAGTCCGAGGGCCGGCATGAGGACATCATTTACGAGCGAGGTGACGATTTTTCCGAAGGACGCTCCGATGACGACACCGATGGCGAGATCAAGGACGCTGCCTCGCATCGCGAACTCGCGGAATTCTTTGAGGATGGACATGGAGGAATGAGGGAAGAAGTAGGGGAACTGTAGGTTTCCGGCCGACCGCATGCAAATGCTTACGGTTGGAGCGTCAGATCGGATGACGTAGAATCTTCGTATTCCTACGCATATGACACACAGAGCCAATATCATCGGCGCGGTACTGGCATCGTTTGCATTTTTGATCGTCATCTTCGCAGGAACGCTGGGGCAACTCTTCACGATGAGCGGTGCGGTGAACCGCATACCAGCCTACGGAACACAGGCCATGCCGAACGCTCGGGACGTGGGCTACGCCGATCCGTTGGTGTACGACGAAGAAGGTGTGCTCATTGATTTTCGGAAAGTAGCCGGACACGTCGTCGAGAGTGCTGCGTCAGACACGGGAACCTGCAGTAACCGCACGTATATCTTAGAGCTGAAAGAGAGGAAGGTATGGATAAAGGGATCGGCCGCCGCCGCGGTGGAGGCTTTGCTGCGCAGTAAAATCCAGCCGTACATCGAATCATGTTCGGTTCCGGCGGGGAAAGACTTTTCCTGTGCCGCGGGATGCGAAGTGCGTGGAGAGGATGAAATCATCAAAGCGAAACCGTTGACTCTCACGTTACAGTCGGCCAATGCTGCGGCACTGGGCATCTTGCAGTACGTCTACGCTGTGAATGCCGGTTGCATCCGTATCCGGCAGTGCTCGCTCGTTTCGCAGTAGGGCCCGAAAGACGAGGTATACTCCATGCTCAATGTCTTGTCATGATCGAACTCCAGCGCAAACTCATCGGCGATACCGTCCGCAATGCGGCATTTGAAAAAGCACTGAAGAAAGCGGTGAAAAGGGGAGACATCGTCATCGATCTCGGATCCGGTACTGGCTTTCTGGCTTTCTTGGCCTCTCGGCTTGGTGCGAAGAGCGTGACACTTATCGAGAGTGGCGACATTCTTGATGTCAGTAAAAAACTGGCGGCGCGGAACAAAATCAAGAATCTCACTTTTATCAAGAAACATTCGACACTCGTCCGCAGCATCCCGAAATGTGATGTGCTTGTCTCAGAGACACTCGGCAATTACGCACTCGAGGAAAACATCATCGAAACGGTGGAGGACGGAAAGCGTTTCCTCAAAACCGGCGGCATTATTATTCCCGGAAAAATCACGCAGTTTGTCGCTCCCGTCACGTCAGACCGACTCAAGAAGGACATCGATGTTTGGAATGACGTCGGCTTCGAGATGGCCTTCGATGAAGCGCGCGAAATCTCACTCAATAATATGTACGTAAAAACGATTCGCCCCGACGATCTTCTGAAAGGCGGAACGCAGGAGTGGGACAGCATCGATTTTGCCAAGAAGAACAAAAGCATCCGCACGAAGACTGTGATGTGGAACGATATACCTGCGATCCACGGTTTTGCGCTGTGGTGGGACGCGGAGCTGGTTCCAGGCATTCATCTCTCCACCGCTCCGGATGCAACCGCAACACACTGGGAGCAGATCTACCTACCGCTTCTAGCATCTGTGAAAGCTCCCAAGAGCGGAAAAGTCGAGCTCACGATCACGTCGGATTCGCGCTACGACGTGAAGATCAATCTCTCATGGAACGTGCGGGTCACGGATGCATCCGGAAAGATTCTCTCGGATCAGACGCTCGATATGAGTCGAGGGTACATCGGCTAAACGGCCATGAATACATGAGGGTCGCGTGACGACGTGTCGTACATCTTGAGTTCGCGTGGTGCATCCGATGGCAAAGCGGCTTTGGCTTCTGATACCGGACCCACATCCCGGAAGAGTCCGCTTGCCATGAACGCGCCGATCGAATCAGGATTGGCGCTTAATGCGTACATCTTCCTTCGACCCGCTTCTTTCACGGCAGACTCTAGGAGCATCTGTCCGATGCCATTGCCGATACTGCCCGCCCACAATCCGCTGAGTTCCACCCAGTTGCCACGTGGTACGAGCGAGAGTCCGCCGAGTGGCGAATGTTTGGCCCGAAGCATCTGGTGATGCATCTTGAGTTTCACGAGCTCTTCAGGCGAACGTGGTCTGAAGATGCCCTGCTCCACGTACGTTGTGTACATCGCGTCGAAGATCGGTTCCTCGATGTAGAGCATCTTCGATGTCGTGAGCTGCTTGCTGTCGACGCACAGTGTGCCGCTGCCCATCCATTTTTCGATCTCGTCCTGTAGGCCGGACGTCTTCGTGATCACCACCTTTGCGATTTTCTCAAGAGCGCGCCGCACCTCGATCATTTTTTTCTTCATCCCTTCGTCCACCGTGATCCCTCCGTCCGTGCCCGCAAGGAGCGCATCGATTCTTTTTTCCGTCAGTAGCGATACCACCCGTCCTTTCGTATCGAGTACGCCGCCTGCTTTCGTGAGGAACAACAATTCTTCGATCCGGTCGTTATACTGTTCCACCAGTTGCCGAGCGATGTCATCGGCGTTTACGTTCACACTCACTCCGTCGACGCTGCCAACGAAACCCGTCATCACGAGCTTGCTCTCGGGAAGCACAATGTTTTTGGGGATGCCTACAAGCCCGTATGTCGAATCGGGATGGAAGTCACACTGCAGATCATTCGGGTCAAGGAGGATACCATGCGGCAGCGCTTCGGAAAGTTTTCTGCGGATGTCATGGTAGGCAGGGAGAACCCCATTTTTGAGGACGTCATCGTTCGTGATGGCTACACCGTCGACTTTCGGACGAGGTCTGCCGAATTTTTTGTTGATCTGCTCGCCGCCGCCAAAGACGAGCGCGATATTCACGCCGTTCTCGTTGAGCGACGTGATGTCGCTTGCGAGCTTTGGAAAATCAGGACTCTCGATTTCGGCCCCGCTTACTTTCAGTGCGAGCGTTTGCCCGTGATAGAGGGAGTCGTACGCGTTGGCCTGCCTATTGATGCCACTGAGCATGGTGGAGAAAGGGAATCCAAAAAAAAACGGGGCTATAGGCTCCGAGAGGGCTGTGGCGCTGGGTTCTACACTACGCGCTCATCCCACCGGAGGCGGGACGACGACGGAGCGACAGAGACAGCGCAAGAATCATGGCGTAAGAATAATCCAGATTCTCGGCGCGTCAATCTTTTTATCCGCACATCGCTCTGAACTCTTCTTCGCTCAGTGTCTTCGTTCCAAATTTTATCGCGTCCTCCAGTTTGCTGCCGGCATCCGCGCCGAGGAGTAAGTAGTCGGTCTTTTTGCTGACGCTGGAACTCACTTTGCCGCCCCTGTCTTTGATCATCGCTTTCGCGTCTTCGCGGCCGAGAGCGGGGAGAGTGCCGGTGATGACGAACGTTTTGCCCTCGAAGATCTGAGCGATATTCGACGCCTGTGGCAGAACGCACCGAAGTCCGCCGTTCTCTATTTTATGGAGCAGCGCTCGGTTATCGGGTTCTTGTATCCACGTCGCGAGTGACTGGGCTACCGCTTCGCCGATGCCGTCGATCTTGAAGAGTGAGTCGGCCGAGAGTGTAGAGAGAACTGTAGCGATGTGTGCAGGAGAGATGCTTGTGTCCTTCTCCACTTCCCGCAGCCGGGACGCCGCGTCCCGCTGAGCGACCCGAGGTCGCTCCTGCGGATGAGAAAGCCAATCAATCCTGCGTGATAGGAGTTCCGCCGTCTCACGTCCGATATGCCGGATGCCGAGCGCGAAAAGAAATCGTTCGAGCGGAATCGTACGAGCCTTGTCGATCGCGGAAAGCAGATTGGCCGTCTTCTTTTCTTTAAAGAGCGGAAGCTTCAGGAGATCCGCCTCCTGCAAGAAAAAGATATCGCCGATATCCGAGACGAGCCCCACGGATACGAGCTGCTCCACAGTCTCGAATCCTAAGCCCTCGATATTCATGGCGTAGCGCGACGCGAAGTGCGTGGTGCGCTCAAGCCGCATGCCTTTGCAGTCCGGATTAGGACACCGATGAACAGCTTCGCCGTCAGGTCGTACGAGTTCACGAGTACAGCTTGGACAGTGCTTCGGGTACCGGAAAGGCGTTGCATGTTTCGGACGCAGATTCTCGAGCACTTCCATGACTTCCGGAATGATGTCACCAGCTTTGCGGACGATCACAGTATCGCCGATGTGAATGCCAAGCCGCAGGATCTCGTCTTCGTTATGCAGAGTTGCGCGCGTCACGGTGGTCCCCGCAAGCAAGACCGGTGAGAGGTGCGCAACGGGCGTGATGGCTCCGGTGCGGCCGACCTGCAGTTCGATGTCGAGGATCTCGGCTGAGGCCTGTTCCGCCTCGAATTTGAGCGCACGTGCGTACCGTGGGGCCTTCGCCGTTGAACCCAAATCCTTCTGCATGCGCCGCGAATCCACTTTGATGACGATGCCGTCGATGTCGTAGGGAAGTTCGTCTCTCTTTTTTCCGACCTCGCGGTAGAGCTTCTCCACGTCATCCAATGTTTGCGACACTGTGTAGTCACTTTCGGTCGGCAGTCCGCATGCGGTCAGAAAATCCATGAGCTCGTGCTGTGTCGTGATACCGAGCGCGTCGGCATTCGTCGCATCGAGTGAGTAGCAGTACATCTTGAGGTCGCGTTCCGCTGCCGCCGCTGGGTCGAGCTGTCGCACCGTGCCTGCCGCCGCATTTCTAGGATTTGCGAATTTTTCTTCATCCGGAAGATTTTTGTTGATAGCCTCCAGCGTTTTTTTCTCCAGATACACTTCTCCGCCGATCTCGAGGTACTGTGGCTTTTCTGTTGCGGTTGCGTACGGCTTCGGAAGTTCGAACCAGAGCGGCACACTCTCGATCGTCTTCACCGTGTGCGTCACATCTTCCCCCTCAACGCCATTCCCCCGAGTCACCGCCCGAAGAAAACTGTATTTTTCACTTTTCACTTCTTGCCCCTCCGTAGCCCGCAGGCGAAAGGGGGTCCGTTTTTCACTCTTCGTCTCGTCGTGCACTTCCTCCTTCCTCAGTTCATAGACAAGCGACATATTCAGTCCGTCGATCTTCAGCTCAGTCTCAAATCCGAAAACAGCGTCGGTTTTGCCGAGCGCTCGTTTCATCTGATCGACCCAGTCATCCAAGTCTGCGCGTGAGAAAGCGTCCTGCAGAGATTCCTTCGGGTGCAGGTGCTTCACCTTCGGGAGCCGTGAGTCGAGCGCGGCACCGACTCTTTGGGTGGGGGAGTCCGGGGTGATGAGATCCGGAAACTCGGTCTCGAGTGCAATGAGCTCTTTCTTGAGACTGTCACGCACGGTTTCGGGGACGAGAGATTTATTCTCGGTGAAGTACGCTGCATTGAGCCTTTTGATCTCCGCCTTGAGATCCGCGATGCGTTCGGTTGCCTTCTGCTTGTCCATGTACGGATTGTAGCAAGAAACCGCACAAGCAGGCGCGGCGTGCGTTCTTGTTGTCCAAGTATCACACCTACACTCCTCGTACGTCTGTCAATTGCAAAGTCCTCGAATATGGCGAGTATATCGCCCCAGTGGCCTCCGTTCTCGATCTTCGCCGGCAAGTAGACGCAATCGATCGTCAGACCGTAGAATTGCTGTCTAGGCGCAATGCACTCGTGAAGCAGATTACGAGTCAGCTTGATGAAGACGAACCGGATAAAGCTCGTGAGGCGCAGGTCCTCAGTAACTGGCT
>JAGORY010000045.1:0-1208 GCA_018062585.1 Candidatus Peribacteraceae bacterium | reverse complement strand
TCGGGTGCGGCCAAGCTCACGAGCGCGCAGGTGTCTGACCTCATGAAGGATTTTCTCAGCGAGGCCCAGTACAAGCGCTTCCTCGAGAGTCGTGACTTGGACTGTTCGCACCTGCTTCCGGACGGCACCCGTTTCCGCATCAACTGTCACATCGTCGGTGGCGAGCCTGCGTTCACCGCGCGCGTCATTCCGCAGAGCATTCCGACGGTCACCGATCTCATGATCCCGAACGTCGTCATGGATCTCGTGCGCAGCCGCGATGGCCTTATTCTCTTCACTGGCCCCACGGGCTCCGGTAAGTCCACGTCGCTAGCTGCCATTATCACGCAGCTCACAGCCGAGATTCCGCTCAATATCATCACGCTCGAGGACCCCATCGAATTTCAGCTACCCTCCGGCAAAGGCCTCGTGCAGCAGCGCGAGCTCGGTACGGATTTCACGTCGTTCCCCGAGGGCCTCAAGCATGTGCTTCGTCAGGACCCAGACGTCGTCATGGTCGGAGAAATGCGCGACCTTGATAGTATCGCTCTCGCTCTCACGCTCGCAGAAACCGGTCACCTCGTCCTCGCAACTCTGCACACGCCCAATACGTCGCAGACCGTGGACCGCATCGTGGACGTGTTCCCTCCGCACCAGCAGTCGCAGGTGCGGCTGCAGCTCTCGCTCTCGCTCAAGGCCATCGTTGCTCAGCGTTTGCTGCCCAAAAAAGGCGGCGGCCGCATCGCCAACCGCGAAATTCTGGTCCGCACGCCAGCGGTCGCCAATATCATCCGCGAGAATCGGGTCCAAGAACTCTCAAGCGTCATCCAGACCGGAGCCTCGGACGGCATGATCACCTTTGATAAGGACTTCAAGAGACTCGTGAAAGAGGGCTTGGTGGAGGGCTGAACCAGCCTAGGCGCTTGGTACGATGCAGAGGTGTATTTTCTTGTTATATGGCTTACAGAAGCCATATATAGTGTTCTTTTCTTACAAAGAACGCAGCTGCAGAAATGCACAAATGATGCAGACCACTTTCTGCGTTGAGGGCTTTTGTAAGCCATCTTTGTCTCACGGAGCAGGGAGGAAACAGGTGGAGTTTGTCATGATCTGAAAATTGACGCTCTAAAAATATAGTGTAGAGTGCGCTTTTGCATGAACGCAATTCTCCCCTCAGGGATCGAGCTCTACCTTAAAGAGGCCGGTTTTTCGGTCACCGAGATGCTTTT
>JAGORY010000091.1 GCA_018062585.1 Candidatus Peribacteraceae bacterium | reverse complement strand
AGACGCGCGTAATGGGTCACGATGATTGCTGAGAAATCAGGGCCGCGCATGCCACTCACTCCTTCGGCGACGATCTTCAGTGCATCGACATCCAGACCGGAGTCGGTTTCATCCAGAAGTGCCAGCGTCGGACGCAAAATTGTCATCTGCAACACTTCGGCCTTCTTCTTCTCGCCGCCGCTGAAGCCCTTATTCACCGACCGGTCAGCGAATGCCGGATCCATCGAGAGTGATGCCATCGTATCGATCAGTAGTTTCTGGAATTTCACGGGCGACACTTTGCGGTGATCTTTTTCCCGCACCGACATCTGCGCTTCGTACGCTGCGAGGAGAAAGCTCCTTAGCGGCACGCCGGCGATCTCTTTCGGATACTGGAACGCGAGGAACATGCCCGCTCTTGCCCGCTCGTCGGCTGCCATCGAGAGTAGATCCTTGCCTTCGAACATCGCGGTGCCGCCTTCGATGCTGTACGCCGGATGACCCATGAGCGCAGAGACAAGTGTGGATTTCCCCGACCCGTTGGGGCCCATGATGGCATGCACTTCGCCACGGTTCACCGTGAGATTGAGGCCACGTACGATGGTTTTTTCGCTCACAGAGACCGTCAGGCCGTGGACATCGAGCAGTGGAGCGGGGGTTTTCATCTTCATCATGCAGGGTTTTTGGATGTCTCTATACTAACGGCCATGTTTCGGTTCTGGAACCAGATCATAGATCCTCTTCTCGAAATTCTTTCCCCTCAGGAGATTTTGGAGATCGGCGGCGGTACCGGACGCATGCCTCGTAAGCTTGCTGAGTATGCGCGCATGGCCGGTGGAAAGCTCACCCTGATCGATCCACTTCCGTTTTTTGACAGCGCAGCATTAGCGCGTACGTGGAAAGACGTCCTCACGGTTCATCGGGCTTGGAGCACAGATATCGTTCCTACGTGTCAGCCGCCGGATTTCGTTCTCATCGATGGCGATCATAACTGGTACACGGTCTACCATGAGCTTCTGGCGATCGAGGCACTCGCGGAGCAATCAGGACAGTTTCCAGTCGTCCTCCTTCACGATGTCGGATGGCCGTATGCGAGACGAGACTCGTATGTGCTGCCGGGCAGAATTCCGCCGGAATATAGGAAACCGTTTGCGGTTGGCGGAGTGCTCCTCGGCACGGATCGCCTCATCTCTGACGGAGGTTTGAACGAACGGATGTCCCACGCTCTCGAGAACGGAGGGCCTCATAATGGCGTCCGAACCGCACTGGAGGACTTTCTGAAGCAGACGTCTCTCGCACTCTCGGCAACGATGGTGGAAGGATTTCATGGTCTCATGATCATCGTGCCGGAGCAGCAGAAGGCCGCGAGCGAGTCGCTGCAAAAATTTCTCGTATCGCTTCCGGTTTCCGACGCCGTTGAAACGCATATCGCATTACTTGAACACGAGCGTATTCAGGATGTACTCATTGCCAAAGATATTCGTTTTTCGGTACAGACGACTCTCAGTCAGCGAGATTCGTACCGCCGCGCTATGACGCAGTTGTCGGCTGAGAGCTCCATGAAGGACCACACTCTCGTGCGATGGGAAAAAACTTTAAGTTGGCGCATCACATCACCTATTCGTCGACTGGGAATGCTCAAGAAAGTCCTGACGTTGAATCGTAGCTGGTTCGGTGTCCTGAAAAACGTGTGGACCGCACTCGGCCAGCCCCTACCCGGCTTTGTACGATGGGTACGTCACCGGCTTCTAGAAAACATATTCTCGGTTCCGGACTCACAGCAGCAGACCGATGTGAAGCAAGCTGATCGTATCCAGAATCGCTACGGCGGCGCTGTGCCCGTGAGCGTCATCGTGACGGCCCGAAACAACAGCGAATTCCTGCGAGAATGCTTGCAGTCGATTGCGGCTCAGACTGTGAAGCCGATGGAAGTCATCTACTGTGATGACGGGTCGGACGACAATAGCGTGAAGATCGCTTCATCGATGCCGGGCATCCGGATACTGCCGCTCCCACATCAGGGTGTGGTGGCTGCGCGTAATGAGGCAGTCAAAGAAAGCAAAGGAGATCTGCTGCTCCATATCGACGGAGACGACATGATTCCGCCCGATTATCTCGCTCAACATCTCCGTGCCCTCGCTTTGTCCAACGGCGCGGCTTTTGCATTCGGAGGATCCAACATGTTTGGTCTTCAGAGCAGCACTTCCCAATCAGATTGGAGCGTGCAGAAACTCTGGACACAGAATTTCATCAATACATCATCACTCATTCGACGCTCAGCATTTGAGGCTGCGGGCGGTTGGAGAGACATTGCAGGTACGCTCTGGGACTGGGATTTGTGGCTTCGGATGTCGCGCATCGGCCCCGGCGTTTCTTCGGATACGTTCCTTCTGTACCGCCGACACGAGAGGAATTGGAGTCAGTTGAAGCGGCAGCTCACTGTCGATGAGATCGGTTTACTCTACGGTCGCATCCGACGCGCGGCTGCGCAGGTTTCTGTCTGTGCTATCGTGAGCGGACGGCTTCCAGAGCTCATGGAC
>JAGORY010000003.1:22791-36149 GCA_018062585.1 Candidatus Peribacteraceae bacterium | reverse complement strand
TTTCAAAAGAGGGAAGCCCCACGCCCCCCTCTTTTTTATTGCGGGCAAACGCTAGCGGATTACGGATTGGTGGGAGTCACGTCTTGTACGTTCACGTCGATGGTGCCGCCGGAGCTCGGATTATCAAGAGGCAGATACCTGAACATGAAAAGGGCAAAGCCCAAGATGACAACGATAGCGATGACCGCCACGAGCATCGTCGATGCAGATGAAGTCTCGTCGCTAGCGCCGTTTCTCTCGATGATGGTAGTCATGAGGCGGTGGGTAAGGAGTAAGAAGTACATAGGTGAAGACGGATGAGAATTTTTTTATGACAGAGCACTGATTGATTTACTGCAAAGTTGTGACCGCGTGACATGCAGAGAAATCGATTGCTCGTCAAAAAGAGAGAAGCCCCACGCCTCTCTCTTTTCTTCATTAATGTCAGATCAGGATGCTTCAGAAGTTGGAGATCGCTTCCCTCTAAGACTGTCCCGACAGTGCGGCAAGCGGAACGATGCGGAGCAGAAAGAGTGCAGAACTGGCGATGACAGTGATGGCGAAGACTGCGGCGAGCATCGCGAAGGCCGATGAATCGTCGTCGTGACTGTGATCAACGTAGTTATCGATGACGGTACGCATGGTCAGGGGGGTTAGGAAACATAATCCTCACACCTGAAGACGCCCGAGCGCCCCGTTCATGACAGCGGTGGGGTTGATGAGAAAAGAAATTATTGTCCGGCTTGAGAGCAACATCCGATACTTCGGGTTAGCGCAAAGCGTCGTTTTGCATGCCAAGCTCGAAAGGATCATACTTCTGATCACATCCTCCCCTCTTCTATGTCCAAGAAACACTGGATCATCGTCGGCGTCGTCGTTCTCGTCCTCGTCATCGTTTCGGCCTTGCAGGCAATGTCTGGCATGGTCGGCCGGAAGGTCGTCGAAAACGCCATGGAACGGGCGTCCAATGGAACTGCGGACGTGGACATGAATGCAGACGGCACGATGAAGATCACCACGAAGGACGGCGAATTCCAAACCGGCAACTCGATCCCCGAAGAGTGGCCCAAGGACATCGCGGTCTATGCCGGTGCTTCGATCACATATTCCGCGATGACGAATCCCCTCGACAACAAAGCGGGCATGGCACTCGTCCTACTCACAGACGACACGGCAGCTGAGGTCAAAACTTTCTATGAAACCACGCTCAAAGCGAATGGCTGGACGATCACGAACACGATGCAAGGCGGTGGCACGGTGATCATGACCGCCGAAAAGGATGACCGAAAACTCTCGCTCGCCATCGCCGAATCGCAGGACCATACGGGCATTACGATCGGCGTGGAGATGGGATCGTAGGTTACCGTGCGCCCTGAAGCTGCAACCTGTAGCTCGCAAGATCCGTATTGAGCTGAGCCAATTTGCTCTCCAGTTGATCACGGTTTTTCTGGAGTCGTGACAGCGAATCCTCAAGAGCTGTCGTATCGCCAGAGATTGTATCGATCGTGCGAACAAGTTTGTCGATCTTGTCCTCGGCGAGCATGAGGCGCTTATGGACACTCGTGATCGTGCGGTTTAGCTGTTTGATTTTGCGGTTGAGCGCCTTCTTGGAAAGAATGGGCTTTGAGGACGTCATCGTCGCGGAAAAAGGATCCGGAACATAGACACCCGGTACCGAGGGATAACTGAGTGGCTGATACGGATTGGCGCTGCCGCCGGAATAGGAAACAACAGTTGGCGACGCATCGCTTTCGGCATTCGTCATGGCGGACACCACGGCTACCGACGAAAGAACGACAGCCATGAGTGCGGCAGTCATGATGTGCGTCGACTGTTTGTGTTTCTTGGGCATGGAATGGTGTGGGTATGTGTTATAAATATTATATCATATTTTGTGAATTTTACCAACTCCGATTGCGCGCGTAGGGTGAGCAGAGGACAATTCGTCTGCGAAAAACACGCCCTTACCCGATTCCCTCTCCCTCATGAAGCACGAAATCATCATGCGCCCGTCGTATTCGGCTCTGCGTCTGGCCCTGAACGCCGGTGAAAGCGTTCATGCGGAATCTGGCGCCATGCTCTCCATGGACGCCTCCGCGACGATTACGGGAAACATGAAAGGCGGACTTTGGAAAGCAGCTAAGCGCGCCGTACTCACAAGCGAGAGCTTCTTCGTCTCGACGATCACAGCGAAAGAAGGCGACACGGAAGTGATGCTGGCTCCCCGCGCCACTGGGGACATCGAGGCGATCGAACTCACGGGCGACGACTACCTGGTGCAGGGAGGATCGTTCCTCGCCTCCATCGGACAGATCGAAACGGACAGCAAGTTCACCGGCTGGAAAGGTTTTTTGAGCGGCGAGGGCATCTTCATGATCTCGGCGCACGGCACAGGCACGATGTTTGTGAGCTCCTTCGGGGGCATTGTGAAAAAAGATATTCCTGCAGGGAAGCGCATCGTGGTCGACAACGGTCACATTGTCGCCTTCTCGAAGAAGATCCAGTTCGACATGTCGAAAGTGGGAAGCGGCATCATGAACATGATGACGACCGGCGAAGGATTTGCGTGTACGTTCACGGGCCCTGGCACAGTGTATCTCCAGACCAGAAACCTCCGCTCATTCGCAGAGAGCCTGAACCCGTTCCTCCGTCAGCGCGGCAGGTCACAGGGTAGCGGACTCCTCGGCAATCTGTTCGGCGGCTAGAGACCTTTCTTCTGGCACCGTGAGTTGATAAGTTCCGCGGCGACCGATGCTCCGACGATGATGATACCGGACGCCATGAGCAGGAACGTGGGCCTCACCGAATGGATAACGAACGCCTCGATACTGAACGTGATGAAGATGGAAAGGTTAAACATCATGTGCGCCAGATAACCGTCGATACGCTTGAACGCGGCATAGTTGCACATCTGTCCGATGCCTTCGAAGAGTCCGATGCCGATACCGAGCAGGACCGCTTTGGCGGTGAGGCTTCCAAAGATCGGCCACTGGAAAATGGCAGCCAGAATGATGACCGGTGACACGAAGAGCAGAAGATAGAAGAAGACGTGCAGGTTCAGGACCGCAGGATCGGTCTTACCGAAATTCTTGATGTATTGAATTTGTGAGACGACGAGCACGACATCGAAAAGCGCGGCGATGAACGCCAAGATGTCACCAAAGAGGCTTGTGGCTCCCGTGACGCTATTACTGTAGACGAGGAGCGAACTACCTAAGCCCGCAGTCACCGCGAGGAGGAAAATCCAGAGCATCGTACGGGGCTTCTTGAGATACGGAATCTCGCGACGCCAGAACACCGCGGCAACAAGCAGACCCAGTACCGGCGCAAAGTTATTGAAGAGCAGAAGGTTGGTGCCCGTCGTATGGACCAAGCTTGCGTTCTTCAGATACATGAATCCGATCTGACCTATGACGAGACAGATGAAGAATTTTTCATGGGGAATTTTGAAAATACTCACCGATGGTTGTATTCCTTTGCGCTTCGACCATAGCTGCCCAAAAAGCAGAACGATAGACGAAACGACAAGAACGCCGAAACCAAGCAGGAAGATCCGGATGAACGGTGAGAGATCGTTAGCGGGTGTGTACCGAATGTAAATCGGCTCGATTCCCCAGATGATGACGGCCACGATGCGAATGAGGTATCCGGCGATCTTCCGTTTTCGGAGCGAGGTCCACTCTCTTTCGGAGAGCGATTTCGTGCGCCGGTCGAATGGAGCAAAGAGAGCGTCAGCTTCGAAAAACCGATAACCCATAGTGACCAGTGACAGCACAAAAATCGTAATGAGAGGTAGCAAACTCGCCTTCTCGCCACTCGTGAGCAGGGTACGAAGCACAAGAAGCATGAGCCCGACAACGTTGAGAAGCAGCCCAATGCCCAAATACCACAATTCCGAGCGCATGCGCACGACGTAATTTCGCAGCAGTCTGAGGAGGTAGTAGTTCAGAATGAAGATCGGCAGCAGAGGCAGTGACTGGACGAGGAAACGCGGCACGAGTGACAGGTGTGCAAGCGCCTGCTGGTACGCCGGAAACAGGACGAGGTCGAGGAACACGAATCCGAACGCGACGATGAACGCGCCCATGAGGAAGATTTTCTGTCTTCGCGGAATCAGGCTCCTGATCGCGGAAATCCATTCTTGACGCTCCAGTTGTTCGATGAAATCAGCAAATTGCAGACGGTCTTGGCTGGATCCGTTCATGAAAATGTCGGTCATGCCGCGGTTCGGATACGGCTTCACGCTGATGGTACTAATCGTGACATCGCTTAAGCGGATGAGTCCGTCGAGCTGTGACAGGAGCTCTTGTCCTGGCTGCTCCCCCGCCGTGATGTGGAGCTGGAACGAATGCTTGCCCGGTTTTGTGAATGGCAGAGCCTTCTTGTCGGGATACAGGAAGAACAGGACATCTCTCGCTCGGATGACACCTTCGCCGATCATCGAAAGCACTTGGTCAAACGTTTCACGACGGAAATGTTCGGCGACGTCCTGCGCATGTCCGCGGGAAAGCCCCGATAGTAAGCCTTTGTTGTAGTGATCAAATTCTTTCTGAAGCAGCGTGGCACCCAGCGCGATCTTTTCCGACTTCTCCGTTTTCTTGAGCACGTCGACGATGTGAAACCGGGCGTGTCTCGTCGATACCATCTGCAACCATTCGAAGGTCGCATGGTGATGCTTGGCGTCGAGCGTGATGTGGACCTCGTCATCCTCTTCAAGGATCTCGGAACCGGTAACCGGACGACCGTTGACCGTGAGTCCACTCGTCTTTCCAGCACGATCATTGTATAGAGCGTACGCGGCATCGAGCGCCGTAGAACCCTTGGGGAGCGACATGCGTTTTCGGTCGACATTCACCGAAATCGTCTCTCGGAGAATGTCCGACTCTAAGGCTTCCCAAAATGCGGTGCTTGAATCGCGGGTTTTCAAGTCCAACGATTCGGAACGTTGGAGCCAGCTGAAACTTTGCGGAGCCAGAGCAGCCGAACCGAAGATTGTTGCCGCGACTCCACACATCGCCTGTTCGTACATTTCGGGCGTCCGGATACGAATCTCGATGACCGAACCTTCGGGAAGCGACACGAATGTGTGGAGACCTTGGTATCCGGCATCGTTGGGTGCCGCGATAAAGTCCCGAAATTGGCCGCTCATAGGTCTGTAGAGGGTGTGGAGAGTTTTGAGAAGCTGGTAGCAATCATCCTCGGTCCGCACAATAACGCTGATCGAATAGGCGTCCTGCGGTAGCGGCTTGCCACCTTTTTGCTCCATCCGTTCATGAAAAATGAGAAGGTTACGTGGTATGAGCGAAACGGACACGAGACCAAATGACTCTCTGTGCTTCTTGAGCTCTTTTTCCAACGACTGCGGAATGAAAGCAGCGTCTTTGCAGAGCTCATCACGGAGCGCTTGCTCATCCTTGCCAGCATCGAATGCATGAGGCACGCAGTATTCCGCGAAAATACGACGGGTGTTCCGAAGTCCCAGATGGAACGCGATCTTGTAGTACACCGTCAGCGTCTCGATCGCGAAACGGCGGCGGCGCTCGGCGCTCGGCAGGGCATCGATGGTCTGCACGTTATGAAGGCGATCCGCAAGCTTGATGAGGATGCTGCGCATATCGAGCCGCATGATGTCGAAGAGCTTCCGCAGTGTCTCGATTTTGCGATCAAGCGGCAGATCCGGACTCAGGTCGGCCTGCGTAAACTTCGTAATGCCTTCCACGAGCAGCGCCGCTTTACGTCCGAACTTCAGAGTGATTTCTTCCTTGAGGACTGGCGTGTCCTCAAGCACATCATGCAGTAGCGCCGCGATGACCGTATCCCGGTCCGCTTTCCAACGAGCGACAATTTCGGCGACCTGAATGACGTGCGTCACATACGGCGACCCGTTCTCCCGCGTTTGGCCGGCATGTGCAGCAACCGCGAAATCGTACGCCTTCCGTACATCGACAATGTCTCCCGCAGACAAGTGCTTGAGAAGCGCCGCAAGTGGACGGAAATCGGGCTGCTCCATATAGAACCGAGTATAAACCGAGTGCACGCAAAGTGCTGCACGAAAAAACCCCGCAACCCTGAGGTGTACGGGGCTCTCTCGTTAATGGGCTGAATTAGCAGCCGCAGGATCCACCTCCAATCATGGGGAGTAGGGGGAATGAATAGAACAACTGCAGTATAGTTTAGTACTAAACCAATTGTCAACGGTCAAACCTAGAATTACTTGACGACTTGCGTGACGGATTTAGAGAACTTTGAGTTTTCCTTTTGCCGAAGCGATATCTTTGTAGCCCTTCTTCGCCAGAATCTCACCCAATTCGCGATCAATGCGGCCGAAACATCCTGGTCCTTCCTTCATAAAAACCGTTCCAACCTGCACAGCGTCTGCCCCGCACAGTAGGAACTCAAATGCGTCGAGGCCGCTACTGACACCTCCGACACCAACGATTTCCATCCGATCACCAAGCATCTGACTGAACGCTCGCACGTTCGCGAGGGCAACAGGCTTGATGTACTCCCCACCCAGTCCTCCGAAACCACCCTTCGGTTTGATGAGTGGTTGTTCGGTCTCGGGATCAATGATCAGAGTATTGCCCAATGAATTGATACAGGTCAGGAATGCGATGGGAAACTTCTTGAAAATGGCGGCAGCTGTGTCCCAGTGCACTGAATCAAAGTACGGCGGGAGCTTGATGCCAATTGGCTTCGTTCCCCCGAGTGCAAAGAGATCTTTGAGGAGTCGCTCGGTCATCTCAAAATCGTAACCGATCTGCGGCTTTCCCTTGAGATTCGGACACGAAAAATTGAGTTCAATAAGATCCACATCACTCTCGATAAATGCTTTGGTGAGCACCGGAAAATCATCCGGCTTCATACCAGCAAGGCTCACAATGATCGGCTTCTTCGTGAAGGCTCGAAGTTTTGGGAGCATCTCGATGTACGCCTTCAGGCCGAGGTTCGGCAGCCCCATACTGTTGATCGAACCGAGTGGCACGTCACAGTACCGAGGCTCTTCATTCCCCTCTCTTGGCTCCACCGTGCATGTCTTGATAACTATCCCGCCCGCATCGCTCTCCGCAATGATCCTGAGTTCATCGAACGTCACGTCCTTTGGTCCCGCTGCATTGAAAATATACGAGGGCAGCTGTACCCCTGCAATCTGTGTCTTAGTGCTCATCAAACCAATCCTACCAAAACTAACCACGAACCACTAGCCACTGATCACTTTTTTGACCAAAGCCAACTGCCACAAGCTACAAGCCCTCATTTTTCACTCTTCACTTTTCATTTTTCACTTCTTTACCGCCTCCTTCATAAACGCCCGAAACAGCGGATGCGGCCTGTGCGGGCGGCTCTTGAACTCAGGATGGAACTGGCTGCCGACCATGAACGGATGGTCTTTGATCTCCACGATTTCCATGAGTCCTCTCTCCGCCCACTCTCCCGAAAAAATAAGGCCTTTGTCCTCTAGCCGTTCTCGGAAGTCATTGTTGAATTCGTAGCGGTGACGGTGACGCTCCGAAATGAAACCGTCTTTGTCCATCTGACCTGCGACTTTATATGCTTCGTATGCTTTGGTCCCCTTCTTCAGTCGGCAAGTATAAGCACCGAGACGGAGCGTACCACCCATGCTCCTGCCTTTGTGCTGGCCCGGTAGATAGTGGACAACGTACTGATCCTTACGGAGTTTTTCTTTGTCATCAAATTCCTGACTCGTGATCTTGTTATCGCCGATCGCGTCACGTGCGAATTCGATGGCGAGAATCTGCGAACCGAGACAGAGGCCTAGATACGGAACTTTGTTGACGCGTGCATAGTGGGCGGCGGCTATTTTCCCTTCGATGCCGCGGCTGCCGAATCCACTGGAAACGATGATGCCGGCGCACGACCTCAGTGCCTTCCAGACACCTACATCTTTTTTCTCCAGTTTTTCACTATCGACCCAGACGATCTCAGCTTTGCGTCCATGGAACACAGCGGCCGATTTGATTGATTCGATCTGACTCAGATATGCATCGTCGAGGTCGGTGTACTTGCCGACGAGTGCGATCTTGATCGGGTTTACGGCTTTCTCATGCCGTTTCATGCCTTCAGACCATTCCTTCATATTGGGCTTCAGGTTGCCGAGTCCCAGCTTCCTGCCGATAACGGACGCAATGTTGTACTGCTGAAAATTCATGGGCACGTCGTAGATCGACTTCACTGTCTGCGCAGGAATGACGGCATCACGTTCGACATCGCAGAAGCGGCTGATTTTATCGAGGAGTTCAGTCGGAATTTGGTAGTCAGCGCGCGCGAGGATCATGTCCGGCTGCAAACCGATGCGCCGAAGTTCGCGAACCGAGAGCTGCGTCGGTTTCGTTTTCAGTTCCTTGGAACCGGCAAGATACGGCAGCAGTGTGAGATGAACATGGAAAATCGTGTCCGAACCGAGATCGGAACGCATCTGGCGGATGGCTTCCAGAAACGGTTCGCCTTCGATGTCGCCGACCGTACCTCCGACTTCGATCATCATGATGTCAGCCTTGCTCTCGCGCGCCGCTTTCTTCATCCAATCCTTAATGGCGTTTGTAATATGCGGGACGACCTGAATCGTTCCGCCGAGGAAATCACCTTTGCGCTCGCGAGCTAAAACTTCGGTATAAATCTTTCCGGTCGTCACCGTGCTGAGTCTACTCATCGGCTCATCGATGAAGCGCTCGTAGTGTCCGAGATCCAAGTCCGTCTCCGCACCGTCATCGGTCACGAATACTTCGCCGTGCTGAAACGGGCTCATCGTGCCCGGGTCGACGTTGAGGTACGGATCGAGCTTCTGGACGAATACCTTAAAGCCGCAGGCCTTCATGATGGCGCCGATACTGGCTGTCGCGATGCCCTTACCGAGCGACGAGCAGATGCCGCCGGTCACGACGATGTACTTCGTTTCGCTTTGCCTGCCCTGAGCGGAGCGGAGCGGAGTCGAACGGGTGGGCATAGGAGAAAGAGGAGGAATCTTTTTGGGAGAACCCTCTAGGACTGATTTTTCGAGCCCGCCGGGAATTCTACCCAGCTTCGGCGAGAAGGCAAATGATTCCGCGCGTAGACGTCAAAAAAAAGGCCCCGGCGTTCCGGAGCCTCTTTCCTTATAGTGTGTGTGATTAGCCTTTCTTGGACTTCGTGGTAGTGGTCGCTGCCTTGCGGACTTGGTGCGCCGACTTGCGGACGCTACCGACCGCGCGCTTGGCTTCCTTCACCTTCGCACCGAGGAACTTCTGAACCTCGCCTTTGGCCGACGAGTAGTAGTCCTGCACGTACTGCTTGCCGTCGGCGATGCTGTCATCAAGACCGTGCTGCTCGGCGAGCTGCCGGACTTCCTTAGCCACCACCTGACCATCGGCGGAGAGATGCTTGCCGAGGATTTTCGCGGCTTCCTTGGAGTCCTTTGCCTCAAGCATTTCATTGCGGAGTTTCTTGTTACTGAAAACGTAGCCGGCCATCGCGCCGCCTACAGTGCCCAAGAGGAAGGTCAGTTTTTTCATGGAATTTTGGGGTAAGAGGAGAGGCAAATACTATCAGCGAAGACGCGTGGTGTCACGAAACGTTACGCGGAAAACGCTTGCGCAGCTCCGCAAGTTGCGACTGCGTAAGCACTGTGAGCAGGTCGGTATCTAGTGCCTCAATGGCGCCGTCCGCAGACCCGAAGCGCTTCAGGAGTGCTGTTCGCGTGAGACCGCCGATACCGGGGACTTCATCGAGTTTCGAATGTGTCATCGTGAGATCAAGTCTTTTTTCACGCCGAGCGTTTGCGAACCTGTGCGCTTCGTCCCGGACGCGCTGCAAGAGGAAACGCGCCGGTGAGTCCTTTGGCACGATAAGCGGAGCCGATTCAGCGGGCAGGAAAATCTCTTCTTCGCGCTTGGCAAGACCGGCGACCGGAATCGTGAGCCCGAGTGCATCAATTGCTTCTTTAGCAGCCGAAAGTTGGCCTTTGCCGCCGTCGATGAGGAGAAGATCTGGATGATCACTGAAGGAGGCGTCCGGTTTTTTCTTCGCAACGATGTAGACGAGGATGACGCCGGGAGATTTTCCGGGATGTAATTTTTCCCAATTCGCAAGTTTCGAAGCGAGAAGATCCGGCGGCTCATGGACGACTTGAAAACCGATCTCCGCATAATATTCAATGAGCGACTCCTTGCCGCAATGCAGATAGACCTTTCCTTTCTTAGCTTTCAAAAGAAGTGTGCAAATGAGGGTATGCCCGAGTCTCGACCCACGCTGAGCTTCGCTGACCCAGAGAGAACGGATCATCGGAATTTCACCGCCATATTTCACGAAACGGCAGAAACCGACGATTTCTTTTTCCACTCTTGCAACAACGTAGTCTTTGGAAAAAATAGCATCGTCACCAATGTCGTCTGCATGCTTTTTACTTATCTGTTCAATGGTTTTTTGATCTTCCTTCTTTGCTTTTCCAATGACAACTCCGTCTTTTTTAAAACGTGCAACGACCGTCTTCAGATCGTCCGTGAGATAGTGAAGACGACGGCGCAGCGTTTCCTTGATCGATTTGTAATCGTCGATCGCGCCTTCCTGCACCGTCTTCATGTTGAAGCTCCTGTAGTGCTCGCGCTTCGGTTTTCCGTTCACGAATACGACCATACTCCCCACTGTTGCGGTACCGCCGAGGTGTGAGATGTCGTAGCCCTCGATTCTCCGAGGAGGGGCCGAAAGACGGACAAGTGTTCCAAGTTCCGTGAGCGCTCCTTCCACTGTTTTGATCTCAGCTTCCCACGCCGCAAATTGCTGCTGCACTTTTTCCTCGGCATTGCGCTCGGCCATCTCCAGAAGTTTTGATTTTTTGCCACGTTCAGGCACCACCATCCGTACTGCTTTACCTTTTCTCTGTCCCAGCCACGCTGTCAATAATTCGGCTTCCGGAAGCGCTTCGCTCACGATGATGGCATCCGGAATATCCTGCGTGTCCTCGTAGTATCGCGGCAAGAACTGTGCCATCGCATCAGCCGAACTTTCCGCCTCGCCTTTGAGCGCGAACGCCATCTGATCAATGACTTTCCCGCCACGCTGCCGGAGCATCACCGCCTGAATTTTTCCGTGACTCAACGCAATGCCAAAGATGTCTGCGTTTTCTCCGGACGGATCTGAGACGATCTGTTTTTGTTCGAGCTCGTCGATGAATTTCAGCACGTCGCGGATACGTGCAGCCTTCTCGAATTTTTTTTCTTTCGCCGCTTCCTTCATCTGCTCCTCTGCTTTCTTCTTGATCGCGTCGAAGCTGCCGCGGAAAAATCGTTCGATGACCGCAATGCGTTCGCGGTATTCCTCTTTGGGCACACTGTCGATACAGAGGCCGTTGCACTTGCCGATCTGCTGATCCAAGCAAGGCGCTCCAGGAGCCGGTTTTCCGGTATTCAGACAATCTAAAGATTTCTTGCATGCCCGGAACTTCAGGATGCCATCGAGCATGTCGAGGGTCTGCCGCACACTCCATGAGCCGAGGAACGGTCCGTAATACTTCGCGGTATCATTCTCCATCTGCCGCACGATGTCGATACGGGGATACTCCTCTCTTGAGATACGGAGATACACGTAGCCTTTGTCGTCTTTGAGCATGATGTTGTACTTCGGTCGAAACTGCTTGATGAGATTCGATTCCAGAATGAACGCCTCAAGTTCGCTTCGAACGACAGTGACTTCAAAATCGGCGATCTGACGGCACATGATCTCGGTCCACGCCGAACGTTTGACGCCATCTTGGACATACGACTTCATGCGACTGCGGAGATTCTTGGCTTTGCCGACGTAGAGCACGTTTTTCTCGGCATCGAACCAGCGGTACACACCAGGGTCAGTGGGAACTTTTGCGATTCTCCTGCGGAGAACTGCGTGAGCCGAGTCGGACAAAGGTGCCTTCACAGGATTATCCTACCGCGAAGGACGGAACCCCTCCTATACTTGGTTCGATATTTATGAATAACCTCGCACCCCTCGTCTCGGCAATCGTCCTCAACTACCGTTCACCACGCGACACGGTGAAGTGCGTACAAGCCCTGAAAAAGCAGACGATCGCGGACCGACTGGAGATCCTCGCGGTCGATAACCATTCCTGCGATGAGTCGATCGGCTACATGCGCGCGCAACTTGCGAGCCTGCCAAACGTACGAATCGTGGAGCAGCGGGCCAACCTCGGGTACGGGCGTGGCAACAACGCTGCGGCAAAACTTGCCCGAGGCGAGTACATCCTCATACTGAATCCGGATAACGTTCTTCCTCCCGACGGTGTTGAGAAAATGCTTGTGGCACTCACCTCGGACCCAAAGGCAGGTGTTGTCGGCCCAGCACTCGTCTACCCCGACGGTTCTATCCGGCCCTCGGCCCGCACGTTCCCAAGTCCCTTGGACCTCTTCTCCAAACGGATGTTCCCAGCGAGGTGGCACGCAGCATACGAAACCGAACGTCAGCGGTTACTCTCCGCACCCGCTGTCGACGTCGACTGGCTCGTGGGTGCATGCCTGCTCCTACGGCATGATCTCTATACGGAGTTAGGGGGGTTCGACGAGCGATACTTCCTCTTCTTCGAGGACATCGACCTATGCCGCAGGATCCATGCCTTAGGCAAAAAGGTTATCTATCTCTCGTCTCTCAAGGTCCTCGACCGGAAGGGGCGCTTAAGCGGGAGTAGCATCTTTTCACTTGTGACCCGCAAAACCACTCGTATTCATCTGGCAAGCGCGCTGAAGTATTTTTGGAAGTGGGGATTGAGCGAGGAGAAAGTAGCGGGTAGAAGGTAGAAAAAAGGATGCGACATAACCTACCAGCTAACCGCTACCTTCTATCCGCCCGAAAAGCCCCCTTTTGAAGCTTGACCAAGCATCAAACCCTGTTTACAGTACACCGGCTATGAAGAAGGCAATTCCTCTTTCGGTGAGCAATCGCGACACTACGCACAATGTCAAAGACATGCGTAAGGCCGGTGATGTGCCCGGCGTGATTTACGGCAACACGATGAAGAATACGAGCATCAAGTGCAACGCCAAGGAACTCCATGGCGTGTACGTGAAAGCTGGTGAGAACAACCTTGTCGACGTGGAGGTGGACGGCAAGAAAGTACCCTGCCTCATCCACGCGATCTCCTTCGATCCGGTCACGAGCGCCTACGAACACATCGATCTCTACGCGGTCGACATGACGAAGAAGGTCACAACGAACGTTCCCGTCGTCTTTACGGGCGAGTGTCCGGCAGTCAAAAACCACGGTGGCGTGCTCCTCACGGTTCATGGCCAACTGGAGGTCACGTGTCTTCCCTCTGATATTCCAGAAAGCTTCGTCGTCGATCTCACCGTTCTCGAGAACCTGCGCGATTCGATCACAGTCGCCAAACTCACGATTCC
>JAGORY010000003.1:9947-22691 GCA_018062585.1 Candidatus Peribacteraceae bacterium | reverse complement strand
GATGCGGAAAATGGTTAGAGGCACCGTACCAGAGCACCCGTTCAGGGGCATCTTCCAAAAAAGGACATTTTAAGGTATAATACTTAACGAAAACACACATTCACTCCATGGACCTTCAAACCCTGTCCAACAAAGTGCAACTCAGCCGTTTGCTGACCGAATCCGAACGGACGTACTGGGTCGGCAATCTGCCCCATATGTCCGAGGAGCAACTCCAGAAACTGGAGACAATCTTGCAGGAGGCACAGGAACTGTCGTGGAGCACGGAAATGCAGACCTACATGTCCATTGCGAATAAAGCCACTGCGGCACTTGCCGCCTAATTTCCCTCTTTTCTATGGTCACATCTTCCGGTCCCGAAAGCTTCAAGCCTGTCGACCTTCTGAGGGCAAGCACAATCCCTCAGGCAGAACTCCTGAAATTGCAGGAGCATGTGCAGGAAGGCCAGTTCGATACACTCGTCGACTCGCTCATGGGGACAGCCACGGAGAATAAGGAAGTTCCGGTGACAAAGATCGATACATTTGTCAGTGCACTCACTCCCACCGAACTCGCTTCTCTCGAGACATTCTTGGAGGGCAAGCCAGCCGATCCGCGTGCAACGGCGCTCCGCGAGAGAGTGAAAGCACTGAAAGTCGACAAAGTCCCATCAACTATTGAACAGGTCGCACAAGGACTCGAGGGGCTTTCAGAGCCGGCCCAAAAGGTCGTGGCCGCACTCGATAAAGGCATCGCCCGTTTGACTGGCAGCGGCAAACTGAATGAGATCGCCGCCAAGATCGGATTTAAGGGTGAGATCGGACCGCAGCAGCTGGAGTTCGTAAAGAACTTCTTCCTCGGCTACGCTGCCAAGCTCTTTGAGGGCGTCACTGCATCTATCAAGAAAGTAAACCCGACGGCCGACATGTCACGCATTCTGAATCTTCCGCTCGAACTCAGGCTTCTCAACATCAAAGATCCAACGCAAAAGGCTAAGTATAAAGCTCTCTACCTCAAGCGCGCGAAAGAATCGAACGGTTCTTTCGTAGCCCCCACACTCGAAGAAGCCATGAACCCAGAGGTTGCTACGGCAGCTCCCGCAGCACCTGCAGCGAAACCGGCTGAAGTCACTCCTCCCGCAGTCACGACCGGTGAAAAAGTGACCGATACGAAGCGTGCTGTGAAACTCACCGACGGAACAAGCTTTGATATTGCTCGCGGCAATGACGAGAAAACGATGGTCACCGCCGCCGGCGTCACTGCAGACATGAAAGTCGTGGGAGGTGAGACGCTCGATGTCTTCGCACTCGACGCCAAGGACGGCGCCAAGGCAGTCATCACCGTAAAACTCGTCGATAACCGTTCCATCACCATCGACGCCGAGACGCTCCGTAACGCCGTGCAGTCCAAGAAGCCGGGCGAGAAGAAGGAAGTCCCCTCTTCCGACGGCGGCACCAAAATCGAACTCATCTAATCATGAACACACTCGAAACCGTACCGGCGCTCTCAGAGGCTGAACAGCTGGCTGAAGTCGTAAAGTCGCAGCCTGAAAAGCTGAGAGAAAAAATTGCTGCCAGCACGCTCGACGAGCTCGACGCACTTGCGAGGGTGATTGATGAAAAGAAGATTGCGGTCCGAGTCGATTCCATCGCAGCCATTCAGGAACGCGTCGATGTTCTGGAAAAGGCACAAGCGATTGACCAGCATCTTGCCGAGCTCAACTCTCGCCTGCACCTCGTACGACTGCTCAACATCAAGGCACCCGCAGAACCGGCCACGTCCAAGCTGGATTTCGTCGCATCGTTCTTGCGTGGTACCGCTGAACGAACAAAAGGTATTCCTGTTCTCAGCTTTGTCACCGGACTCTTCAAGAACACGAAGGGTCGTTCCATTGAACGAGCGTGGAACACCGTGCTTGCGACACTCGAAAAAAATCCCACAGTCGCAACGACCGCCGGAACGGCATTCCTAGGACCCATCGGCCTGCTCGTCGGTACACTCGGGCTCAATTTTGGCGCACGCAAGCGGCTTCTAGAGCTCGACATGCTGGATGCCATCGACCGTGAGAAATTCATCGGCGAGAAGATCACGGCCGCTGGGATCGCTCCGAGCGATATGGATAAATTCAAGGACAAGCTCGCAACCGCCAATATCCCGCAACTGACATCCGCCTTTGTCCGTGACCAGCGCAAGCTCGTCCCAGCCGGCACGCCGATCACCGTGACACTGGAAGCGATCCTGAGTCCCGAGAAGACCCAAACGCAGCTCGCAGAACAGCAGGTCGAGATCAAGAAGAATGCCGTCGCCGAAAAGCTCAAGCCTCTCGACATCGCACTCGTCAGCTTCGGTACTCCGGTCGCCGCAAAGAAGAATGGTGCCGGACGCTACGAGATTACTCTCCCCGACAAAGACGATGCCATCTCTTCGCCAGAAGTCCGAAAGCTCCAGGAAGCGATGACAGTGCTCACAAATGCCAGAGAAATCACGATCGGTTTGGAGAAAGAACGTCTGACGTTGGACGTATCCGCAAAGAGCGCCCTCATCCCGGTGAACGCCCTACTCACGGATTCTGTGAACCGCGGCTTCTCCCACAGCAACGCACGTCTCGAACGGATCATCTTCGCTACCCCTGCCGAACTTCCGATCAAGACGATGCAGGCCAAGTTCGACTCAGGCACGCTGCTTCTGGGGGCCAATGCGTACCGCACACAAGCTCTCGAACAAATCAGCGGACTCGATACACTTCTGGAATCGGCTCAAAACGGCGCTCTCTTTGTGTTCAATAACGGCACGTGGACCACTCCCGCAACGCCAATTCCTGCTTCTCCTTCGACTATTTAACCCCTCTTACTATGGACGCCCCAGCAGAAAATTCACCGGAGAAAAAGGTCGCACCGGTCGAAATCAAGGACCCCATCAGCACGGACATTCGTACCAAGCTGGACGCAGCGAAAGCCGCACTCAGCGCCGAAGCCCCAGCGGATACGTCCGGCTTCACGCAGCTCGCACTCACGAATCTTGCGGAAGCGATGGCCACCGAAGACAGAGCCGCGGTCAGCGCCAGACTGAAGACGCTTCGCAACGACGCCAACTTCACACGTTTGAGTCCAGAGCTTCGCGATCGCCTGAACGGCCTGCAAGCAGAAGTGGAAACAAAGATAGAAAAAGGAGCTCGTTTGTCGCAGGAAGGTGCTGGAGCTGTGAAGGGTGCAGTGGATGAATTGCATCCCGCTTTGAAAACTGGCATCTACGGAGTAACTATTTTGGCTGGCAGTAAGCTAGTCATGAAAACATGGAAGGCTATAAAGAATTTCTTCATCGGTGCAGGAAAGCGTGTGGGAGAGGGGGCTGTCGCTGCCAAGAAAAAGGGAGGAACGTTTCTGAGAAAAACATGGAATGTAGCAAAGGTCGCTCTCGGCATCGGTGGAGTCGCCGCAATCGGAAAAGTCGGTTACGACACTTTCTTAAAGAAGGAGGCTGTGCCTGACAAAACCGTTGTGTAAGGCACAGGAAGGGTAGAATGCGGATATGCCGCTGTCATACTCCCAACTTCAGACGTATCGTCGCTGTCCCAAACAGTACGATTTTGCAGTGGTGAAGAAGCTCGGCCGTGCGATCAGTGCGGGCGAAAGTTTCGGGAGCAGTATGCATAATACGCTCCGGCGTTTTGGGGAACTCGAGATGAAACTCTCAGGAAGGCACGAACCCGAGAAGCCGCTGCAACTGTTCGTCGAAGAATCGGTACACGATACGCAAGCCGAACTGACACTCACGACGCTGCTCACGATGTGGCGTCAGTGCTTCATCGCCGAAGGATACGGGAGTCGCGCTGAGATGGACCTGATGCTCCAGCGCGGCGAACGGGCGCTCACGCATTTCTTCCGCTGGTGGAACGAACGATCACGCACGGTGGTCTGTATCGAAAAAAGTTTCAAATTCGCAGTTCTTGGTACGAAAGATGTTCTTGCCGGACGCTTCGACCGTATCGAAAAGACAGACGCCGGTCTCCACATTATCGATTTCAAATCCTCAAACCCAAGACCACCCGAGGAACTGGTGACGGACTTACAACTTTCGGTCTACGCACTGGCCGCCAAAGGCATGTGGCCCGAGCCTGTATCGCAGCTCACCCTGCTCTTCGTCACCGAAGACGGAGTGATCGAACAAAGCACGACGAGATCCGAAGCAGAACTCCAGGATGCGCTCACACACATCAGGCTGCTCGCGGAACGCATTGATGCCAAAGACTACACAGCGACCCCATCCGTCGAAAAATGCCGCCAATGCCCGTACCGCACCATCTGTCCTTTTCGCGCCGTCTAGAGGGCTCCGCCGGTAAAGCCCTTGAGCGCCACGCCAATGTAGTACGCCACGAACGCACAGACGAGTCCGACACTCACGATCTCAAGTGGCCCCCTGATGAGACGTTCGCGCGTTACCCAACTCCGGAGAAGCCCTACAATCAGGAGGGCGAAGACGGTGCTTCCGATCGTTACGAGAAATCGTGCGCTGTCCGCAATGGGAAGCAAGTATGGCGCAATCGGAATGCTCCCGAACAGGATGAAGGCTCCGAAGGTCATGAGCCCATGGAGGAACGGCGTTCCTTCCTCCTCAGGGGAGAGTCCGTGCTCCTCGCGCATCATTGTGTCGACCCATACGCTCTTGTCCGAGGTGATGACTTCGGTGACGCGGTCCAGGTCTGCGCCCTTGAAACCTTTGGCTTCGTAAATCTCGCGAATCTCCTCGCGCTCGATCTCCGGAATCTCTTCAATTTCCTTTCGCTCTTCCTTGAGAAGCCGCTGGTAGTTGTCTTGCCGAGACTTCCCCGAAAGAAAATTCCCGAGCCCCATAGAAAGAGCGTCCGCAAACACGTTGGCAAACCCCAAGATGATGACGATAGAGGATGCAAGATCGGCGCCAGTGACGCCGGCTACCACCGCAAACGTCGTCACGATGCCGTCGTTGGCACCGTACACGATATCGTGAATGTACGGCCCCAGTCCGCCGCCATGCGATTCCTCAGCTCTATGCTTCGCAAGCGCCCGTTTGATGTCCGTTCGGTCCATCATGTCCCCCATGATACCACTATTTCTTGGGCGGTTGGTTTCGGGGGCTATAATTTTCCTGATCTCGGAGAGCCTTCACGGCTTCCTTGAGATCGGGACGGAACCGGACGAGGATCTCGATGGCGGGTTCTTTCACGAAGTTGCCGTCGATCTCCTGCATGAGGATTTTCTGGATAGCGGGAGTCATGTGGGAACGAATGACCGAGAGGAATTTGGCCGGAGCGGAAATATGCACCGCCTGGATCCCCTGCTCGCGAATACTCACTTCGACGTGCTTTATGAGCTCGTTCGCAAATTCACGTAAGCGGTGCTTCTCGACCTGGTTCGTGTCATCGGTACCGGAGACCATGCCGCCTTTGCCGAATGCAGATGGACTCTGGTTCCTACCTTCCCTGTCCGAATAGTCAGGCTCCTTGGAATCTACGATCTCTTTTTCCTGAATCGAATGACCCCCGACATTCAGGAGGCGGCAACGGTGCGAGTCGCACACCACAAGAAGAGTGGGCTTGTCGACATCGGGCATGGCGTCGGGGAGTCGGATGGTTTGGGACATGGGTGGTAAGGAAGGAATGCCGCACAATCCTGCATGCTGGGGCCAGAAATGACAATTGACCAGCTTACGCCATCCTGTTGAACGCACTGCGAAGCAATAATGCGCGAGGAACGGCTCCATGGAGGCTACGGCTGGCAAGCAATGATGAATTGAATATCGCACGGTTTATGAGTAGACTCTGGAGACAAAAATCGTTCATTCTCAACTTTTCACTTTTCACTTTTTTGTGGCTCCATCGTCTAATGGTTAGGACACTTGGTTCTCATCCAGGAAATCGGAGTTCGATCCTCCGTGGGGCTACCAAAACAATCGCTGCAATCCGTCGTCTTTTGCTGTACCATGTACCCTATGCAGCGTACTCAGATCCAAACCGTTTTCTTCTTTGCTCTCCTGCTGGGAGTATTCGGCCTCGCGTTCTTCATCTTCCTTCCGTACCTCACGACACTTGCTGTAGCCGTCACGCTCGCCGTCGTCATCTATCCACTCCACCGCAGAGTGATCCGTCTGGTTCGTGGACAGGAAGCCATCGCCGCTGCCGTAAGCCTCCTCTGTGTCGGACTGCTCCTGCTTGTACCGCTCACTTTCGTCGGAACACAGATCTACCGTGAGGCGCAAAATCTGTATCTCCATATCGCGGAGAACCAAGATGCACTCACGGAGAGTCTCGTGGGTTTCTTGGATGAATATATCCAGCGATTCGCCCCGCATCTGTCCATCGATCTGAAGAGTTACGCCGGTCAGGGGCTGAGCATCGTCGTGAGCAAACTCGGCACACTCTTCGCCGGAACAGCCCAAACCGTGCTGCATGTCTTCCTCGGCGCCATCGCCCTCTACTATTTTCTCAAGGACGGACCAAAGTTCCTGCGGTCACTCGTCGCCTTGAGCCCACTACCGGATACGGACGATAAAGACGTCCTCCGTCGCCTCGAAACCGCGATCAATTCGATCATCCGCGGCACACTGATTATCGCGATCATCCAAGGCGTCATGACCGGCATCGGCCTCACGATCTTCGGAGTGCCAAGCCCAACGCTCTGGGGCAGCATGGCCGCCATCGGAGCACTCGTCCCAGGTGTTGGGACAGCCATCGTCTTCTTCCCCGCCATCCTTTTTTTGTTCCTTGCTGGAAAGACAGCGGCAGCAATCGGTCTCTTGGTGTGGGGCATCGTGGCCGTCGGGCTCATCGATAACTTTCTCGGACCGATCCTCGTCGGCAGAGGCATCAAGATTCACCCGCTCTTCATCCTGTTCGCAGTCATCGGTGGTCTCGGCTTCTTCGGCCCCGTAGGTTTCCTACTCGGACCTCTGGTACTCAGCCTCCTCTATGCGCTTCTGGATATCTATTATCTTCTGCTGAAGAAGTCGTAAGAGTTGACGGTTTCTTCCAGTGGAATGAATCGATACTCTTTGGAGAGCGTGATCCGGATGGACGACGCAGGCATCGAACCTGACGACGAGAGTGGAATGCCCAGATACTGTGAGAGAAACGTCGATGTCGGGCTGCGTGAAGAGATGATGAGTTCGCCACTACCAGAAACTGTCGATACAGCCGCGCGCCCTGAGACCAAAAAACCGTTACGGAGCAATTCATTCCTAAGCCGATGAGCCTGCAGTGACACTTTCGGATCGGCGACGATGTCGATGTTGGGCTTCTCCGTAAAGAGCGAGCGACGTGCAAAGAGGAGGCGTGAAAACGTCCTGAGTTGCCCCCAGTCCGAGAGTTTACCCGTGAGCGAATACGGCAGCAGAATTGCGCCAGCTCCCATGTCCTCCGCGGGCGGCAGGACGAATCCGCCGGCTTCAGCCGTAGAGTAATCGCCGCCGACCGCGGTCGTGAGATGCATCGTGATGATGTTGCCTTGCGGCACCGACAGTACGGCACTGGCAAGCGCGACCAAATCCCTCGATGAGAACGTCCACTCGGCATGCTTCTCGATAACGCGGAGAACCGAACGAGCGAGACCGAGGTTTTCCAGTGGGTTTTGGGCTTTGGCTTTTTCGAGGAGTGCGGTGAGAATCTGCTGCTGCCGCGAGGATCGATCGAAATCCGATGTGGAGTGACGACTGCGGGCGTACTTGAGCGCGGTATCGCCATCAAGATTCTGCGGACCGGCATTGATACTGAAGGTACCGATCACGCCTTCTTCGACGGGGTACGTGTAATCCGTGAGCGACACTGGAACGTCGATGTCCACACCACCAAATGCATCGATGATTTCGCTGAAGGCGGTGAAGTCGACTTTGATGACGCCATGAATATCGGTGCCGAGACGGGAGCCGATCTCATCCGCCGTCGCATGGAGTGCCTTGAGTGACGCGCCGCTTTGGGTATCACCACCCTGAACGAAACGGTTGCGTGCGTTAGCGTAGAACGCGTTGATGCGAGCATCAGGCATGTTGGGCGCATCGACGAGATACAGATCACGCGGGAGCGAGAGGAAGACGATGCTACGGGTCCAAGGTTCGATACTGGCGATAATGATGGAATCGGTGAGACTCGCACCGGCGTGATTTTTGTCCCCCACTCCGAGAAGCAAGATGTTGGTGCGTCCATCGTCATCATGCGGGAGGAACGTACTCGAGACGCTGCTTGCCATACCGAAAGCGACCGGCTTCAACATGCCAGACGCGGCACCCATCACAGAAAAGAAAAAGAGTGCGCACCATGCAAAAATGATCAGGGCCACGTGACGGTACTGAAACATCGCGAGCGTGCGTTGCCAGGCGGAAGCCTGTGGCGTGGAGCTGGATTCGGGGGTCATACTGGGGGTAAGACGGTAGACCAACAGAAAAGTTACGGTACTACAGAACCATTTTTTCGGCAATGGTCCAGTACGTAACCCGCTCACGAGCCATCACCAGCTGAAAAGCTGTTTTCCTCTCTCCCGTCCTCACCTCCCATCCTCCTCTCCTGCCGATGGGGCCGGAGAGGAGGGGGCCCGTGTTCTCGTACAACAGAGCTCCTTTCTCCACTGCCCTTTGTCGTAATGTTCCTACAAAAAAAATCTTCGAGCATATCGGAACACAGACTGCAGAGGAGAGAGGCTGGGAGAGAGGACCGTGTGGCTGGTCGTGAGGAGTTACTCCAGTACAGCGAGCCCCCCTCGCCGTGAAGACGCGCTTTCATTGCCGACATGAGCCCAAGCGAGTAGTATCACGTGTTGTCCTTCCCCTATTTTCAATCATGATCATCGAACTCTTCTCCTACGGTGACTTCGGCATTCTCGCACTTCGCATCGGTATCGGCCTTCTCTTCATCGCCCACGGTACGAAAAAGCTGGACGGCAAAATGGGACCGTTCATGACATTCATCGGGATCAGCGAAACGCTCGGTGGACTCGCGCTGCTTGCAGGTTTCCTCACACAATTCGCAGCTCTCGGCATCGCCATCATCATGGTCGGCGCCATCTACAAGAAGATCGTCGAGTGGCACGTGCCGTATTCCTCGTCCGAAAAAATCGGCTGGGAATTCGACCTGCTCATCATCGGCGCCTGCATCGGTCTCATGACGCTCGGCTCGGGCCTCTTCGGTGTGGATGCGATGTGGCTCTACTAGAAAGCGTTACTGCCGGATCTGGCACCAGATTTATGCCTGAATCCTAGAGAACAGCCAGCTTCCAAACCATATGCAGAGTGCGGCGATGACTGTGAGAACAGCGAAGTCCGTACCCAGTCCGAAGTGAGAGATTCCCGTGAGCGATTCACGGATTCCATCGACACCGTACGAGAGTGGATCGATCCTCGCAATGAATTGCAGCGCGGCTGGCGCGTTCTCGAGTGGGAAGAGTGCGCCTGAGAGAAAGAAGAGCGGCATGACGAGGAAATTCATGATGAGCTGGAATCCCTGAAAATCTTGGAGCGCCGACCCGAAGGCGGTGCCTAGTGCGGTGAACAAGAGCGCGATGATGAACATGAACACGAACGCGACCGGGACCATGGCCCAGCTCTCAGGGCGGAATCCGGCGATGAAACAGATCGCGAAGACGATGAGTCCTTGCATGACCGCCACCGTCGCGCCGCCAAGTGTCCGTCCGATCATGATGTTGATACGAGGTACCGGCGCCACGAGCGTCTCCTTCAGGAATCCGAACTGACGGTCCCAGATGATCTCAACGCCGGAGAACATCGAGGTAAAGAGAATGCTCATGCTGATGACGCCGGGCGCCAGAAACGAGATGTAATCGCCGCCGTTCGCCGCAGCGAAAGTCGGGCCGAAGCCGAAGCCGAGTGCGAATAGAAAAAGCACCGGCTGCCCGAGTGACCCGACGATCCTCGACCGCGAGCGGAGGTACCGCTTGATCTGCCGAAGCCAGAGAATGTAGATGGTCTGCATATATTAACGCTTGGTGAACAAACGGCTGTGGATACGCATTTGGTCGACGGCGGACGCGGATTCATCGCGGATGGTACTGCCAGTGAGTGCGAGGAAAGCATCCTCCAGACTCAAGGTTTTGGTCTGCGCCTTCAGTTCGGCCGAAGAACCTTCCGCGATGATGGTGCCGTGGTCGATAACTGCGATGCGAGTGGCGACCTTGTCTGCCTCTTCCATGTAATGCGTCGTCAGGAAGATCGTGATGTTTTCTTTTTTGTTCAAATCGGAGACATACGACCAGAGATGATTGCGCGTCTGCGGATCAAGGCCGATCGTGGGTTCGTCGAGGAAGAGAATCTTCGGGTGATGCAGAAGTCCTCGCGCAATTTCGAGACGTCGTTTCATGCCACCTGAGAAATTTTTCACGAGGTCGTGCATGCGGTCCGCAAGTCCCACAATCTCCATGAGTTCTTTCATGCGTTCGCGCCGAAGGATCGTCGGTACACCGTACAGTACGCCGTGGAGCTCTAAGTTTTCCCACGCTGTCAGCTCATCATCCGTGCTCGGGTCCTGAAAGACAATGCCAAAGGACTTTCTGACCAGATCCTGATCAGTCCGCGGATCGAACCCGTTGATACGGATCTCGCCGGAGGTCGGCCGAAGAAGCGTTGTCAGCATTTTGATCGTCGTCGTTTTGCCGGCGCCGTTGGGACCCAAGAACGCAAAGATTTCACCAGGCTGCACCGAAAACGTTATGTCTTTCACCGCTTTGACATCACCAAAGCTCTTCGTAAGATTCTCTACGCTGACAATAGGGCCCGTGGAAGAAGAAAGAGTCGTCATGAAACAGGAGGATTGGAGTCTACTGTAGAAGACGCACCGATGGAACGATTGTTGCACGACAAATGAGAAACAGTCTCCACGACACTCCGGCAAGACCGCAGACACGCAAGCGTCTATACTGCAGCATCATCATGCTCAAGAGTTTCTCCACATTGCGGCGCGGCCTGCGGACCTGCATCCGTTCGTGTCGCGCATCGCTACAGGGACCCGAACGAGGCACTGCACGCATGAGGCGCGTGCTCACGTCCCTCAGTCCCGAGAGGCTGGAGATGCTGCCGAAGGACCTCGACGATTGCGCGCACCTCTATTTCCGGAAGAAGGCGTACAACCGGACGAAGTACCTCATCTCGGGGGCACGTTCGTCCATCGATATGCAGATGTTCATCTGGCTCGCTGATCGTACTGGGCGCGAGTTCGCAGAACTCCTCGTCAATGCCGCGGAGCGAGGCGTCGTCGTGACCGTCAGGAAAGAGATCGTCGGAGACGTCTTCGAACTGGCTGACGACTTTGCGGCGACAAAGGACGACAACCATCCGATCTGGAGGGCGTTCTGGTCTCACCCGAGAATTACCGTGCTCCATGAAAACAATCACGATCATTCCAAAACCTACATCATCGACGATGACACGCTTCTCGTATCCAGCATGAATATCGGCGACGCCTACTGCAACAACTGGCATGAATGCACGGTGGAACTCCGTGGAAAACAATTCGTGGAACAGTATCGCAGCGATAGCGCCACCTTGGCTCCCCTCGGCCCGAATGGAGTGATTCAGGTGCTGCGCAGTTCTTCGACACATCCGATGCTTCCTCCAGTCTTGCAGCTCCTTGAGAGCGCGAGGAAGAGCATCCGCATCGAAATGGCGTATTTCTCCGATCCGCAGATCGTTGAGCTGCTTGCGAAGAAGACGCGCGAGGGTGTGTATGTGTTTCTGATTCTCCCCCACTCCCCGGACCTCCATCACCACGCCAACTTGGCTGCTGCAGCCGCGATGCTGAAGAACGCACGCAGACACCGAGCATTCGTATTTCGGTATCCGCGCGGACTCCTGCACACGAAGATGATCATCGTTGATCGCCGCACGCTCTTCATCGGCTCGACGAATCTCATCACATCCTCGCTCGTGAAGATGGGCGAAACGAATGTGCTGATTCATCGACAACCCCGCTCCTGCCTACGGCTTGCCCGTCGGCAATTCACGAAAGACGCGCTCCAGAGCGTGCAGGTCGAAACCGAACAGCTCACTCGGTCGTGGTGGCAGAAGTTTCTGTCGCGGATGGGGCTCTGAACGTTACTCGATCCAGAGCAGCAGACTTTTTAGGTAGTCCACTTCGGGATGAAAAATATTCACCGGATGGTCGTACGCCTGTCGGTGTTTCTCGAGGATGCGTACCGAACGCCGAGCCTGCTGCGCCGCATGGAAAATAACCGTCTGAAATAGCTGATGATCGATCTGATAACTGCACGAACACGTGAGCAGTAGACTCCCCGGAACGAGTGCCTCCATCGCCATGCGGTTCATGTCGGTGTAGGCGTACTTCGCGCGCTCGATATCCGTGCTGCGCTTCGCGAAGGCGGGCGGATCCAAAATGATGAAGTCGTATTTCCGCGGCAGTGGCTTCCGACGCAGGAACGCGAAGACATCTTCGGAGTATCCCGTGAACGCGCCCGGTTTCGCGCCGTTGATCTTCATGTGCTCGCTCGCTTTTCCGATCGCCGCCTTGTCGTAATCCACAGCGTCGGCCGACTTGGCACCACCCATGAGCGCGTTTAAGGAAAATCCTCCGACGTAGCTGCAGCAATCAAGTACTGTGCGACCGTCAGCAAGCTTCTTCACGAGCGAACGCATCTCGCGCTGATCGAGAAAGAGTCCGGTCTTTTGGCTACCAATCAACGTGATCAGGTACTTGAGACCACGCTCCTTCACCGTGATCGTTTCTGGTCCTTTGCCCATGACCCAGCCTTCGCGGGGCTCCATCCCCTCTTTCTT
>JAGORY010000003.1:0-9847 GCA_018062585.1 Candidatus Peribacteraceae bacterium | reverse complement strand
ACAAGCGTCGCCTTGGCTCGAATCCGATCATCGAGGCCGTATGCTCCGCCGAGCACGAAGGTTATGTGCTGCCCGATATTCTTCTGTTTACCGATCCACGCCGCAAATTCGGTGGAGGAAAATTCTTTGCCTTTATCATCGAGCGCGACAATGACCCCGTCCGTCTTCTCAAGCGCGTCGAGGATCTTCTGCCGTTCCTCTTTTTCCTCACCGGCACTCAGAACCCGCTCGATGAAATCACACGAATGACTAAGCCGTTCCTCGTACACGGCGCAACCGTCTTTGATCCACGGCGTCTTTACCTTCCCGACGGAAAGGAGAGTGATTTTATGCATTATTTTCGATGCAACAGCGCCACGAGCTCAATATGCGCGGTATGCGGGAACATATCGACTGGCTGAACGGTCCGGAGTTCGTAGCCGTTCTTCAGAAGCTCTCCGAGGTCGCGCGCGAAGGTTGCTGCGTTGCAGGAGACGTAGACGATCTTTTCTGGCCTGTGCGTGATGATCGACTCGAGTGCGGCAGGATGCAGGCCGACGCGCGGCGGATCGACGACGATGACGTTGAACTTGTATTTACCTCCTGCCTTGAGCTGCTGATGCAAAACCTGCTCAGCTTTTCCTTTGTAGAAACTGATATTACCGATGCGATTTTTGCCAGCAGAGCGGAGAGCATCATCGACAGCCGACGGATGCGACTCAATGCCGACAACTTTCTCACAGTACCGCGCGAGATACTGTCCGATGGTTCCCATGCCGCAGTACGCATCAAGAACCGTGTCCTTCAGCGACAAGTCAGCGGCGGTGCGAATGGCCATGTAGAGCTTCTCGGTCGCGAGCGTGTTCGTCTGAAAGAACGAGAACGGCGAAATCTGGAACGAGAGATCGAAGAGACGTTCGGTGATCCACTGTTCGCCGACGAGAGCGTGGATCTTCGGTTCCTCCGGTTTATCGTTGAGGCCAAAGTGCTCGACGATGAGCAGTGACTTGAGGTGCGGACGCCCGGCAAAGCGCAGAAATTTCTGGAACAAAGGCTCCAACTCTTTCTTCCTCGCCTGCACCACAAAACAGATCATGTGCTCGTCGGTGTGGACACCACGACGGAGGATCAAATTTCGAAGCATGCCCTTGTGCGTTTTTGGGTTGTAGACCGGAAGTTTGGTATCCACCATGAAACGCTTCACGTCAGCAAGAAGTGTCGGCAGTTGTTCGTCATACAAATGACACTCGGTCACCGGAAGAATCGTCGCCCACTCGCCAGCTTGGTGAAAACCAATGCCCGGATTTTCATCGAAGAAGATGCGCTGCGGCTTTCCGCCAGGAACTTTGGGCGGCTGCTGTTCGCTGCGCATGTTCGCGTAGCCAAACGTGAGCTCGAGCTTGTTCCTGTAATGAAAAACCTGCGGACTCGGGATGATTTTGAGCACGCGTCCGGGAAGCTGTTTCCGGACCGAAGGATCAACCGGCGTCAGATGCTCCAGAGTCTCGCGAACGATGTCCTCCTTATATTGGATCTGCTTGTTGTAGGACAGGTTCTGCCAGACACATCCGCCGCACGTACCGAAGTGAGCGCACTTGGGAACGATCTCGTCCTTGGAACGGAGGAGAACCTTTTCGACTTTAGCCTCATAGAAGGTGTCCTTCTTCTTCGTGATCACGACCGAGACCTTTTGCCCAGGGATGGCCCCTGCGATAAAGACTGGCACGCCCGCAAGTGTGGCAAACCCCGCGCCGCCGTGGGCAAACTTCTCCACGGTAAGAACGTGGGACTGGCCCGGCTGCGGGACGATGGGTGCGATGGGCTCCGTAGGACTTGACATTATTTGGGCAATATAGTATAAATGAACACTTTTACATTCTCTATGCTCTCATCTAAGACGTATCCAGCGCTGGTAAGAAAGGCGGTCCACCTACTCTTGGGGGGAACGATGACTGGGCTTCTCCTGACTGCGGTTATGGTAGCACGGGCGTCTTTCATGGCAAGCACAACTGATTTGCACGCCGCTGGACCCACGGTGTCGTCGGTATCGCTCTCCGTGAAGCCGACTGTGGTCCGACCTCACAAGGCACCGCGAAGCCTGCTTCCGGTCGTGGATCAGGATGACATCCTGCCCCGCCATCGCCTCCTCGCCGACCAAGTGCTCCGCTCGCTTCCGCCACAGTGCCGCGACAACCTGAAAAACTTCTACGTGAATTACGATAAGAATGCCGCCAATCGAGGACTCGGTGGTGAGCAGACGATCATCGTCATCGGCAACGTTCCGGACCGCGAGTTTCAGGCACTCATCATCCACGAGTGCGGACATGTGACGGACTTGGGCGGCCTCCGTGGAAGCAAGCAGGGTGGCCTCACCAGTTTCTACGACGGCAATAAACCGATCTATGGCAATGACACGAGCGTCGCCTACTACGCTATCAGTTGGATGGCACCCGAGATCAACCATCCTGGCACAAAGGAGAGCGACTTCGTCTCAGGCTACTCGTCTGCGGATCCATTCGAGGACTTCGCGGAGGCATACGCGTATTACGCACTACAGAAGGAAGCATTCCAAAAGATCGCGGCAACGAATCCGGTCCTGAAAGCCAAGTATGACTTCATGGACCAGATCGTGTTCGCCGGTTCCACGCCCGTCACCAAAGGACAGTACGTGCCGGGCAAGAAAATTCCGTGGGATGTGACGAAGTTGCCTTTTGCGTGGACACTGAAGCGGTAAGCTCCGTACCTCTCTCGTTATGAATCTGGGCAGACAAAACCGTGCCGATCTAGAAAAACTACAAGCTATATTTCAACGTCCTCTAACGTGCCCGGGCGGTAAACCAATGAGACACGAAGAAGTACGACGAGACGACAACGGATTGCCGATCTATTACGGTCAAAACGGTGTAAAGTATCGCTTTGAGGATGAATGCCCAAACAAGCATGCACGATGTCCGCATCACGACGAAGAATTATGGAAGCGAGTGCGTTGGGCACTTGAAGACCTGCTCGAAGACATTCTTATAGATGAAGAACTGGAATTGTGGAGAGAAGGATTGACGATGCTCGAAAAATGGCAAAAAGGCGAGATAGGGAAACGGATGGTCACGCTGGATGATGAGCTGAGGATCGCAAGGACCGGTGCTGAGCGCGAAGAGTTGTTGTGTGCTGAGGGAATCCCATCGATTACCCAAGCGTACGAACAAGCTGCCCCGCTGGAAGATGAATGGCGAACGCTGATAGAAGAATCGGAGGGTGGACGCCGCAAAATTCTTGCCATGCTCAACGCCGCTGTTGCGTAGACGCAGGAAACGGGTTACGTATAACCTGCATTCTATTCCACAAACTATGCGACCCATTGATGACCAGGAACGGCAACAACTTGAAGAGCTCCACACGGTGCTCCAAAGGCCATGCCAGTGTCCCGGAAAACCGATGGGGCACGAAGACGTCTATCGAGATGAAAATGGGGTGGAAACAGAAGGTATGGAGTACATCCCAGAATGTAGCGCGAAACATTTTGGGTGCCCTCATGTACTTAACGATATCATCGATATGCTAGATGGCAATGTACGTGGAGCCCTTGAGCTGCTGAATATGAAGGATGACATTCCAGCAGCAGTTGCACTGGCGGAAGAAACTATCGTACTCGATAGAGATATGCGCATTGCGCGGACCGGTGATGGATCAGATGAATTAATACCAGATATACGGGAGGCAAACATAAACGCAAAGCCAATCGAAGACAGTTTTATCAAACTCATGAAAACGACTGCCGACCCTCTGCGACTGAAATTGCTAAGAGCAGTCGAAAAGGCGCTGGAAACAGGTCACGTATGATACCCTGTCGCCATGCGCCGCACGCTTCTTCTTCTCTGCTGGCTCGCGACGGACATTGCTCTGTTCATCGGTGCGTATGTAGTGGCGTATTTCCTTCGGGTTGGGTTCATCGTCTCCACGGACTTCCCGCTCGATCTCTACATGCAGACGGTGCTCATTGTCTCGCCATTCTGGATCGCTGCGATGCTTGAGCTCGGTATCTTCCGTCTGACACGCATTCAGTCGGACAGGAAAAATCTCATGCACATTCTCTTTGCGTGTGTGCTCGCGTCCGCACTCTTCACACTCACGTACTACTTCCTCTATCTAGACTTCTTCAGTCGTCTTCTGCTCGTGTACGCGGGCGCCATCAACCTCGTGCTCACGGTCGTCTGGCATCTGGCTTTTGATACATGGCAACGAAGAGTTCTCCGTCGTAACCCGCCAGCCTATCCGGTGCTCATCATCGGCCTCAACCGTGAAGCCGAAAGATTGATCGAACTGCTGGAGGAACGCCAATCGCCGCTCAAGCCGGTCGCCATTCTGGAGGCGCAAGGTACAAGTAAGACCGACGTCCGCGGTGTGCCGGTGCTCGGCAAACTCAATAAGCTCGAAGATGCTATCAAGTCACTGAAGCCCACACATCTCATTCACTGCAGCAATCTGGAACACACAATCAATCTCATGAGCGTCTGCCGCCAGCACAAGATGACATACTTGCTCCTGCCATCCTTACTCGGCGTCGTCGGAGGAAAAGAAGAAGTGATCGCACTCGAAGGTCAAGCAATGGTCGCGGCAAGGAGTTAGAGCTAGCATGGTGGTAGCACATGCAAGCATTTATTTTAGCAGGCGGATTCGCGACTCGTCTGTGGCCGCTCACCGAGCGCAGAGCCAAGCCGCTCCTGCCGCTTGCCGGAAAGCCACTCCTGACCTACGCCATCGAAGCGGTTCCTGCGGATCTTCAGGTTACCGTCAGCACCAATGCTACATTCGCCGACGATTTCCATGCGTGGAAAAAATCGGTGCAGCGCGACAATGTGACGATCTCCATCGAGGATGCCGGACATGAAGACCAGAAGCTCGGCGCACTCGGTGCCATTGCACGGTGGATCCGCGAAGAGAAGATCGATGATGATGTGCTCCTCCTTGCTGGTGATAATTTCGCGAACTGCGACATGTCGGCGTTTCTCAAACTCTTTCGAGGCAAACCGCTGGTAGCTGGTCACGACATTGGCGACTCAGATGCCGCGCGAGCCTTTGGCACGATCATTACAAAGGAGGAGGCGGGGTCCGTGCTCCAGACCGTCACATCATTCGAGGAAAAACCGGCACATCCCAAATCCACAGTCGTCTCGACCGGTTGGTGGGTGCTACCTCGCTCGGCTCTGCCTGTCCTCACCGAACACGCGGCCGCGCATCCGGATAACGTCGGCGGCGTCTTTGAGGAATTCCTGCGTCGTGGTATCGCAGTCGACTGCTTCATCTTCAAGGAATTGTGGAAAGATATCGGATCGTTCGACGCATACATGTCGCTGCATCGCGAGTTCGTGGGAGAAAAAACTGTCGCTCATTCCTCGGCATCATTCAGTCCGGATTCCCAGCTCAAAGGTGCGGTGGACTTGGGTCCCACAACGACGATCACGTCCTCAGAACTCATGGACTGCATTGTCTTTGGAAACACTGATATCCAGGACTGCGTGCTCACGCGTTGCATCATCGATACCGGATGCTCGCTCTCGGGCATCGATCTCACCGATAAAATGCTGCGGGCGGGCACCGTACTGCATCTGAAGCATGAATAAGGAGTGCGTGGGAGCGGTTTCCCTTCCATGACAAAAGGGTTACACTTGGCCGCGCATGAACTTCCGACGCCATATCGGCCTGACTGCTCTCTTCGTTGCCCTTGCGGGCTGCGCGGGGCCGATGACACTCACATATTCGGTCACATCGAACATTGCGGGTGACGGACAATCATTCGCAGTCTTCGAAGCGAGCGAGCGCGTCATGACACGTAGACTCGCCGGAGCCGACGTACGCAATGCTGTCGTCACCGTACTGCCTTCGGGTAGCGGTTCCGCCGTCATGACACTCAAGGTGCCGGATACAGCGGGTGCCGCCACCGCTGATCGTATTCTGAGCGAGCCATTCACTTTCGATATTCGCCTGGAAGGACCGAAGCTCCCCGAGATGCTGGAAGACGAGACGAACTGGCTCCCCACCGGCGTCGATGGATCGATGCTGCTGTGGGTCATCCCCATCGCAAACCCCGATACGCAAGAAATCGGCGTCGAACTGCAGTTCAATGAACAGGGTCGCGCGCTACTCGCCACCGCCTTCCAAGGTAATCAGGGCAAGAGTGTTGGTATTTTCGTCCGCGATCTCCTTGTCTCGAGGATGATGATCACGACTGACGAAGTCGCTGCGAACATCATCATCAGCGGCATTCCTTCCGAACGCGTCGCACAGATTTTCGCCGACGACGTTAATGTCGGACTCCACGCCATTTTCACCAAGACTCAGTAATCCCCCTCCCCCATCATGTCCTCCTCTGAACAACGTTCGTCGCTCTGGGCCATCGTCACCGCCATCGTGGTGGCACTGTGTGTCGTCATCGCCATCCCGGACCAATACAAGTCGTTTCTTCCCGAATTCCTGAAGCCGGATTTTCATCTGGGCCTCGACCTCGCTGGAGGCACGCAGCTCGATTTCCGTATTTCTGAGGATGAGATCGTGAATCGCAAAGCGGAGATCGCGGCCGAGATCGAAGAACTCAAGAATAATGGAGGAGAGAACCAAGCGATCCTTCTGAAGCAGTCGGAACTCCAAGCGTTGAACGATCAGCATGCAAACCTCGTGGAAGCTATCCGTACGGTTCTTGAACGAAGAATCAACTCACTCGGTGTCAGCGAAGCAACCATCACCCCGTCATACTTCGGTAGCGAGAAACACTTGCTCGTCGAGTGTCCCGGTGTCATCGATGTGGACCGCTGTATCGCGACCGTCGGCAAAACCATTCAGCTTGAATTCAAAGAGGAATTCACAGGAGTGCCGGAAGGATTCGAGGCCGGTATTCGCGCGCAAGCCGAGAAGGTCTATCAGGCTATCGCAAACGGTACGGGCAGCCTCATGGTGTACGGACAGGACTTGAGTAATCAGCTCGGCGTCTCGTACTTCGAGAGCCGCCCGCTCTTCGTAACGCAGCTTCCGAAAGGAATGGAGTCAATCGCGAACCGTACGCCGGCCGATCCGGTGGTGAAGAGCGAAGCCAGTGTGCAGAGCATCGGCACGAACGCCGAAGGTCAGCAGGAAGTAGTGGAGATCAAAGGCATTTATCTGACGAAAGTCCTCGAAGCCAAGAAGCCAGTCCCGCGTCCGCTACAGGATCCGCAAGAGGCGTACGCCGAAATCGCGAAGACCACTCCGGGCGCCACTGTGGATTCTGAGAACGCCGTCGCTCTCGACGCCGCTCCAGCAGAACTCCGCACTACACTCCAAACCATGGCCATCGGTACGCAGCAATCGGTCAGCTTGGGGCTAGGACAGACCGCCATCATCTACCTCGGTGGTCGCATCGACGGCGGAAAAGAGATGACCGCAAGCCACGTCCTCATCCAGTACAAAGGAGCCGAGCGCGCCGAAGCCTCGGTCACACGCACGAAGGAACAGGCCAAAGCGTACATCGACGAACTGAAGAAGCGTCTCGATAACGGCGAAAGCTTCACTGAGATCGCATCGAAGAACTCCGACGGACCCTCAAGGGCTGCAGCCGGTTCCATCGGGGTCATTCGCCCAGGCCTCATGCCGGTGCCATTTGAGACTGCTGCGTTCGCGCTCGGTCAGGGGCAGATGTCTGGTGTCGTCGAGACTCCGTTCGGTTACCACATCATCCGTGCCGACAGCGCAGCCATCGAAACGAGTGCGAAGGTGACGTATGAACTCCTCACCATCAAGAGCGACACTGCTGCTGCCAACCTCATCATCGATAAGGTCGAGAAAGGCGAAGTAACGAAAGATGAAGATCAGATCGTCATCCGCGGACTCTTCTTCTCACTGGAGCCAACGGGCTGGAAAGATACCGAGCTCAATGGTCAGCGTTTCCGTACCGCTTCGGTAACGGTCGATCCGGTCAGCAATATTCCCGTCGTCCAGATCCAGTTCGATCAGAAAGGCGGTGAACTCTTTCAGGAACTCACGAAGCGCAACATCGGTAAGAGCATCGCCATCTTCGTCGGAGGTGACCTCGTATCCGCACCAACTGTCCAAGGTGAAATCGCCGGCGGTACGGCTGTCATCACCGGTAGCAGAACGTTCGAGGAAGCTCGCACACTAGCGCAAGACCTCAACACCGGTGCTATTCCGGCTCCCATCTATCTCTCCGGTCAGAGCACGGTAGAAGCCACTCTCGGAGCTACCGCTCTTGAGGACTCCGTCTTCGCAGCGCTCGTCGGCTTCATCATCCTCTGCTTCTTCCTCATCCTTGTGTATCGCGTGCTCGGCGTCGTCGCATCTCTCGCACTCGTGGCATACATCGTACTGCTCGTGGCCAGCACCAAGCTTCCGCTCCTCCTCGTCTCCAACCAGCACGTCGTGCTGACGCTTGCCGGTATCGCGGGCATTATCCTCAGTATGGGAATGGCAGTCGACGCCAACGTCCTCGCTTTCGAGCGCATCAAGGAAGAGCTGACGAAAGGAAAAACCTTCAAGACCGCAGTGGAAACTGGCTTCAAGAAAGCGTGGCCCAGCGTCCGCGACGGTAACCTCTCAACGCTCATCACGTGCGCCATCCTGTTCATGATCGGCACGAGCATCATCCGCGGTTTTGCGATCACGCTCACAATCGGTATCTTCATCTCGCTGTTCACCGGCATCCTCGTGTCGCGCTGGCTCTGCCGCCAGATCGCACTGTCGCCGCTTGCAGAACGCTTGGACTTGTTCGGCATCAAGAAGGGTATAGGTGATAGGGAATAGGTTATAGTAGAAAGAAATGTTCAGGAAAAATGCAGACATTGCGTGAATTTTTCCTATAACCTATCACCTCTAACCTGTTCCCCTATGGACTCTATCTTCCTGAAGGACATCGAGGTCTGGACCCGCATCGGCGTTCCGGACAGTGAACGTGCGAAGCCCCAGCGCTTGCTCGTCAGTATCGAGCTCTTGGGATCGCTCAAGGATATCGGCACCTCCGATGACATCACAAAAGGCATCGACTACGCCGCGGTGACAGAAGCCGTTACGAAGCTCGGAGCAACAGAACGGAAAACCGTGGAACGCTTCGCTGAAGATGCCGCATCACTCATCCTTACAAACTATAAGCCGACGAGCGTGAAAGTGACAGTGACGAAACAACCCGATCTTCCACTTCGATCAGCCTCAGTTACCGTTGTACGGCCATAGAAACTGTTTACCTCGGCATCGGCTCGAACATTGAACCGGAAAAAAATCTCCGCGCTGCAGTCGCCATGCTACGAAAATCTTTTGCAGGCATTCGCTTCTCGTCCGTGTACAAGAGCAAAGCACAGCACATCATCGACCAAGCCGATTTTCTCAATGCGGTAGCCGTTTTTGACACTGCGTTGCTCCCCGAAAAAGTAGCGGCCAAACTCCAGAAGATCGAGAAGAAACTCAAGAAGAACCCGCCGAAAAAATTCGGTCCACGAACGATCGACCTAGACCTTCTGCTCTACGGACAGGAGATCTCGCTCGATGATGCACTCACGATCCCCCACCTCCGGCTCCACGTGCGCCGCTTCGTCCTAGAACCACTCGTCGAACTCGGCGCAGGAGACGTGCTGCATCCCGGTTTCGACCGCAAGCTCAGCGCATATCTGAAAGAAACGAAGGATCAGCACTGCGAGAAGACGAGAATAAAATTGTAGGCCGTGCCCCCCCGCCTCACTCCGGCGCTGTGGCGCCACCTCTCTCCCGATGGGGGAGAAAGGAACCTGTGGAATCAAGAGAACAAAGTTCGTTGTCGTCACAGCAGAGCTCCCCTCTACCGAGCCTCAGCGAAGGGAGAGGGGCTGGGGGTGAGGCGGGCACGAGAAAAGCAAAA
>JAGORY010000044.1 GCA_018062585.1 Candidatus Peribacteraceae bacterium | reverse complement strand
GATTTTGGCTTACAGAAGCCAAGTTCACGGTCGAAAGCGGAAATCAAGGGTTTTGCAAGTGATTTTTGGCTTGCAGATGCGCTTTCCGTACGTACAATTCGGTTATCTTATCTCTCTACCCCCCGATCCCCATGTCCAAGCAGGATCTCATTGCCGCCATCGCAGACGCCGCCGGCATCACCAAGCGCGCTGCATCCGATGCCCTCGAGGCACTCATCGGTACGATCACGAAGGAGCTCAAGAAGGGCCACAACGTGACGATCACCGGTTTCGGTACGTTCCGTGTTTCGAAGCGCCAGGCTCGTACGGGTGTGAACCCGAGGAACCCGACCCAGAAGATCTCCATCCCTGCGATGAAGGTTCCGTCCTTCAAGGCAGGAAAGACACTCAAGGACGCAGTTCGTTAGTCCCCATTGCAGTGCAATCGAAAGGAAGCCTCCGTAACGGGGGCTTCTTTTTTGTCCTCATATACGCATCCCATGCATCTCGGTACACTACAGTCGTTACGTAGCTTCTTATGCGAAAACTTTCTGCTGTTTTCCTCATCGTTGCACTGGCGTTGCAGATGCCATCTGCAGTGTTTGCACAGTCGTTCCGTACCGCTGAATCCACGAGTGTTCCTTTGAACCCTGAGGCATACGGCCTTCGTGCGGACTACCGAGAAATGCCACTGCTGCGTACCGAGCAGACGCTCACATTTGTAAAGCCAGATGGCAAGTTTGTCAGCATTGGTGCAGGTGCAGACCTCTTTACACATGATGAAGACGGCAGACTAGTCCCCATAGAGGAAAGCGGGAAACAGACCACCGATGGCATTCTTTTCGACCGTCTCCCGAAAGACATCGTCGTTCACTTCGACACTCTCAGACCGTCCTACGTCTATCAGAAAGATAATCATTGGTTTCGCTTGAGCTACGCAGGAGAAGCAAAAGCAGAGTTAGAGTCACCAAACGTTGTGCGTTATCGTCTTGCCGATCACGCAGTGGTGCGTTTCACGGTGAAGGGCGCAACGGTGAGTAAGGCTATTACCATTGATGGATACGTTGATCCATCGGTGTTGCAATTTTCTCTTGAAACAGATCCCACACTTTCTATAGCGTCTGCAGGGAATGGCATCGAGCTAGACAAAGCAGATGGCACAACGGTTTTCGAGTCTTCCCCTCCCACACTGGAAGACACGAATCGGAACATCCTCGATCATCCCATCGCCATCACATCGTTAGGCTCTGGATATTTTGCCTATAAGTATGATCCTACCAATCTTCCGTCGGTGTATATCATTGATCCAAGCACAACGGTCAGGTCACCAGGAACTGCGGCAGATGGGGGCGGTGCTCGTCCGGCATGGATCAATGCTTCTAATGTATCTACATCGAATGATGTATATGCAGCTACTACGGTGTCCGAAAGTGATCCAGGGAACATTTCAAATTTTTTAAAAACAACGAATTATGGGTTTTACGTTGCTGATCCCAATGCAACAATTGATGGAGTGGTCGTGAACATTGAGGTACACAACGACAATACGAATGATCCCGTACTGACATCGAACGTCCAATTAATCAAATATGGTACACTCCAAGGAGAAGACAAAGCGCCGTATGCACAGTATTGGACTGGGACAGATCAGGTTTTTAGCTTTGGGAGTAGCACTGATCTGTGGGGGCTGACGTTGACTGGAGGCACCATAACGAGCACTACATTCGGCGTTGGAATAGTGGCAGCTTGTACTTATATCTCACCATGTTCAGGCGTCGGCAATGGAGAGCCTCGTGTTGATCACATTACCATGCAAGTGTACGGGACGCTGTCAGCAGCATATATTACCTACCTTCAAAGCTTTCCACAAAGTTGGGAGAATATTTGTAAGATAAATTCTTTAGAGGGAATAGGATGTTGGTGCGGTTACTGCGGAAGCTTGGCTGTGCCACCGGGCATTACCGCAGTCGATGCGACCAATGAAGGAATTGATATGACGACGCAGGGCATCGCTGGTGGAAAGTTAGTACGATTCAAGAAAGGTTCGACTCGTATTGCCGATGTCCCGATCATGTTTATCAGTTCTGGACCCAGCTGCCAAACCCTGACCATTGATGCAGATGTCACAGAAAGGCAATCACTTCTTCACGGCATCGCGGACTACATTACGGGAACCAATAGTGGTTATTTGCTGTACGTCACGAAGAGTGTCAGCGACGACCAAGTACGAGTCTGCTCTGGAAAAGCAACTCTTGGCTGTTCAGCTGGAGACAGTTGGAGCTTTCTTGCCAATGATACTGGAACGATCACTGAAACAAATGGTGGGTTTGATGCGAGTAAAATCTCCGTATCGGTTGCCGATGGCTACTGGGAAATCTTTGGCTTGCAGGAAACCGGTGGCGAGGGAGAAGATGGTGGGGGTGGCGGTGTGCCGGTACCGGAGTTCCCTTTCCTGGGCCTCCTCGTCGTATCTCTTGCTTGCATCTATTTCATACGATGGAATGTCCTCCGTTCTCATTAACCATCCTGCCGAATGAAATATACAAATTTCCGAGCAGGGAGTGAGAACATCATACGAAGTGTTCGTAGCGCAGTTACAGGATCGGAAGCAGCAAGACTCTTCTTTGCGTTTGCATGTACTTTTGCAGTGTCGATCGGTGCTTCCACAACATTGCTCGATACGGTCATCGGTCGGGATCATCTTGTTATCGTCAATTACAACGCTTCTCCTATCGAGTGGCTTTCCCTCGTCCTCGTCATGTATGCGGTGTTGAGCCATGGTCGTGTTCGCACGATATCCAAAGAGCCTGCTTCACAATTATGGTTACAAAATATTGCCGGTGCTGTTTTCCTGATCACAGGAGGCTTTGCCATTTTCTTCACACACCCTGACGATGCATCGTACCAAATGTTGCAACAGTTTCTCTCATCTTTTCCCGTCACAGGAGGGCCAACATTTGCAGCCGTTGTCGCAATCATCCTCATCATTCCATTTTTCCCTGCGTATGCTTTTATCGATCCGAGGAACGCACTTACAAGGTGGGGCGAACTTCTCATCGTTTTTTTCGCTCTCGTCGGAGCGTTTTTCTCAAGCGTTCTCGAAGCACTGTATTACGAAATTGTACTTCCGGTCGTGATCGATGCACTTGCGCACATTCTTTTGCTTTTTTCTTGGAATGTCTACGCAAATGCACTCCGCGGCGTGATAAGCATCGATGGTTTTCGTGTCAGCATCGGCCCCGCATGCGCGGGCTTCTCGTACATATTCCTTTTCCTCATCTTCTTTGGATACGTGCTGTATGAGCTTTCGAAAAAGCAGCGAATGAGCCTACTACGATCAATAATCGCAGGAATCGCGGGACTGCTCTTCGTATTTTCCTTAAATATTATTCGTATTGCTTCTCTCATGCTTGTTGGACGCATTTCTCCAAATCTTGCCATCACACTCTTTCATAGCGTCGTAGGGAGTGTGTACTTCTTTTTATTTTTCATTATTTTTTTCCCACTCATGCGTTTGTGGATGCAGCGCGGAAGGTGAGCCGCTTCGTATTGGCCTTCTTGATGAGGGCGCTACGCTCCCTTCCCCTTCCCCGCCTTCCTCGCTATCCTCTCTCTCATGAACGATCTCATTATCGACACCACTGGAACGCTGCTGAAACTCCTCGGTATTCCTTTCACCGAGATCACGGTGAAGCAGGACGGTGAGATGACGCGTGTGGAAGTGATGACTGATCAGGCGAGTCGCCTCATCGGGTGGCATGGCGAGACTCTGAATGCGGTCCAGCACCTCGTGAAGTCCATGATCCGCACCGCGAAGAACCTCGAGCGCGCTCCTTTCATCGTTGTCGATGTCGATGGATACCGCACGATGCAGGAAGACAAGGTTCGAAAGATCGCTGAAGCAAAAGCAGACTTCGTCCGTCGTACTGGTGCTCGCGTCACGTTACCTCCCATGAGTCCGTACTTTCGTCGGGTTGTGCACATGCACATTGCCGCAACACCAACTCTCTCTGATCTTGCGACGGAAAGCATGGGTGAAGGTGACTACCGTCAGGTTGTGATTCGCTTGAAGAGCGGCAAGGCGGCAACAGAACCCGATTCCAACGAGGTCAGCGAAGAGCTCTCGCCGGTCATGGCAAACGACGACGGACTGGAGAACTTAGACGTGTAATGCAGTATGATGGGCGCATGTCCAAAAAAGACGATGCTGTTTCTTCGGCTGATCTTCTCGTCTATCAGAGTGCCGACGGAGGATTGACGTTGCCTGTGAAGCTGCGGGAAGAATCGATCTGGCTTTCCCAGACGGAGATCGCTCGGCTCTTCTCGGTCCAGAAGTCCGCCATCTCCAAGCACGTGAAGAATATCTTCAAAGATGGCGAGCTAAAGCCAAAAGGAACTGTTTCCACAATGGAAACAGTTGCGAAAGAAGGAAAACGTATCGTGCGGAGAAACGTAGAATATTTTAATTTGGATATGGTTCTGAGTGTCGGTTACCGCGTGAACAGCAAGCAGGCTACCCAATTTCGCGTGTGGGCGACTCACGTCCTGCGACAGCATCTCATGAACGGATTTACGCTTAACGAACGTCGTTTGGAGGCCGCGAAACTTCAGGAGCTCAAGACCGCAGTTGGCCTCATTCGTCAGGCAATGAAAGCACGAAGTTTGCGGGGAGACGAAGCACAGGGGCTTCTGAAAGTCATTACCGAGTACACGGAAACGTGGACGCTACTCGACCAGTATGACAGGCAAGCGCTCGACATACCGAAATCTTCAGGGCGCTCTCGGTACGTACTGACCCATGCGGAAGCACTGCAGCTTGTAGCCGCTCTTAAGAAAAATCTTGTCCGCCAACGACAGGCAAGTGATCTCTTCGGTACCGAGGAGGGTGACGGCCTCAAGCGCATTCTTGGCGCTCTGAAGCAGACGGTGGATACCAAAGAGACATCTCTATCCGTCGCAGAAAATGCCGCGCATCTTCTCTACTCACTCACGAAAGATCATCCGTTTGTCGATGGCAATAAGCGGATCGCCGCCTTTCTTTTCATCGTCTACCTCACACGTACGGAACACGTGACCGCGCGGGACGGGGAGAGAAAGTTTACGGATTCAGCACTCGTAGCACTTGTACTGCTGATCGCTGAGAGTAAGCCGGAACAGAAAAGTTTGCTCGTAAAACTCATTACAAATTTTGTGCACGGAAGCTAGAGAACTTTTTTCAGTTCCTCGTATAACCTCTTCTCATCACGGCTAAGCTTGGTGGGCACGAGAATATCGACCGTCACGTAGTGATCGCCATGGCGGTTCGTATTCAGGACGGGCATGCCTTTTCCTTTGAGCCGGAGCACTTGGCCTGGTTGCGTACCGGCGGGGATGGATACTTTCGTCACGCCCTGCACCGTCTCGATGTTCGCCTCCGTGCCGAGCACCGCGTCAATGACAGATAGTGGCAACGTCGAACGAATGTCGTCGCCCTGACGCTCGAACCGCGCATCCTGCTCTACTCTCACGTGGACCAAAAGATCACCGCTCTGGACCCCTTGCTTGCCTGCTTCTCCTTCGCCGGTGAGGCGCATGGTCTGGCCATCATCGATGCCTGCCGGAATCCTGACGTTCACCGTCTTTTTTCCGCTCACGCGACCGTCGCCGCTACACTTTTTACACGGTTTTTCTGGAACCTTTCCGCTACCGCTGCACGTGGGACACACGACACTCTGACGGATGGCACCGAAGAGAGATTTTGCGGTGCGTTGCACACTGCCGGCGCCGCTGCATTCAGTGCACGTGACAGTCTTCGCTCCGGGTGCACTGCCGCCCCCCGCGCATTCATCACATGTGATCTGCGTCGTGAATGTGATTGTCCGCTCCGCCCCCTTCACCGCATCGGACAGCGGAATGGAAATCTCTACTTCGACGTTCCTGCCTCGTGTATCGGGGCGCCGTCCTCCGCCTGAAGCCCCGCTAAAAAAACTGCTGAACAGATCGTTCAGGTCTCCGTTGAAATTCATGCCTTCGAAGCCTTGCTGATAGCCCCCAAATCCACCCCCGCCTCCACCTCCCCCGCCGCCAAAACCGTTGAAATCGGCATTGCCAAAACGGTCATAGTTTCCGCGTTTCGTCGTATCGGACAGCACTTCGTACGCTTCGTTTACTTCCTTGAATTTTGCTTCTTTGCCTTTGTCACCCTTATGTTTGTCAGGGTGCAGTTCTTTACTCAATTTCCGGTACGCCTGTTTGATCTCCGCTTCAGTTGCGGATTTTTGGACGCCGAGGATTGCGTAGTAGTCTTTGGCCATGTGGTTCAGGCGGCGATTGTAGCACTTTTCGGAAAGTGTATTTTAAGGTATAATATTCCGATGCGTCCAAATCCCTACATCGTCCAGACGTTGAAGTACGCGACACTCACCCTCCTCGGGTGTGCTGTCATCGTGGCCGGTGCGGCACTCCTCCGCAACAAGGGAGCCGTGCCTCTCGCAGGCAGACTCACGCCACCAATGGAACGAGGGGTGGTTCCAACACAACGCTACGAAGCAGATCGCGCCATCAACGGATTTTCTGCTCCCGCGGACACGCACGTTATTTTCACCGTGCCGCAGGGGACGCGCATTCCTAGGATCACATTCTTGGGTGGGCCCGAAGCGGACGAAGAGCGTTACTGGGGCTACTGTTTCAGCGGCAACGAAGTAGCAAATAAGGCGAAGGGATACATCGGAAAACAGATGTATGACGGCCAGTATTTCTACTCGCTTGGCGAACGAAAGGTGCAAGTAGCGCGACCGGTTCCGGCCGACAATAATCTCCAAGACATCCTCACTGCTACGACTGCGAAAGCGCCGGAAGAACTGGCATCCATCGCCGAAATTTTTCATGGAGGACAGACGTGCTATGTCATGAGTTCTGTCATCCTCTCTATCGCGGTCGATAACGACGGTGATCATGTAAACAACGCGCGTGAACACGAAGAGCGCACCGATCCCAATAATCCGGATACGGACGGAGACGGCATCATTGATGGTGTCGAAATCTATGAAACGAAGACGAATCCGCTGCAGGGCGATACGGACAAGGATGGCCTCAGCGACCGCTGCGAAGATAAGAATATGAACGGCGAGATCGAAGTGACCGAAACAAGTGCACTCGTGAGTGACACCGACCGCGACGGACTCTGCGATGGCAATGGCTCCGGTAACGGCTGCCCCGAGCCTCGCGAAGTGGTGTGTTTCCGAGATTCCGTGGGCGAGCGCCAGTGCATGCCACAGATCTCGAGTCCTGTCTTCGGGGAAGATATGAACCAGAACTGTCAGGTAGACAGCGGCGAAACCGATCCCCGCAACCGTGAAACATTCGGCCGCCCGGACTGGGACTACAAGTGGAGCCTCCTGCAGTCGCCAGACGGTAGCCCTCAGACGGATTCCGCCAAAGGCGTCGATGCTCCTGAGTTCCCAATTCCAAGCATGCCGACGCGCCCATAGGGAAGAAGCTTGTGAAAAAATACGAAAAACGGTATAATGTTCAGAAATACACACCACACTTATGAACAAAAATATCCTCTCCGTCGCGCTTGCCGTTCTTGGCATCGCTACCGCACTCGCTCCCGTGAGTGCCCTTGCGTACCTCTCGCCTGAACAGGTGTTCGGTAGTCAGAGCCTGACACTGCAGCCGGCTCCACCGACCCAGCGCGAAGGCGAACAGGTCATCGAGCAGCAGCAGCAGCGCGCCGCAGAGCGCCGTGCCGCAGAACACTCACAACTCCAGCCCGTCGATGCCGAACCGGTCGACACGTACGTTCCGGATACCTCGGCGCAACCATTGGATCTCTTTGATCAGAATGCAACGTACGAGCGTCGTCAGGAACGCATCGATAACGAGAGGTCCACGGGCGGTCCCACCATCATTATCGGTGGCGACAGCACGATCACTGATAGTAACGGCAACGTGCTCCACAGCGGAGCTCCGCGTGTCACGGCTACCGGTCCCGAAAGCATGCTCGCCTTCGCGACGATGCTCCTCGCCGGAGTGAGTACGTTTCTGTATGCACAGATCCGTGCGCGTCGCATGGCTCTTGTCTCCTAAATCCACTCTATGATTTCATTGCCACAGCCTGCATCGTGGCTTACGAAGAAGGCGCTCCTGCGAGCGTCAGGATTCACCGCTGTGGTGGCCGCTTTTTTGGTTTTCGGCATGGGTAACACGCCGTCGTACGTACAAAACGGCATTCCCGTTCCGTTTATTCAGAACGATAGCGTTCTGCAGGGAAAGGTGACGTTCTTCTCAAAGCGTAACAACATTGACGTCTACGAGGTCACATTCAAGGACGGCGAAGTGGAAGAGACGCTCATGCCCGATAATATCTACCTCGTCCATATCCCCAACGACCCGACGATCACGGCATCGCCGATCGATCTCGTGATGTCGCTTGCCGGTACGTTCAGTCACGACGTCGATTACTACGGCTACCGATACTCCGATGCCGCGGCCACGTTTGAGCGCCGTGACATCGTCGCGACGCGTTTCAAGGACCGTTTTCCGGGCCAGTTTTTCGCGTCCGCTAAAGCACGTGCATCTGATGCATCGCATGGCAACGCTTTGGCAACCTTCGAGGCCCAGAATGACGTGGTCTTCCGGCCCACCGATAACGCGACGGGAGGCGTGCGCATTGACCCCGCCGGTTCTCTCTATGTCATCATCGCGAATGAACCGAACGGCATCGACATAAACCCCCGTTCGCTCATGGTCTGTGGTGACGGAGTCGTCACTGGATCTGAAGAATGTGACGACCGCAATACGGAGAACTCGGACGAATGTACGAACCAATGCACCCACGGTCTGCCTATCCCCTTCGGATCGGGCAGCACTGCAACCGGCGCCACGCAGACGGACGTTCCTCTCGATCCCGGCGTTGATGAGAGTGGCTCCCGTTGCAGCGGTACGCCGATTGTGTGCACGTCTTTCAATGCCTACGTGAAGGAGCTTGCCGATACGAACAACAACGATGTCGTCAGCGACAACGAAGCGCTCATGCTCACGCTCAATGTCGCCGAGGCACCTGATCAGCCGTATAGCACCGTCAATCAGTACGACATGGACCAAGACGGCGACACTGATAACACGGACGTTGGCATCATTCTTACTGAACTTGATATTCTTGCCCCATAAGACAATGAACAAAAAAATCTTTCTCCGCCGGCTCTACTCTGTCTTGACCCTCACGGTTGTGAGCGCACTGACGGCCTCCCTCGTTCATTGGGCAACGACGCCCGAAGACGATATTCCTCTCCCCTTCGGCGACTCGGGTACCGAGAGCCTTGCGGGGCAGCTCGTGACGCTCGGGCAAAAGCGTGGTGTGACAGTGCGACATGTTTCGTTCGATGCGGATGAGGTACGGGAAGTACTTCGGGAAGAAGAGGAGATGAATTCCATGGATTTTATTGTGACGCCCGACAGTCCTACTATCTCGCACGGTGCGCAGCTTTGTCAGGCGCTTACGGCAGGAAAGAAATACTTCGGCTACAAGTACACGTCTCGAGCAGCTGACGATGAAAAAGATGCGCGTGATGCGGCCATCAACCTCGGTGCTCCATCGACGCTCCAGGTCCTATTCCCCGGAGAATTTTTTGCTTCCGCCGAGATGCCTCGTGGCACGGATAGTTTCATCAAGATTTTCGAGGATGGTGTGAATGAAGGTCTAGCGGAAGGTGAGACTCCATTTTCCTTTCGTGATTCCTGTGATGTGACCCTCGA
>JAGORY010000043.1 GCA_018062585.1 Candidatus Peribacteraceae bacterium | reverse complement strand
CTCCAACGCATAGATATCCGTCATCCCCGCAATATAGTCTTTCACGGCTTCCTCAAGCGATGCGCCGTGTTTCGTACGGAGCGTTTTTACTTTGGCAGGCGGGGACTGCATGTACGCCTTGAAAAGCGATGTGATGACCCGTTTGCCGCGCGATGCTTGCCGTAAGACTGACGGACTCTTGTAGAGCCGATCCCACAAAAATTTCCGCAGCTCGCTGGTCTGACGAACGGTCGGCACCGAAAAACCGACGAGCTCACTGTCCGATGCATACACATCTGCAAGCGACCGGATGCCGTATGCTTTCAGACGTCGTTCGGTCTCAGCGTACAGATCGGTGACGAGTAGATCGACGATGGATCCGCGGAGTTCAGATCTGCCGGAAGCACGCAATGCAGCCGTTTTTCCGAGCACCGTCTTTTCGATGTCAGCGAGCGCGAACAGTCCGGCTCTGAGTCCGTCATCAGTATCGTGCGCGGTGTACGCTACTTCATCGGCGAAGTTCACGACCTGCGCTTCGAGTGATGGCGACCGCGGTACATCGATACCTGTCACAGGGTTATGCGGCGAACGATGTTTTATCAGACCCTCCAAGATTTCGTGGGAAAGGTTGAGTCCCGGATACAATGTCGAACGATCCTCCAGCACACTCACGATCCTGAGTGACTGCAGATTATGCTCGAAGAATACACCGTACACCTTCATACATTCATTCATCGCTTCCTCGCCGGCGTGCCCGAACGGTGTGTGTCCTAAGTCATGCGCGAGCGCTATGGCTTCCGCAAGGTCTTCGTTGAGGCCAAGTGTCCTCGCGATATCACGGCTGAGCTGAGCAACCTCGAGTGTATGCGTGATGCGTGTGCGGTAGTGATCTCCATGTCCCGAGACAAATACTTGCGTCTTGTGTTTGAGTCGCCGAAACGCCTGCGTGTGAATAATGCGATCGCGGTCACGCTGAAACGGGAACCGAGTCGCGTCATCGGGCTCCTTGTGAATGCGTCCAAGGCCCTTACCGTGCGGCACGGCATAGGGCGCGAGGAGCGTGTTGGCGGCAGTGATGCGGCGCGTGAGGGAGATCATGCACTGCAGACTATACCCGCCATTGCACGTGTGCATCAGTTCGCTCCGCCATAGATAAATTCTTCTCCGTACCACTCGATCGTAAACACGTCGTCGGATACGCCCGTGATCTCGCCGGTATCGCGCGGCACATTGACGTGCGGGTTATTGCGTACCGACTGCTGCCACTGCTCGGTGTGATAAAGGGTTTGTAACATCGTTGGCACGGACCACTGTCCCCCTGCAAACGTCTGCGCGAAGAGACCGGTATCCCATGTGTAGCCGGAAAGATGCGGACCGAAGAAAGGATCATTGCGCAAATCCTCACTGATCGACACGGATGTTGCGTACACGATGACGAAGCTATCTTGCGTTCCTGTTGCGTGATCATTGATGGTGATGCCATTCGAAGACAGCAGAATTGGCACAGTCCATGCGCCGTCGACAAACGATGTTCGATACGACCCAGTCGATGTATTGAAGATGACAAACAGATCTTCTTGGTCGCCCCCAAAAATCCACACATCCTGTGCCCCGTATGCCTGCACCCATCCCAAGCCCTCGTTGATCGTCACGATCTCACCCCAGCCGACGCCGGGCTCATAATGACTGACGTAGAGATGTTCATTCGTCGTCGCTGAGCTTGCGTACCCCGAATACCACAGCTGCACGACGCGCCCGGACGGGAGCGCAAGGTGCTTGCCCATCGTCATGGTTGCAGAATCGAACGTGAGCAGCGGACCCGGAATGCCCGGTGGCGGAATATTTTCCTCAGGATCGATCCACCAATTGCCCGTTCTCTTGCATTGATTGTCACAGTGATCCCGTTCGTCATTATTGCCGTCATCACAGACCTCGAAAATATATCCTTCCGTTGTTCCGTTGCCGCAGACGGGTGAAAGCGATGCGCATGCTCCGTCACAGAAGGCGTCGAAACGCGCGTCGATCGCGTGCAGTGTCAGGATCGTCCGATTGAAATCACAGACATTATCTCCGCAACCATCCCACTGATTCTGAAACACCATATGAACGGTCGCCCATTTCTGCACGGGGATATCCGGTAGGAGCGTAAAATCAATCGTGATAACGGCATCGGAGAATCCGATGGCTGGCATGTCTCTCCAGTCCGTCAGATCAGAGCCATCGACACCTCTCAGTTTGACCTTGGATGTGTCCGGCATGTCATCGAACAGCCGTGCCGCCATGCGTATGCGCGCACCGGTGACTTCCGTCGCATTGGCCGGAGCACCGGTGAACGTAAAGACAGACTCATACGTTGCGTTGTTGCTACCGGAATAGTTGGCTGTTTCGAGAACAATGGAGGTGTACTCGCTCGTGGCGGAGAAGTTGTCCTGCGAAAAAAGATCAACATTTTCATCGATAGGTCCGATGCCGGGAGAAAAATTCTGTATTCCTTTGGTCCAATCGTAATAGATGGTTTCGCTTACCTGTCCCGATCCCCAGACAAAATATGTTCGGGGAACATTGCCCGTTTGCATGCCTGTGAGCATGCCCGGCAGGTCCTTCGTAGCCTCCGGACAGGCTGTGGACGTTCCCGCGCCGCACACGACGATTCCCCGTGCCGTGAATGACACATCGCTATCCATGACCTTGATCACATACCTCGCGTTGCGGTCGAGCGTGACGTCACAGGGATCGCGAAAAGCAAATAGAGTGTCGCCATCGTCCAGATTTTTATTTGCGTCGGTCTCAAAGTCATCAATGAAAGAGCTTGCGCTCCGCATCTCGGCGGAAGCAAAAAATTCTCCAGGGAACAGGGCGGGGAGCGTCGACGGAGCACCGAGGTTGATAGCCGCGTCACGGCGCTCTTTTTCTAGAGTCGCCGGTCTGGACGTGTACTTGTATCCGAAATATTTCTTTCCCGCAGTGACGGCATTGCAGAGCGGCGCACCGTGGGAGATGGTCGGACTGTCGGGTGTCACAATAAAATCCATAGAATGCATCTCCTCATCGTCCCGAAGGACTTCAAACTCTTCGTCATTATCGAACGAAACATGTCGCACCGTCACACCACGCTTTTGCCCGAGCGTCACGAGCTGCCCCGCAAGGCTCTCGGTACCCGAATCGCCGAAGGGGAGAGGAATATTGTCATCAGTAACCGCAGGGAAGTTTGGGCGAGGTGCAACAAAATAGATCATAAGAAAAATTACAGCGACGATCACGACTACGACAAGCCTTAGAAAGCGGCGTGAGAGGTGTGTATTTTTCATGCTTTTTTTCTATGGTATGTACTCTAATTATTATACCATTAAATTCACGTAATATCAAGACGACCGTTGTCCGCCCTTGGCTCGTCCCTGGAAATCCAGGTGGGTGACCTCATCCCCGCACCGCGATGCGGGGTGATTTGGCCTCCCTTAGTGAGCTGTCAGAGAAAAAGCATTGGGGCGTCCTGACGCGTCGTCGAGACAACATGGAAGTATACGCCGAATGTGAAATCAGTGAAGTAAACCGTGGTGATTTTTCTCATGAATGTCTCCTGATTTCATCCGCCGACGATGGTCACCGCGAGACAATTGACGAAACCATTCTGCACAGCCTTTCGGTCGCCGCCACGGTACGTGAAATACTTGGCTGGTTTGCATCGGGTGCAGTCGTCCATCCGTTCGATTCTGCGCTTCTGGACGCCGATTCCTAGCATCTCGTCATCGAGAGCTCTCCTGAGGTTAATGGCTTTGCCCTGAAAGAAATCCTTGAGCTCCGGCACCTCGGTTGCAGCATCCGTGAAGTCCGAGCACTTGGTGCAGAGCGACGGACCGAGTCCCACAAATGTCTCGGCTGGATCGACATTCCATTCGGCGCGCAACATTTCATAGGCGCTAGTCATTGCTTTGGCTTGGACACCGCGCCATCCGGCATGCACGAGGCACAGAATGCGCTCTTTCGGATGGAAAATGACTGCGTTCTGACAGTCCGCAAAACGGATCGTCAGCGTCAGGCCTTTTGTGTCGGTCGCGAGTGTATCGGCTTCGAGAACCCGGGATGACGGCGAGGCGACACGTACCGCCAAGTTTCCGTGCATCTGCTTGAGGCTCACGATATTGGTGCGTCCGGTGAGCTTCGCGATGTCGGCATCCGATGACACATTGTCCTCGCGTGTCAGCAAACGGACATCGAGAAGATCCTGAAACTGCCGGAGATTGACGAATGGATGTGTGATCATGACCGCAGAAAACGACGAAGGAGTGCAGGAATTTTTCGGATGACATCAGCGGTCGTGAAAGAAAATCCGACCTCGTGAAGTAGGAGATCGCCCGCACGTTTGATGGCACTGCTCGCGATACGGCACGCTTCGCTCGGAGTCACCCCTTGCGCGATAAGCCCTGCCGTAAGCCCTGCAAGTGCGTCTCCGGTGCCTCCTACGGTGAGACCGGCATTGCCGCCTTCGATGGTCACTATGGTTCCGTCTTCAGCAACCACGGTATCCGCTACCGACTTCAGGAGAATTGTACACGCATGTTTCTTCGCGAGCGTCGGGAGTTCGGTACGCATAAACCCCATGCGCTCGAGTTCCCCGAGGTGCGGCGTGAGGACTGCGTGACGCAGCGTCAGTATCTTCAGCGTCTCAGCCTGGAGTGCCGACGCATCGGCAATGATTGGACACGGCGCTTCAGCGAGGAGGTTCATGATCGACTTCAGGCTCGAAGAACTCCGAGACAATCCGGGACCGATGACAACCGCGTCGATCGTCGCCAGATGCTCGATCATGCGCTCGCGGTCAGATGAGGAGATCTCGTCTGACTTTTCGGAACCGAACGTGTGCAGCTGAAAATTGTAGGATGCATGCTTCGTGACCTCCTCGTGCATCGTCGGCACCCAGACATGGAGAAGATCGACACCCGATGCTTCGGCGGCGAGCGCTGCAAAAATCGGGGCACCGTGCTGATGACGACTGCCGCCAATCACGGCCACCGTGCCGTTATCGCCTTTATGAGAATCTCCTTTGCGCATGGGTGCAGTGTACGCCAGTACGAAGAATTACAAGAAAATGAGCGGTGAAACGTGGGGTTGCATAGGTGATACACTTTTGATACACTAAGGATGTTCTCCTCTGAGTAATGCCCACCCTCAAGAAGCGCATCAACGTCACACTCGAAAAAGACACTGCTCTCTTTCTCAAAAAAATTTCCCTTCGGGATGATGTTCCACAAGCGAAAAAGGCTGCACAGCTTTTAGAGTATGCTTTGGAACTGGTTGAAGACGAGTACTTCAGTACGATGGCGGAAAAGAGGGATGTCAAAAATGCAAAGTTCATTTCGCATGATGAATTCTGGTCGAAAGTATGACGAAGGCCTTTCACGTCCTTTACTCTTCGTTACTGAATCCGAAAAGTGTTGGGAAGTTTTCTGTGGCAGATCAAAAGAAGATCAAGAACAGTATCGAGCGAAAACTCTGCACTCAGCCTGATGTATTCGGCAAACCCTTGCGTCGTACTTTACGGGGTTACTGGAGCCTTAGAATCGGTGAGTATCGGGTAATCTATCGCATTCAAGAATCGAACGTGCTCATTCTTGTCATTGAACACAGATCGGTAGTCTACGACATGGCAAAGCGATTGTTTGAGTAGATTGGCCTGCCTGCCGGTCATGGCTCCTCTTATGCCTTCATAACAAACTGTCGATACGCCAGCTCAACTTCTTTCCGGATCCGCTCTTTGAACACGTCGATGTGGAACGCTCGTGCATGCTCACGAATGGCTTCATGATTCCAAGCCGTCGTTTGGAATTTTTGAACGGCCTCGGAAAAAGATTCGACCGTTTGAGAGATCGCAAGAATGCCAGTTGAGTCCGTCACCACATCCACGATACCGCCTTGTCCGAATGCGATGACCGGAGTACCACAGGCCTGCGCTTCCATCGGCACGATGCCGGCGTCCTCCACCTGCGGAAAGAACAGTGCCGCGGCGTTGCTATATAAAGATGGAAGCGCCTCTTCGCCGACGTATCCGAGAAATTCAACCGTTGGCCCAGCGAGGGCTCTGAGACGCGCTTCCTCGCTACCCTGACCCGCAATCTTGAGTGGAAGCTTCAGTGTATTTGCGAGTTCGATGAGCAGATCGAATTTCTTGTACGGAACCAGTCGTCCGATCGCGAGAAAATATCCTTCGCGCGTCGTGGGTAGAGGGGAATCAAAAAAAACGGCATCCACCGGTGGCGGGACGACGACACTCTCGCGTCCGTAAATCCTCTTGATGCGCGCCTGTGTTTCCGAAGAATTAGCGATGAAATGATCAACACGCTTGGCGGTTGTGAGGTCCCATCGGCGGATGCGTTTCAGTTCGGCTCTCACTTTTTTCTTCAGGTACCCCCTGATCCGAAAATCTTTCAGATACTCGGCTTCCATCTCCCATGCGTAGCGCATCGGTGTATGGCAATAACACACGTGCACCGCATTTCCTGGAGGAATAACGCCTTTGCCGACGGCATGCGATGAACTCAGCACGACGTCGTAGCCGGAGACATTCATGTTCTCCACCGCTTGCGGCATCCACGGTAACAGCACCTGATGACGTCCGATCAGTCGGTACATTCTCTGCAGCGGTGAGACCCGAATATCGGCTTTCTGAAGCGAATCCGGAAGTGAAGCGCGGGATGCGACCGTCGTGAGAATCGGAGCCTCGGGCCACAACGCTGACAGTGCGGCGACCACGTGTTCAGCGCCACCATACGTCGGGAGCCAGTCTGCGGCGATTGCAAGCCTCATGGGGGCACTATGACACAGAGCACGGAGCCCGAACAGTTCCCGAAAACGGCGGTACGAGATAAGCTCTCGTCCATGCCGATGAAGGCGTCCAGAAAACTTCCGAAGCGCTTCAACCGACAGGCGGGACCGCTCACCACATCGCTCGCTCGCACGTACTACGGCGGGCCGCAGCGTCGCGCGCGCAGGAGGAAAGAAATGTTCGCTCGTTGGGGCCGTAAAATGGCGCGTTTCGGAGACACCGTGCTGCGAGAATTCCGCATGTGGCTGCTGATCGGATCAGTTCTCGTCGCCCTCACCGTCGCGGGGACGCTGCTCTTCGCTCCGTTTTTCGACGTTCGCGAAATGAAAGTGAGGAGACAAGATCCGCGCATCGATCCCGAGGAAATTCAGCAGATTCTTTCACCGCTCTTTAAGCAGCGCCTCGTTCTTGTTACTCGCAGTCAGGTAGCCGCCATGCTGCAGTCTGAATTTTCTGAAATCGAACGCGTGGAGATCAGTAAAGATTATCCGTCGACCTTAAGCGTCAGTGTTTTCCTAGAACCAGTCATGGCCGAAGTCGTCATCGCGGACAGTATCGATACGTCGTCGGGCTCAGGCAGCACCGCCACTGGGTCTGGAACGGATATCTATACCTACGTCACGCGCAAAGGAACCTTCGTCACGTCCCCCATCAAACTCTCGGGGGGGCCGTATCCGACATTGACGATCACGGACTGGGGAATCCGTCCCCAGAACCGTACACCGCTCATGGCGCCGTCGTTCTTACAGAACGTCTTTTTCGCCCGCGATACCTTACTTCGGGACTTTGGCCTGCAGAGCCAAAATATCACCGTGTACCTACGGGCGCAGGAATTCCATATTAGGACGCCAAAAGCCACTCTCTGGTTTGATTTACGGAGCCCTCTCAACGTACAATTCCAACGGTTTCGAGAGTTCCTGAAAACACTCTCACTCGATCAGGCGAAGGAGTACATAGACCTTCGGATCGCCGACAAGATTATCTACAAGTAATCCTAGTTTTTCTCCCGTTTTGCTAGAGACCCCGCGCTCATGCTCTCCGTCCTCGCATCCGTCCTCGTCTTAGGCCTCATTCCTCCGGAACCCTCGTCTCCGGCGGCACCGTCTTTGCCGGGCATCGAAGTCGTCTCCATCGCCGCGCCCGACATGCTGGCAGCCAAGATTCAGATGCCGAAACTCTCAGCTTCCGGCGTCCTTCTTGTCGACGCACGAAGCGGACAGGAGATCTTCTCGATTGCGCCAGACGAACGTCGGCCGATGGCGAGTCTCACCAAAATCATGACGGCCCTCCTGGTTCTGGAGAACCACGGCCTCGATGAAGCCGTGACCACTCCGCCGATCGCAGAGGAAATCAAAGGAAGCACCATCGGCCTCGTGTCGGGTCAGCGCCTCTCAGTCCGCAGTGCGCTCTACGCGCTACTCCTACCCTCCGCGAACGATGTCGCATACACCCTCGCGGTATTCAGTGGCCGCAGTGTGGGGAATTTCGTAGAGCGGATGAACGACCGCGCGACATCCTTGGGTCTCAAGAATACGCGTTTCGCAAATCCTGCCGGTCTCGATAACAGCGGCCAATACTCGACACCGCGCGACCTCGCATGGCTCGCATTCGCAGCACTCAAGAACGATGACTTCCGGTCGATCGTCGGCACCCGCACCATGCGGATCATCGCGAGCGACGGTGAAGAATTCTCTCTGAAGAACACAAACGAGATGCTCCACTACAACGCCAACGTCTTCGGTCTGAAAACCGGCACGACGGACCGAGCCGGGGAATGCCTCATTATTTATTTCACCGAACGCGATCATCCGTATCTCTTAATCTTGCTCGGATCCTCCGAGCGCTATGCTGACGGACTCAAAGTGTTGCAGGCGGTACAAGCCGCCGTGCAGTAAGTTTTCTCCCCCACATGCGCACTAGTAAGACCTCTGTTCACTCCTGGCTGAGCCTTCGCATTCGAGTGCTCTGTTGTGCTGTGTTCGCGGCGTCACTTTTCTTGCCACCGTACGTACCCGTTTCTTCCACGATGCCGCCGACGGACGTGGACCCAGCGACCGAAGGCTACCTGCTCGCGGAAGAAGGTTTTCTCATGAAGACATCGTCGCTCACCGAACAGGGAACGAGAAGCGCCTTCAGTCAGGGCATCATCCACACCGTAGAATCCGGAGAAAGTATTGCGAGTATTTCGAGGACCGCATTCCTCAAACCGGAAACCATTCGTTGGGCCAATAATCTGTCGGACACTGCATCCGTGAAGTCGGGCCAGAAGCTTCTACTCCTCCCGGTCGACGGCGTGCTCCACAAAGTGAAGCGTGGCCAGAATCTCCAGACCATCGCAGATCTGTACAGTGTTCCGGCTCCTACGATCGCGAGTCAAAACAAGATCACGGGTGGATATCTGCTCGCGGGTCAGGACCTGATCGTCCCCGGCGGCAAGCCGATCGTGGAAGCAGCTCCCGCACCCCCGAAGGTCGTCGCCACGAAAGCAACGAGTGCTACAGTCCCGAATACCGTGACGAAGGCACCGGACAAGAGCTTCGCTATCCAAGCATCGTACGGAATTCTGCAGATGCCGTGTGACTGTTTTTACACGCAATACTACAACACGGCACACTTCGGTATCGACCTGCAGCACCGAGGCGGCTCACCGAACTTCGCAGCCGAAGCCGGTACCGTCATCCGCGCCGACTACGGCTGGAATGGCGGCTACGGGAATGTTATCGAGATTGATCACGGTAACGGTCTTGTGACACTCTACGCGCACAATAAGGAGCTCTACGTGAAGAAAGGCGACACCGTGACCCGAGGACAAGCTATCGCGTTCATGGGTAACACGGGACGCGTTCACGGCCCGACCGGTATCCATCTGCACTTTGAAGTACAGGTGAACGGCGTGAAGAAGAATCCGCTGGTGTATCTGCAGCAGTAA
>JAGORY010000042.1 GCA_018062585.1 Candidatus Peribacteraceae bacterium | reverse complement strand
TCGTTGTGGTTCAGCTTCACGATGAAGGGGATCTTGTCGGCGTATTTCTTGCTCATCATGCCGAGCACGCCGAACGTGGACGCAACCGCGTTGCAGCCACCGTCGATGGCCAGCTTCACGATGTTCTCAGGATCGAAGTAATCTGGGTTCTTGGCGAAGCTGGCGCCAGCCGAGTGCTCGATGCCCTGATCCACCGGAAGGATGGAGAGGTAGCCGCTTCCCGCGAGATTGCCGCTGTCCATCATTTGCTGCAAGTTGGTCTGGACGTCTTTACTCCTGTCCGACTGCGAGAAAATGTCTTTCACGAAGCTCCCGCGCGGAACGTGGAGTCGTTCTTTGCCGATCTTCGGCGAAGAGAAGCCGAGAAGGCTGTCGGACTGATCACCGAGAGCGGTCTTGATATCGGAGAAGGAGAGCATAGTGAGAGGGAAGAGTTGGCCACTATTGTACCAGAGTAGCGAATAGCCGGTAGAAGGTAGCGGATAGCAAAGATCTATCAACTACCCGCTACTCGCTATTCGCTACGCGCCAACTACTCCCTCAACCCAACAGCGGCTTCTTCTCCTTCATCACGAAGAACTGCTGCGCGATACCGAAGAGCGTGGAGACGGCCCAATACAATGACACGGCGACAGGGAACTGGAAGGCGAAGAATCCAATCATGAGCGGCATGATGTAGGTCATGACTGTTTGCTGATCTAATTCGGGCACCCAGGACTTCTTGCCCTGCGGCTTCACAATGATGTCGGTCGACTTCTTCTTCTGTTTCGCCATCATCATTTTCATCTGGATGAACTGCAGCACCACGAGGAGCGGTGGCATGATCCAGATGCTCGGCTTCAGAAGATCGAACCCTAGGAAGAAGTGGCCGAAGTACTGCGGCGGGAGTTCGTGGTAGAACGTGTAGAGCATGTGCTGACTGGTCTCGATACTGACGCCGGACTTTACGACGAAGAACAGACCGATGAGTATCGGGAGCTGCAGAAGCGTCGGCAGACACGACTGCAGGGGATTGATCTTCATCTCCTTCCACAGCTTCATCGTTTCCTCCTGAACGCGTGTCGGATCGTTCGGAAATTTCTTCTTAATCTCGTCCATGCGCGGCTGCATTTGTTGAAGTTTTTTCTGACCTTCGAGTGCGTGTTGGTTGGGTACGAGGAGAACAAGTTTCACAAGTATCGTGAGCAAGATAATAGCGACGCCGAGGTTGTGACCTGGCACCCACGACGCGATGAAAACAAGTCCGTTGTAGAGAGGTTTCGTGATGAACGTTCGGAAGAGTTTCGTGAAGAATCCGACCGGCGAAATGGTGAACGACGTGACCGCGCGATTGTCCGGATTGCCGGCTGCAAAATTTTCCGGAAGGTCGAGTGTCGCCTCGTATTTTCCGTTCCGCTCGAAGAGCGCGTACTTCCAGCTCGCCATGTTCACATCGACGGATTTTCCGGCGCCGATGAGGAGTACATCCGTGCACGGAAGCACGGACGAATTTGCCATGAGATCCGACTTCACCGCGCTCGATCCTTCACCCTCAATGAACGCGATGTTCACCGGAGGTTGCGGACAGCGAGTGGGAAGTGTGAGGTCTTTTTCGGTCTCGTTTTTGATGACGATAATCGGATCATTTCCTTCGGCGACTGAGGCGTCCTCCATACTCATGACGACGGTCGGATTTGTGTTCTCGTTCTTCGGGAAAAAATATCCGAGCGCGTAGTTCGTGACGAAGAACAACGCGACGAATGTCACGAGAAATTCGAGGGTCGAAAGTTTGGACTTCTGTGCAGCCAAGGACTTAGAGAGAAGCGGTTAAATGTTCCGCGTCGGCGAGCAGTTCGTCGAAGGGTGCAGACAGGCTAGACGACCGAGGCATCAGGAGCAACTGAACGGCGGGCAATTCTTTTTTAGGGAGTACCGAAAGACGTATTGCTTCTCTGCAACGACGACGCATGCGGTTACGCTTTACCGCCGACTTGTGAAGTTTCGTGGACGTCAGGACGCCAATGTATAACCCGGCGGGAGCAGTCTCCGGCATGCCACGAGAAAGACCGCGGAGCATGCGTGCTTGAAAGTGTTTCCCTCGCCAGAGAAAACCTTTCTGCTTCACGCGCTCACACACTTTGCGGCCGGAGAGTCGGTAGAGTTGCACCGAGTCATCATAGCGTAAAGACAACCTCTCATCGCCTTCCGTAATCTGCTATTCTCCCTGCATGAGCGCCCTTACCCGCGACCAAGTCCTGCATATCGCCACATTGGCACGCCTGACACTCACGTCAGAGGAAATTGACAAAATGACAAAGGAGCTTAGCTCCATTCTGACGTATATAGAAGTACTCAACGAGGTCGACACAGCACACACCGAGCCCACCGCCCAGGTCACCGGACTCACGAACGCACTCCGTGACGACACGGTCATTTCGAGTGAGGCAAAGCCGGATGATCTGCTCGCAACGTCCCCTCTCCCAATCACCGATCACCAGATCACCGCCCCCCACGCTCACGGCTGAAGAAACGAAAAGTTCAAAGTGAAAAGTGAAAAATGACTACCATCTCCCCTTGCCAACGGCACATCAGTCATAGACTATTTTTCATTCTTCATTCTTCATTTTTCACTACTCTGTAATGCTCTCTTCTCTCACCATTTCAGAGGCGAACGCGAAGCTTAAAAAGAAAGAAATTTCTTCCGAGGAACTGACGCGTTCGTGCATCGAGCGAATCGAAAAAATAGATGAGAAATTGAACGCGGTCGTGCATCGAAATTTTGACGCCGCCATCGATGCCGCAAAAAAAATCGACCAAAAAAAATCGTTCGAATCACCTCTCGCCGGCATCCCGTATTTGGCAAAAGATGTCTACTGCGAAGCGGGTGTTCCGACGACTGGATGTTCGAACATGCTGAGAGAAAAAAATTACATTCCGCCATTCGATTCGACGACGACAAAGCGTCTGAAAAACGCGGGTGCGATTTCCATCGGCAAGACAAACACCGACGAATTTACGATGGGCGCGTCGACCGAAACATCGTGCTACGGAGTGACCCGAAATCCGTGGGACACGACGCGCGTCGCCGGAGGAAGTTCGGGCGGATCGGCCGCCGCGGTTGCCGCCGATGAAGCGATTTTTGCACTTGGTACGGACACCGGCGGATCGATCAGACAGCCGGCTGGTTTTTGTGGGATTGCAGGGCTCCGCGTGACGTATGGTCGGACGAGTCGCTACGGAGTCATGAGCATGGCGAGTTCGCTCGATACCATCGGACCGATGTGCAAGACGGTGCAGGATTTGGCGATCGTCCTTGAGGCTATCGCTGGGAAGGATGTCATGGACGGCACGACATCCGACAAACCCACGGAGCCCTACAGTAAGCTCACAAATACTGTGAAGGGACTCCGGATCGGACTCCCCAAAGAATACTTCATCGACGGCATTCGTCCTGATTGCGAGAAGGCGATCCGCGATGCAGCCGCCCTCTACAAAAGCATGGGTGCTGAGCTCATCGATATTTCTCTGCCGCACACCAAATACGCGGTCGCGACGTACTACGTTCTGTGCCCCAGTGAAGTCAGTTCCAATATGGCTCGCTACGACGGTATTCGCTACGGTCATGCGCCATCAGGAAAGATACCGAAGGATCTCGTGGAGTATTACCAGCGTGCCCGCAGTGAAGGATTTGGCGCAGAAGTGAAGCGTCGCATTATGATCGGTACGTACACTCTCTCAGCAGGCTACTTCGATGCTTATTACCTCAAGGCCCAGAAGGTCCGCACGCTCATCCGTAAAGATTTTGACGACGCGTTTCAGAACGTTGATGTGATTCTGTCTCCGGTTTCACCGCATCCGGCCTTCAAGGTGGGAGCAAATTCTGCAGATCCGGTCGCGATGTACCTAGAGGACGTATTCACAGTAGCGCAGGTCATGGCAGGGATCCCGTGTCTCTCGGTACCGTGTGGCATGAGCAAGGAAGGGCTTCCTATAGGGCTCCAGCTGATGGGGCCGCAGTGGGGCGAGCAGACGATCCTGAACGCTGCTTATGCGTACGAGCAGGCGACGGAGTGGCATCGACACAAACCGAATCTTTTAGGGCTCTAGAAGCTTGGCAGCGGCGTCGTGAGTTCACAGCTATTGCTGCACTCGTCGTCGTCATTCGTATTGCCGTCGTCACACTCCTCGCCACTGTCGACCTGTTCGTTGCCGCAGAGCGAAGCAGGCGTACAGATGTTGGGCGTCTGCGCAGTATTGCACTGATAGCCGGATTCGATAAGACAATCCGCCGAGCAGCCGTCGCCCGGAGCCGTGCTACCGTCATCGCACTGTTCCGCCCCTTCGTCATCGCCATCTCCACAGATAATTGGCTCATCCGGAGGATCGGACACTGTCCATGTCGTCGCAACGCCATTCGTCACCTCGATATCACAGATGAAGAGACAGGAACCGTTTGTCGAGATACCGCCGAGATCTTCCTGCGCCACGATGTCTTTCCCGCCAATATAGGTTGGAAGATTTGTTTTAAGTCCAAGACGGATGGTAGACGATGCCCCGCCGACGATATCGCCGCGGACTTCGAAGATCGCGGTTTCGCCGGCGTCAATGATACGGTTTTGTGCCGCATCGGCACCGAAGAAGACGAGGATGGTCGATGTGCTCGTCGATCCTTTGTCCAGAACTTTGACGTCGACCGTGCCGTCGCCATTCGTATCACGCCAGAGCGAGAGATTATCGAGCGAACCAAGCGACCCGACTTCGGCTCCGAACATCACGGCTTTTAGAAGGATTTGAGCAGGGCCCGCCTCTGCAGAGAAACGGTGGAGTGTCACATTCTGCTGACCGACGTTTGCAGATCCGGTCGCGGGAAGTGCCTCGACTTTGATGGAAAGAGGTACATCGCTTGGAGCTGCATCTTCCGTGCAGACGCTCGGAGAGGCAGAGGTACAGCTGTAACCATCCTCGACGGCGCAATGGTAGCAACCATCAGCGGAATCATCGTTGTTATCGTCACACTCCTCAGCACCTTCCACTTCACCGTTGCCGCATTGTCCGGTAAACGTGCAGACGCTTGGAGAGGCAGGCGTACAGCTATATCCGTTCTCGACTGCGCACTGCGCACTGCAACCGTCGCCGGAGGTCGTATCACCGTCGTCGCAGGCTTCGCCGACATCCAGAACGTTGTTACCGCAGATACCACTACGACGTACCGAGAGGGTCGCGCCGCCTGTCTCATTCACCACGAAGGCATACAGTGCTCCGGATGATTCCAACCGGACCGATCCTGTCGAGGAATCAGTTTTCAGGAATGTGATCTCGCGCTGCTGCTCAAAAGCAGCGAGCATGTTGCCGTGGAGCCCGTCCTCCTGACGTGCTTTAGCCGACGCGAAAAATTGCGCAGGGAAACGGTCAGCGAACCGAGCGGCCGTGAGAGCACCGATCTCCGCTGTCGCTGCTGCGTTGGAGTATTTGTATCCGTAGTAATTGGCATTGCTCGAACCGCTGACGATAGAGCGCATGACAGTGTCCAGAGGAGCACTGATGACGTCGCTGCTGCTGGGCACGTGGACGATGTAGATGTTGTCCGGCAGAAGATCTTCATCGATTTCCCCGTCCGTATAGGTGACCTGATACACATCGATGCCGCCGCGGGTGCCGTAATGCATGATCTTACCCTGCAGATTGGATGCCTGTGCTCCGAACGGAAGCGGAATATCGACGCCTGACTCCAGTGTGAAGCTCGCGCTATTCGAACCTACTTGGAGGACGACGACCGCGATGACAGCGATCACTGCAGCGACCAGCGCCACGGTTTTCTTTGAGAGCCGTTGCGTGAAATGTGTGATTTGTATGGGAAAAGTGGGACAGTGATTGTGATGCTAAAAAGGCAACAGGACACGACACTGGTAGTCGCAGACGTCGTTGAGACCGCTCTTGGAGAACTGAGAAACCATGGGATGAAATTGGTATTTGTTGCCTCTATCATACCAAAAAAACGTCTTTGGTACAAGGTCTCTTCTCGGGTCTTACGCCTCGCTGTCGTCCGTAGCATCGACGCAATCAAGATCGCCGGCATTGACTCGAAGAAGTGGCCACACGTGGAATCTACCCCCAGCATCGAGACCGGGAAGGAGGAGAACCTTCTCGCTCCCCGCATCGAGGCTCAGCGGACGCGATGGCTCCCAGTCGACGGGAACAGCGATATGGGTTGCGGTGCCGAAGAGTGCTTGCGACGTGATGGATTGAACGTAGTGGCGCTCGGGCGCAATGGCGAGCCAGACGGGATTTTGCACCATCGCACTATTCGGTTGAAGATAGACCACACCGCGGATGGAATCGATCGCCATCACTTGGTGCGGAGACGGATTCCCTGACGTGCGGAACTCCGGTACATCGATCCACTGCTCCACTAGGCTCGGTGCCAACGTCGTATCGATCGTCAGGAAGAACGAGCGGCTCCACTTCGGGGCAAAGCCCTGAGACGTCGGCGGTGCTTCGTAATAGGCAGTAGCAATGAGGCGCCTCGTGTCAGATCGGGCAAACTGAAGCTGAGTCGGCATCTTGGTGTACGACTCTCCTTCAAACTCGACTGATGATCCGTCATGCAACGTGAGCGTGCCTGCGGACGTGAAGCTGTCGACGGAGAACGTGTGAAGAATAGTCGAGGAAAGATCCTTCGGATTGTGGAGGATGAACAGGAGTCCTCTCTCGGGATCGAATTCCCAATCTGACATCTTTTCTCCCGTGATGATGAATTGCCTGCCGGTCTCAGTCATTGCTACGAGATCCACTTCGCGAATCTGGAGCGAATGTTGGTCGGTGGTGCCCGCGGGTCCGTTCCGCTGGTCCAGGATGTAGAGCTTCTGACGCTGATCGTCGAACACCATGGTCTGCATGCCATCGATACCCGAGAGATCGGCAATGGGAAGCTCCCTCGTCTTCTGCATCGTTGCCGTATCCACTTCCTGGAGAAGCGCCGGACCGCGAAGCGCGGGATTGGTTTTTTGGCTCTGGAAAAGCGCGTGAAACTTGTCCCCCGACGGAGTGAGATGCAGACCATAGAATACGAGCTCAGCGGGGCCTGCGTACGTTCCCTCAAGACTTGTCTGCAGTCCGTCGAGCCGAACGCGGAACAGCGGAACATTGGAATGACTCCCAGCGAGGTACAGCATGTTTGTCCCAGCGTGATATCCCGCTCGCGTGCCATACGCATTCGTGAGATGACGTTCCATGGTGCCACTCTGGACATTCCAGACACCGAGAGCTGTGCTCGTCGAATTGGCGAGTGTGAAGACGGTGTAGTACCAACCGTTGTCGATGGCCATGGGCGGGAGCACGTGCGAGATCCTCGTGGTGCCCGGATCCTGCTGCACCACAGTGAACGATCCTGGCACATCGATGCCACCGTCATCGTCCTCATCAATGCCGTTAGCACATTCGGTGAGCCTACAGGAACTCGGAAGTCCTTCGCAGACGTATCCATGCTCTATGCCGCATGTCGCTGAGCAACCGTCACCGCTCTGGGTGCCCCCGTCGTCGCATTGTTCGTTGCCTCCGGGGACTCCGTCACCGCAGATATTGGGGAGATCCAGACCCTCGCCGCACTTGAAGGTCAGGTCACGCTCGACTGAGAAGACATGGTACCGAGTGCCGCGGGCAAACTGCGTGAGTGTGTTCGCAGAGCGAAGAGCAGGTTCCTCCTGCATTTTCTTTTCCGAATACGCAAACGAACCCGAGACGGACTTCTGACGGGGGTACTGGTAAGCAAGGACGCTGAGCGATTCCGACGCGGCGCTGAGCGCGTCAGCGAACACCGGAAACGTGCCCCTGCCAGCGCAGGACATGACGGTGTACTTTCCTTTCGCCACCGTGATGCCGGCTTCGGATTCTTGTGGCGTGAAGTGATAGAACCGTCCGGACGGCGAAAGGGCGCCACGTAGTAGCGACGACTGTGATACCGCAAATCCTGCGGCCGCCAGAAGCAGTATCAGAAGAAGCCATCGGTTCCGCAGTACGCTTCGCATGGGTATGCCAAGAATTCTATCACTGCCCTTTCCGTGGCGCGACTGAGAGATCATTAGAGATTAATGGGCGCCAGATAGTACAACGGTCCATTGATGAGCGAAGGGATACCGTCGGCCCAAAGGAACGTCGTGGCGCCTGCGTCCATATCGATCCAGCGGAAGTGGCTGCCACCGTAGGAGAAGTTGTTGGCCTGCTGATGCGTGTAATCGGACACGTTCTGGAGGAAAACACCGAGTTCGGAAGGCGCCTCCGGGTTCACTTGAGCATTCGTGACCTTCACGATCACTTTGAAAACGTTCGTCGATCCTTGGGCCACGTTGATGGAGAGCGGATTGTCGACGTTCGTACACTCCAAATGGAAATCGCCCGTAGCTTCCGCTGGTGTCGTGATGAGCTCGAGCGTGTTCTTTTTGGGCGTACAGTTGTAACGAATATTTTCAGCACTATTGCTGATGAAGAATCCGGTCGGGTCGAACTGAACGTTAGGCGCATGGACATCGATGATGATGTCTTTGGGGCTGATGCTATTGAAGCCATTCTGATTATTCTGATGAGGCGCAGCCGTGATCTGGAAACGTCCGGCGACAAATTCATCCACAGGAATCGGTGTTTCACTAGGATCGGTGTGAGCATTCGTGATGCTTACGATCTTGGACATGACGATCTGATGATGATCTCCGTCGATAAGAACATCGGCAGCCGGCGTGGCAGTACCGATGAAAATCTCTCCTTCGGCGACCGAATCGGCGTCATTCATAGAGAGATCAATGTTCGATGCAATTCCGCGTGCGCGAACGGTACCCCGGATCGCACTCAGATCCGTGACAACCGTATCGAGACGGGGGATGACGACATCACCGGCTCTGCCACCGACCACATCGGTCTTCGCAAACATAGATACAGAAAGACCGTACGTTTGTCCGTTCGGGACGATGAAACCGTTATTGCCGAAGTTGAAACAGAACGTGCCCGTGGGCACCGCATCGTTACCGCATTCGCCAGTCGTTCCATAGAATGTCTGACCAGCAATGACAACGCTCAAGCGATCCACGGAACGTGTGTCGTTCTGAAACGAGATCTGCAAACCAGCCACAGCGATATTTTCCACCTCTGCCCTGAAATTAAGACCGAGGACGGGGAACAGAGTGCCGCCGAGAACTTGGTGTACACCGCTTGGTGTCGCAGTCCTCGTAACAAAGAGATTGCCGACCGGAATGAGTGTGCAGACGTTTGGTGTGGCGGTGTTACAAGAATATCCGGTTTCGATGGCGCAGGTAGCTGAGCAACCGTCACCGCTTTGGGTGTCACCGTCGTCGCAGGCTTCGTTGCCTTGTTTGATGCCATTGCCGCAAACTGCGTTGAGGGTGCAAACGTTGGGAGTAGCAGTGGTGCAGGAATATCCGGATTCGATGGCGCAGGTAGCTGAGCAACCGTCACCGCTTTGGGTGTCACCGTCGTCGCATCGCTCTCCGGCTTCCACGATGGAATTGGAACACGTCGCAGCCAGAAGGGCTTGGAAAGCTGTGATCGCGGCAGACGTGTCAGCCCTGCTTGTGACCCCGTCTCCATTGATGTCCCCTGCGGCTCTCTGCATGATGACGTCACGAATGATCCTCACGAGTTCCTTACGGATTTCACGAGCAGTGAGGACGAAGTCTTCATTCGTGTCCGCGCGATTCTTCAGGAGGAATGCGATGTCCGTAGGCGAGAGAAGAGATCCGGTGAGAAAGCGTGACGATGAAAACGATGCGATGCCGAGAACGACAACGACGCCGATAGCACCTGCGATGAGCCG
>JAGORY010000041.1 GCA_018062585.1 Candidatus Peribacteraceae bacterium | reverse complement strand
AGAAGGTAAGCCGCCCGAAAATAGTCTCGCCGGTCTTCATCACGAAGCATCCCTTGGATCTCTCTCCGCTCGCACGCAGGAACGACGAGAACCCAGACATCACGGATAGATTCCAGCTCGTCGTCGGTGGCTGGGAAATCGTGAACGCGTACTCAGAACTTGTTGATCCAGTGGATCAGGCAGAACGTTTTATCGCGCAGTCGACTGCCAAAGACGGAGGCGACGCCGACGCTCACGGCAAAGACGATGAATTCGTGGAAGCACTGGAATATGGCTGCCCGCCGTGCTCCGGCTGGGGTATGGGTATCGATAGAATCGTCGCACTTCTCACCGCGCAGGAAAACTTACGGGACGTCGTGCTGTTCCCGATGATGAAACCTGAACGAAAAGCGGGTAGCGAGGAGCGAGTAGAAGGTAGCAAAAAAAATGAAAATACCAGCTACCAGCTACCTTCTACTCGCCCGCCTGACCAATCTTTACCTTCCTCCAACTCTGCTCACCTCCTCCAGCACGCCGACTACGGACATCTGCTTCCCGCCGCGCACGGACTCATCGAGACACATGCTGTCCAGACAAAAGCTCACTTGATCGCCACCGGTGCTGCGATGGAAGCACTCGCGAAGAAATTCGGTGGCGATCCGGCGACATGGAAAGTGGCAGGCATGCTCCATGACCTCGACTGGGATTCCTTGCAGAAGGATGCCGAAAAACACTGTGGTAGTACGTTAGAACAAATGCTTGCGACCATCGAGGCACCACAGGAACTGCTCGCCGATATCCGCGCCCACTACGCACACAAATACGGAGAGGAATATCCGCTGAATACGCAGCTTCGAAAATGCTTGTACTGTGTCGATGAGCTCACAGGCTTCATCATCGCAGTAACGTACGTGCGGCCGAGCAAGAAAATCGCGGACGTGGAAGTCTCGAGCGTGAAAAAGAAATTGAAGGATAAAGGCTTCGCCGCGCAGGTGAGCCGGGAGCAAATCAAGGAATGCGAAACGCTGCTCGGCATCCCCTTGGATGAAATGATCGGTATCACGTTGGATTCTATGAAAGGTGTTGCGACGGAATTGGGACTGTAAGTCTCTTGGCAACCTACGCTCGCTCCCGCTCTTTCTGCGCAACCATATTGAACTCCAGAAAATATTCATCCAATGATTCGCCGGAAGACCGATACTCATTATCGCCCATGAAAAAATCACACAAAACTTCACGAAGTCTGCAAAGCTCTTTCAAGCGCTTCCTGTGTTTCGGATCTGCTATCGTCAAATCAAGAAGCTCCAAACAACGCTCAAACGAGATCTGCATACGTTCTGTATCGAGGGAAAACTTCCCCTCGATCGCTCGGCCAAATTCCGCGCCCACATTTGCGAGCTGAAAAGCCAAAGAAAACGTGTGCCAACGACCCGATGCCAATGAAGGATGATGTGCTGTCGTCATGATGGAACCAATTCTTGAACAAATGACCGAATCATTGTCTGTAACTTTGGATCTTCCACTGATCGTGTTCGATTATTTTGACGCGGACGAATATTGATCATGGAATTAAACACAATCCATGTCTCATCCAGACGATCCGGATACAGATTGATTCCCCAAAGATTCTCCTGCTTCGATCCGTCTGCAAGAAGCGTCTGCTCCTCATCCGCGTGCAACTCCGCACCGATCGCCATCGTACGACGCTCACAATCGACCACTGCTTTGACCATATCTCCAAAACCTTCTACGGCAATCTTTTTTAGAAAGTCCCGTGAAATCGGCTCAGTAATGATCGATATGGAAAACACGAACATCACTATACACCACGTGTCACAGCCTTATGAAAGAATATACTCCTTCCCCCTCTCCGGCATCTCGACATGGATCTTCTTGGCGGCGACCGTGCGCTCGGCGAGTGCGAACATGCCGCGTTCTTCGCCGTGGACCAGATACAAGCTCTTGAGGCCTGGTACAGCCTGAATGAGTGTATCCAAGTCGTTCTTATCGGCGTGGCCGGAGTACGCGTTGATGTAGTGGATCTCGGCTTTCTTACGGATGATCTGGTCAAAGATTTTCACGTCGGTGTACTGCGGATCGATAATGCGACGTCCCAAAGTATTCTCAGCCATGTAGCCGACTGCGAGCACGGTGTTTCTAGGATCCTCAAGTTCGTTTCGAAGATGATGGCGAATGCGTCCGGCTTCGCACATACCGGAACCGGCCATGATGACCATCGGTCCGCGAGCGCCGTTCAGTTCTTTGCTCTCCTCGACGCTTTCGGTGTAGTTCACGAGGGAGAACTGGAACGGATTGTGAGCCTTCTTGAGGAATCGATCGTACATCTCTTGGTCATAACACTCGGGATGTTTCTGGAAAATCGCGGTGACGCGGGACGCGAGTGGAGAGTCGATGATGATCGGAATCGCCGGAATTTCTTTGGCGTCCCAGAGCACGTGGAGGTCGTAGACGATCTCCTGTGTACGCTCCAAAGAGAATGCAGGAATGAGGACTTTTCCGCCACGGGCAGCCGTTTTCACAATGACGTCTCGGAGTTTATCGCGCGCGGTGAGGATGGAATCATGCTCGCGATCGCCATACGTACTTTCACAAATCAGGTAGTCGACCTGAGGCATCGCTTCCGGATCACGAATGATCGGGAGCGTGGAGCGACCGACATCGCCCGTGAATCCCACGCGCACCGTTTTGCCGTCTTTCTCGATTTCAAGAAGCATCATCGCGGAGCCCAAAATGTGTCCGGCTTCGATGAACGTGCAGTACACGCCGGGCACTACCTGAAACCGTTCATGATAATTCTTGCCGACGAAGAGCTTCATGCATTCGCTCGCATCCTGCTGGGTGTAGAGCGGACCATTCCACGGCAACATTGATTTCTCAAGGTGACGCCGGTGGAACTCTTCGTCTTTTTCCTGGATGTAACCGCTGTCCTGGAGCATGACTTCCGTGATGTCCTGCGTCGCATACGTGCAGAAAATAGCGCCTTGGTAGCCTTTTTTGTACAAGAGCGGAATTCGGCCCGAGTGATCCATGTGAGCGTGCGACAGCACCATCGCGTCGATCCCCGTCTTGGCATCAAACGAGAAGCCCTGGTTCTTGGCGGCGGCTTCGCTGCGCTTGCCCTGAAACATGCCACAGTCGAGAAGGATAGAGACGTCCCCCACCTTGATTTCATGGCAGGTGCCAGTGACTTCTCGTGCCGCTCCGTGGGAAATGAGTTTGATGTCCATATGAGTCTGTTTCTAATTATATCCCAACTGACTGTAGAAGTCTCGTTTTTTCGTCTTCGGTGAGGGCTCGGACGGCTCCAGGTTTCATCGTGTCATCCGAGAGAGTCATGATCCGGATTCGTCGAAGTGCCTTCACGGTGTAGCCGGTCTGCTGGAACATGCGCCGAACTTGCCGATTTTTTCCTTCGGTCAAAACCACGCGAGCCCTCGTCGGTGCGATTTTCCAGCACTTCAGGGGTTTTGTTGCGGCACCATCCATCTGAAAACCTTCTTCGATTTTCCGGCACACCAACGGGCTGATGGGTTGTGCGGTTTCGACTTCGTATTCTTTCTCGTGATTGAACTTGGGATGCGTCAGACGATAGGCAAGGACGCCATCGTTCGTGAAGAGGAGGAGACCCGAGGAATCTTTGTCGAGTCGACCGACGGGGAAGACTTTTCCGCGGAGTTCAGGGGGCAAGACATCTCTGACGGTACGAGTACCAGGCCGTACCGTTTGATTCATCTGCTTTTGCTCGGTAAGACCCGCTCTCTCGATATTCACTGTCTCTACACCTACGAGCTTATTCATCACGTAGTAGAGCATGCTTGAGCGATCCTCGAGAATCTTGCCGTCGACCTCGATCGTATCAATCAAAGGATCTGCTTTCTGCCCCAAAATCGCCGTAACACCGTTCACTTTCACTAACCCCTGCGTGATGTACTCTTCGGATTTTCGCCGAGAGGCGACGCCACGTTCGGAGAGGATTTTCTGGAGACGTTGGAGCATGGGTTCAGTATACCGTACTGGCACTCTCCGTAAGCTTTTATGAGAATATAGTGTATGACTTTAGCGCTTTCTGAAGCCGTAAAAGGCGTGGACACGCAAAAAATGTTGCACTCGATCCAAAGAAGTATAGCGTGCACGCAATGGCCCGTAACGAATCAGCTACACATCGAAGTAACTCTGCAGAGGTGACGACGCAGTCTCCATTAGAACGTCGTCCGACAATAGCAATAGCAACAACTGCATTCTTGGCAGCAAGCTTGTTTGCGCCTCAGAAGCTCGAACCTGAATTTCATAACGATACACAGCCGATTGCTGTAACACCTGCTCGTCATGATCCATCTGCGGTGACCCCTGATGCCTCATCCAATTTTTTCGATGTCAACGGCGACGGAAAGATCAATGCACGTGATGCACTTGCAACGATTCATACATTGAATGCACGGTCGACCTATGACCAAGTCACTGATGTGAATCGCGATGGCAGGAATTCCCCTCTTGATACACTGCTCATCATCAATCATCTCAATAATCTCCCAGAGGGGGCGATGGACGAAGCGATTCTGCAACAGTCCACTGAAGCTCGCGCAAAGATCGCTGCGACTACAGTATTCGAGTAGATTGCTCCCCCAACGCGATGGAACATCTAGACCCTAGGAACCGTTCACGTTCTTAAGTTTTTGCACTCGTTTCTTGTAAAATTCTTTGGCGCTTTTTACGCGCTAATTTTGGAACTAATCCACTATTGGCTTGCTCCTCTAGCCACTGGGCTAATTGTTCAAGATCAGAGTCAGACGCTAGATCGAGAGCCTCACGGATTTTATCACTCCTTAAGAATTTTTGATCTACCTCGCCTGGTGGCAAGGTATACATTGCACCATTTGATGCTTCTACTGCATCTGGATGTTTGCTTTGACTAAGCCCTACAGTAAATCCGGCTTTCGCCAACATCTCATAGACTACATCGAGGTCCCAATGGTTGTCGGATTTCACGATACGATAAACGTAATGACGGGCAGATTCACTAGCTTCCTCTTGCTGCTCTCCTACGTCATCATTTTCTGCCAAGTCCACTAAAACATACGCATCTTCCTCGGTCACACCCAAGCGTCGCAGATGAGGACCAATGTCACCAAATCCATTGTATCTACTACCCATTACCTTCCTCCCAGTGGGGGGCTGAGCGAGATCCGTTTCTGATGAAACAACAAAGTGTGGATGCTCAAGTGAGCCTTGTTCCGTACGCTCACATACCATCACCCCATCCCTCCCCGCCAACGCAGGGTGCGATGTTTCTTCAGCCGATCTCATCTGTATATCCAGCCACAACACAAGAGCGCTGTCGGCCTCTTGTTTCAACCTTTCTACTGTCTTTCCGATCACCGACGGTAAGCCCAAGGCTTCGATCGGTATTACATTGCCGGAAAGGGCCGCTGGGCCGCCGATACGATGACATACAATGACAGGTGCCTCCATCGTGTCTGGATCACCAAACAAAGTGTCGTCTTGAGCATCGGACGATTGTATCGGGGATGTATGCACACGAATCTGAAGCGCATCGTGTGACCCGAATCGCAGAGATGTCGCTATTGCTCGTAATCGGCTTTGACCCCCAGAATTTTTGCCACTTTGGTCATCAGATATTCCTTCAAAGGAAACAACATCAGCCCGTGGAATACGCTCTCGGAACGAAGCCGTACCCAGATGTACTGGGCTTCCGGAACCGATATCACCGGACGTGCCCAGATGAAGCAATTTTCGTAGCGCCTTGCTCGCTGTTGCAAGTTGCACGAGAAGCCTTGGGATTCCGGGATCCTGATTGCCTGCATCGCGCAGAGCATTCGCTTTCTCAGCAACGACGCTCAGTGTCTCTTGGACACAATCAAAGACTCGTTGCACCTCACCTTCCCACCTCTCTTTCATCTGTACATGATCGATCAATTTGGTATTACCACTGAGAAGAGGAAATCGTTTTTGTAGATAGTCCAGCCATAGCCCTTGTGTCACGGAAGAACTGATCAGATCGGGCAATGCATCGTCGGAACAGAGATCTGGTGATCCATCTGTGCGCAGGAATGCATCGATACTCGAAGAAATCCCAATGAGACATGCGATCTCAGCCTGTAGCTGACGAGCGCGAGCTGCATCAGATTCACATTGAAAACACTCTGCGAGTGCCAATGCAACAAAAGAATTCCTACTGTGAGATTCTGAAACATGATGATGACGTGCGTCCTCGAACAGGGCGGTTGCAATGTCTTCCATCAGTTTCGACAATTTGAGAATCGATACACGGCCCTCGCGAATCTGCATGGCATCACCCCCCGTGCCCGGCTCTTTAAGAACCTCACAAATGTCCGCGATGTCTGCATCGCCCCACTGACTCTGCAGCCTCACGTGGAGTGCAATAAAATCCGCTAATAATTGTTGTGCTCTGACATTCTTATTGAGAGACACGCTCACGTCTTGCGCTCTCTTTTTGGCGTTTTCCAACAGAGATACATCGTGTGCAAGTAAGGATGCCATAGCTTCTAATAGTGCTTGGGGCAACTGATGACTATGGTTGATGTGAGAATCTTGAGTGACCGCATCATCTACTTTCGTCATCTCGCCTTTCGACACTGGTACCGCAGTACCGGTTTCTGTGGCCACGTTCACAGGGGTTTCGGAGGTCTGAAAAAAAGCTTCAGCACACGCGCTTGGTTCCTCGGACAACGGAGTAGCATTACCTAGGCTCGTCGGCATTTCATCTGCAAGTATCTGATCAACTGCATCACTCGATATTGGCGCCCCCTGCTTTGCGGCTTCCATCGTGTCAGCTTGGTCCTGATTCATAGTGTCAACGAGCGTGTCCGGTTGTGTCACTATGGGATTTTTCGGCCGAGACAAGCCAGTTGTCACAGGGTCATGGTTGAGAGTGACGTAGCATTCCGTCCTCGCGGCACTAACCGTCTGCTGCCCAGTATTGAGTACAATGAAAGCAGAACTATCATATTCCGTGCTGGGCGTCTGAGAAGTAAACGTCTGATGTGGCGGAGCGACGAGAAATTGTTGTGGCTGCATGTTCGTTGGATGAGCATTTTTTTTGTCCCGCCGCTGCCTTTTGTTCTTCGCCCCCTGCCTTGATCGCCTCAATTGCTCGGCAGAATACGTGCTTCGTGCGTAGCCATCAGCGCTGGCGCGTCCTCCTGCAACATCACCGACTACTGGAACTGAATTTTTACGTATCGTTCTGCGCACTTTATGAGAAGAGCGCATCAAATGTTGATAATGTAATTTTATGCCGTAAAGCCCAGAAGCAAGTGCATCAAAAGGTGTTGCATCGGCTGGCTGAACTTTTTCAAACCCTACTGCTTTCAAGCCTGGATATTTCCGCTGTTTTGTCATTAGGAAATAAATAGCAGTCTAAGACTGACTATGCAATTTTTTGGTACGCACTGCAGGACTTTGTCATGCCTGATGCGCAAATATCATGGCTTCAGATGTACATCACTCAGAGCTATGCACAAGCCGCAGTTTGACCGCGAAACAACTTTTCATAGCTGACAAGAACAAAAACCAGCGCTCGCGCGTCTTCACAAGCAGTGCACGTCCTTCGTTTCACTAGAGGAGTGGTTGGAGGGCGTGCACAGTCCTCTCTACCTCCTCCTTCCCCCTCCTCACCTATGGACATTCTCTACGCCGTTCTCATCGGTATCATCGCGGGCTGGCTTGCAGGCCTCGTCGTCAAAGGCCGCGGCTTCGGCATGATCGGTGACCTCGTCGTCGGCATCATCGGTGCCGTCTTCGGAAGTCTCATCTTCGGCGTGCTCAATATTGACGCTTACGGTTCTTTCGGGCCGCTCCTTACGGCATTCATCGGTGCCGTTCTGTTCCTGACACTCGTGAAAGCCTTGAAACACGCGTAAGCCTTTTCTTTTATTTCTCGCCCCGCAAAGCTCCCTCAGGAGCGACGTGGGGTCCTGTCTCCCTCTTCTTCTATGGCTACCGAATCCAATAACAGCATCATCGTCGCGATCGTCGCAATCATCGCAGTGTTTGTCATCGCGTACTTCGGTCTCATGCTCTTCAATGACCAGTCCGCTACAACCGGCGGAACCACTGCCGGCATCGATGTGAACCTCGGCACCACCGGCGGCGATAACCCCCCTGCCAATGCCCAATAATTCCATCACCACCGGCCAGAGTCTCAGCGCGTTTGTCGTGAAGCTCGTCAATTACATGACAAGCCTCATTGTGCTCCTCCTCGGCGTACGATTCTTTCTCAGGTTCGCAGGCGCGAATCCCAGTAACGTCTTTGCGGCGTACACGTACGAGTTCTCCAGCGCGTTTCTCGTGCCGTTTCGGGGCCTCTTTCCTGGCACGATCGTCGAAGGCTCGGTCTTCGAATGGTCGACACTGTTTGCCATGGCGGTCTACGCCATCGCGGCGTACGCGGTCACACAACTGATCTTCCTGCTGGTGCCTCGTGCTGAGATCGTCGACACCGAACACGATCATATCGATGTCGATACGCTGAGCCACGTCTAAATCACACATACGGCAAAAAGCGTCCCTCGTGGGGCGCTTTTTAGGTTCTTATCAGCACTTCGTCTTGGCACCGACCTACTCTCGCACGGCGTAACCGTACTACCATTGGCGCGCTTGAGCTTAACTGCCGTGTTCGGAATGGGAACGGGTGTGGCCCCAAGGCTATAGGCACCAAGACGAAATGCTGATGTTAACGATCAAAAATGATTCTCATACATAGACTTGAGAAGCGGGTAGAAGGTAGCGGATAGCGTATAGCAACATTGCTACTCGCTACTCGCTCACCGCTATTCGCTTCATCATGTCCACGTAATGCCCGCGTATATGGGCCATGAACAGCACGATAATGAAAATATATGTTCAATCTCCCGTTAGTACTACTCGGCTGAACACATTGCTGTGCGTACACCTGTAGCCTATCTACCTCGTAGTCTACGAGGGGGATTATGGGGACAATTAATCTTGAGATGTGTTTCCCACTTAGATGCTTTCAGCGGTTATCACGACCAAACATAGCTACCCTGCAATGCAGCTGACGCTACAACAGGCACACCAGAGGTTTGTTCACTCCGGTCCTCTCGTACTAGGAGCAAGTTCTCTCAATTGTCCAATCGATCACGGAGGATAGAGGCCAAACTGTCTCACGACGTTCTGAACCCAGCTCGCGTACCACTTTAATTGGCGAACAGCCAAACCCTTGGGACCTTCTCCAGCCCCAGGATGTGATGAGCCGACATCGAGGTGCCAAACCGGTTCGTCGCTATGGGCGCTTGGAACCGATCAGCCTGTTATCCCTAGAGTAACTTTTATCCGTTGAGCGACAGCCCACCCACGTGGTAAGGACATATAAATATGTCCGGCTGCCGGATCACTATCACCAGCTTTCGCTTCTGATCGACATGTTCGTCTCACAGTTAGGCCCACTTGTGCGATTACACGACAACGCCGATTTCCATCCGGCGCTAGTGGACCATTGCGCGCCTCCGTTACTTTTTAGGAGGCAACCGCCCCAGTTAAACTGCCCAGCAAGCAATGTCCGTGTGGTCGTAGAAAAATTCGCACCAAACCTTTTCATTTCTCACTGTTTCCAAGGAGCGGATAGAAGATAGCGGTTAGCGAATAGCAAAAGCTACACGCTACCTACTAATCGCTACTCGCTTCTCGATAACCAGAGAAACAACAAAAGTTTGTATGAAAATACTTCTAAGACCACACGTTAGCGACATCGGAACACAAGGGTGGTATCTCAACGGCCCCTCCACCGCGGCCAAAGCCACGGCTTCAAAGGGTCCCACCTATCCTGCGCATGTAAACCAATGGCGCAATGCCAGCCTAC
>JAGORY010000040.1:5295-9919 GCA_018062585.1 Candidatus Peribacteraceae bacterium | reverse complement strand
ACCACGGATTCATTATGGAGATACGTGCGCTATCCGTTGTTCATCCACATCCAATATCGATTCTTCAGTTCCTGAGAAAGACGGTACGAATCCGCGTGCGAGAGAACACCGAGGTACGACTGCAAAGAATGTTCGCACGATTCCTCGGTTTTACTTCCCTTGGCACATGCCAGAACTTTTTCATGAAGTTTCCGAAACATGCGTCGCTTTGTGATGGTACGAAGAACACGGTGATGCGGCCGAAGCACATAACCCAGAAAATCGATGCCTTGCGAATATTTTCTGACCGTCACTTTGTGCGGATGCAGTTCAAGACTCAGCTTCTGGTGCAGAAATTCCCGAATCGGCAAAAGTAGATCTTGAAGTAAATTTTTGTCATCGGAGACGACGATGAAATCATCGGTGTACCGAATGTACTGTTTGATCCTGAGTTCATGTTTTACGAATTGATCGAATTCGTTCATGTACACATTGGCAAAAAGCTGCGAGGTCAGATTGCCGATTGGAATCCCACGTACAGCGACTACGCCATCATTGGATGGAAAACTTGCAATGATGCACTGCAGCAAGCGAAGAACACGATGATCGTTGATCCTTCGAGAGAGAATGCCAAGTAGTACATCATGATCAACAGATGCGAAGAATCTTCGGACATCGCATTTGAGAGCGAAACAAGTCCGCGTGCCGTTTCGGCTCGTTTGTCGTAGTATTGTCTCAAGTGTATTCACGCCCCGATGGGTGCCTTTACCCTTACGACAGGAAAACGAGTGCGCGATGAATGTCGGCTCGAAGACCGGATTCAACGCCGCGAAGACGGCGTGATGCAGGACGCGATCACGAACCGTTGCTTTATGAATAGGACGCTGCTTGGGATCGCAAATCGTAAACACAGAATATGGCCCATGCCGATACGCACCCGACATCAGATCCCGGTGCAGAGCAAAAATATGCTCTTCAAGATGTGCCTCAAATTCCTGCACATCGGGTCTTTTACCCTTACCTTTGCGAAATTCCTCAAATGCCGCGAATAGCCGCTCAGGTGATGCAATCGCCTCGAAGAGGGCATGATACACTCGCGGCATGGATGAGCTGAACGTTCCGATCTTCGCAAAAGCCTACGATCTGTACAAGCTGCTTTCCGGTTTTCGGAGCACGGTTCCCAAGCACGACAGGCACGGACTGTGGCAGAGAACCGAGCAGCAATGCCTTTTCGTGATCGAATCACTGTGCCTTGCCGGACAACGGAGCAAGGAGACGAAAAGTGTGCCGCTGGAACAGGCAAGTGTGCAGCTCAATCTGCTGCGCATACTCGTGCGTCTTGCCAAAGACACGAAGGCCATCGATCTGAAGAAATACGCGCAGGTACAACAGATCATCGATGAAATCGGACGGATGCTGGGTGGCTGGATCAAAGCGACGAAACCGTCCGATACAACGCCCCCCCCCCGCCCAGCGGAGTTTTTAAGAGAAGAGAGAAGGAAGTGCCGGGCAGAAGCCAAACCAAGATCCGGGTTGGCATTGTCATCGTTCCAGTTGTTCACGTTCCAGCCATCGGAGTTGAATCTCGCGTTGACGCGGTTGCCGCTGGCAGTACGATTGTACCGAGTCCCTTCTATGGTCACTGCGGATCGACGCGCTGCATCTCTCCGCTGAATTTTATCCGGGAGCAGCCCCGCAAAGCAGGACACCTCCACGAGAACCGGGCACGGACTTCCTTCTTGTTCATTCCTCGTTGAGCGTCACTCCACATTCCCGCTTGGCCATCCGTAGCTTTAGCGGAGGTGGCTGAGTCTGCGGATTCCGGCTCTTTTTCAAAGAACGGTGGGCGCGAGTGAGAACCGTAATCATCACTCCATGAGCGCTGCACAGCAGTATTGTACCAAAAAAATCGGGGCTGCTAACAGCAGCCCCGAAAGATCAAGATTCGAACACTCAAAAATTTCAAGTGTTCAAATCTCAATGTCAGGAAGTCCGAAGGGCAGAAGCCAAACCAAGATCCGGGCAGGCATCGTCAACGCACCAGTAGTTCACGCTCCAGCCACCGGAGCTGAATCTCGCGTAGACGCGGTAGCCGCTGGCAGTACGATCACGGAAACGGATCCAACGCTTCGTAAAGATACGTTGCTCAGTCTCCAAACAATGGACTTCCGCGAAGAGGGTTCCTTCGCAGCAGAGTGCTGGGATTTCGATGGGACTCAGACATTCGAGCGATGTCGGGTAGTCTTTATCCCATGAGTCCGGTGCTTCATCCAGACGGATGATGCCCCAACCATTTCCTGGCCCCTCATGCGCGAATTCCTGCGCTTTGTCGTGGTACCAATCTTCTGGATACCACAAGTTATTTGGAGCCTTCTTCGGCATCCCCTTCTTAATGCCCATAACAGACGCAGAAGGATGTTTCGCCACGATGCCATGCGTAAACGCAATGGACTCGAGGAACGATTCCGTGAAGGGCAAAGTTTCCAACAACGAGTGCTGGTAACCCGTAAACCTCCATGGGAAATGTTTCTCGATAACCGCGGGACCGTAGGACACCTTGATGATGTCCAAAGCGCGCTTGGCCGACGTTTCGCCGTAGACCGGACCCACAATGGGGTTCGGCCACGTCAGCGGGGCACCGGCTTTCAAGAAACCAGCGATCCGCTCTGCTTTCAATGGGTCGTCGATACCGAGTTGGAAATGTCCCACCTCGGCACCATGCTTCCCACAACGCTCAGCAAACGCGATTACCGTCTTGGCGGCAGAATAGTCGACAGGGTTAGCCGTCATGGTACGTCCTTTCAAAAACTATACTTCCCGGACTGCGGGAACAGATCTGCCCAAACATATGAGACAGACATGCAATTCACCCATCGTTTCCACAATGAACTCCATGTCTGTCTCATCAAACTTCCTGAGCCGATGCTCTGAAAGAACATCTCATTGAATTATATCACTTATATTGGTTATGTCAACTCGACATGTAAGCCATCTGCTATAATCCTCTCATGACGCAGGAAGAAGCGGTTTCGCACTGGCGGAAAAGAGCACGGTCGGTGCTGAAAGCCGCTCGCATACTCTTTGAAAAGAAAGAGCCAGATGTCTATGGAGAAGTTATTTTTCATTGCCATTTGGCTTTGGAACTTGCACTAAAAGCAAAATACATACAGGAGCATGGTACAGCCGCTCCCTTTACTCATAGCCTTGGAAAACTTGCCGATACGCTCGATGAAATGTGGTCAGAAAGTGACCGTACCGACTTTGACCAGCTGACTGATCATGCCGTGCTTTCATGGTACGGAGACTCACGATGGCACTCGGAGCAATCTACAAGGGAAAATGCTGAGAAATGGTTGGAGAAAGTGGAAAAACTTCTTACCAAACTTCAATCATGAACAGAGAAGAGGCAATGCAAACGGCGATCCGATTCAAGCAAGCTCTTCAGGTTGAAGGAGTCCCTTTCGTTTCAGTGATCGTCTTTGGTTCCGTTGCACGGAATAGTATGCATGATCAGAGTGATATTGATATCGCTGTCGTCGGCAAACCCTACAAGGGTGACCGCATGGATGAGCAGCATGCCCTCTCACGCATCAGACGACGACTTAGTTACAACATTCAACCAATTTGGTTCTACCCTGAAGATCTGGAAGATACATATTCCACGTTAGCGACTGAAATTCGAAAAGATGGAATTGCGGTGTGAAAGAGGACCGGCATCCTGCTATCCTCCGCCCATGCCCAAGAAGATCTCCTACTCGTCGGCCGGCGTCGACATCGATACGGCTGACAAGACTAAAAAAGGCATGGCCGAAAGCCTCAAGACCACGAGCCCTTTGGTCCTCAATACGATCGGTGCGTTCGCATCGGTCTGCGAAGGAGTGTTTCCGGGATACACACATCCGGTTCTGGTGTGCAAAACAGAAGAGCCCGGCAGTAAGCAGCTACTTGCATTCCAGCACGGACGCATCGAAGGCATTTGCTATGACCTTATCAATCACCTCATCAACGATGTCATCGTCATGGGTGCGGTGCCTATGTTCATTCAGGATTTAATCGTCTGCGGAAAGATGGAAAAAGACGTTATCAAGCAGCTCGTGAAATACATTGCCGAAGCCTGTACCGCGCAGGGCGCCGTCCTCACTGGAGGCGAAACCTCGGAACAACCGTCGGTACTCGCGCCTGGCACCTACGTCCTCGGCGCCAGCTGCATCGGAGTTGCAGAAAAAGACACAGTGATCGACGGACGTGCTATTAAACCCGGTGACCGAGTGCTGGCTCTGCAGAGCAGCGGACCGCACACGAACGGCTACACACTTGTCCGCGCACTCATCAAGGAAGACGAAGCGATCCTGAAAGAAACCATCGAAGGAACATCGTTTCTCGATCTCATTATGGAGCCGCATCGCTGCTACTTCGCTTCACTCAAAGATCTTTTCGCAGAGCAAGGTCTCCACGGCATGGCGCACATCACCGGCGGTGGCATCCCCGGGAACCTGAACCGCATTCTCCCGAAATCCATGAACGCAGTCATCAACGCCGCTGACGTTAGAGTCCTTCCCGTTTTCTCGTTCATCAAAGAGAAGTCCGGTAACGACGAAGTGGACATGATCAAAACCTTCAACCTCGGTGTCGGCATGACGATCGT
>JAGORY010000040.1:0-5195 GCA_018062585.1 Candidatus Peribacteraceae bacterium | reverse complement strand
GTGCCGCGGTTCAGATGAATGCGTGACTGCTGTGGAGCGGCCTCGATGGCGACTGGCTCCTCTTCCGACTTTTCGACCCTCGCCTCATGGACATAACCGCCTACCGAATCACGGACGAGCTTGCCGTTCTCGAGCCGGAGCACTCGGACACCGAGCGCATCGACGACCGTTTTGTCGTGGGTTGCGAGAATCACGGTCGTGCCTTCCGAGTTCACCTGTCGCAGAAAGTTCAGGATATGGATCGATTGGTCGGGATCGATATTGCCCGTCGGCTCATCGGCAATGAGGATGCCGGGCTTGTGCACAAGCGCACGAGCCAGCGCCGCGCGCGTCTTCTCCCCACCGGAGAGCTCACTTGGGAATGCATCAGCGCGATCTGAGAGCTTCAGTCGTTCCAAAATTTCAGCCGTCCGCTCATCGACGATCTCATCCGGCTCACCGCAGACTTCGAGGGCGAACGCGACGTTCTCCTCCACGGTGCGATCCGGCAACAACTTGTAGTCCTGAAAGACGACACCCGTGCGACGACGGTAGAGCTGCAAAATCGGTGGGGGGAGCTTGGCGAGGTTCGCACCGTCGATTTCAATGAGGCCTCTCGTAGGCACATCCGCGCGGATGAGCAGATGCACGATCGTGGATTTACCTGCTCCACTCGGGCCAGTGAGACAAATAAACTCGCCAGGATTGACCTGGAAGTTCACGTCGGAGAGGACTTCGCGCCCGCTGTATTCTTTGGAGACACCCGTGAAACTGATCATGGAGAATAGGATAGCGCCGAAGGAGGATGAAGGGAAAGATTCCCGTAAAAAGCGAATAGAAAGTAGCGGGTAGCGAATAGCAAAAAAAACTACCCACTACCCGCTAACCGCTATCTTCTTGTCATCGACACACCACGTACACCTCCCTACTCCTGTCCCTGCTCGCCTCCACCGTGTACGGCTTCGCATCCGGCCAGTCCTTTCGTACTTCCGCCAAAAACTCATCAAAATTTTTGCCGCGAAATACTTTCATGACAAGCTTGCCGCCGGGCCGCAGATGCTTCTTTGCAAATTTCACGACCATGCGACTGAGTTCGATGGACCGCCACTGATCCACATCCTTGATGCCACTCGTATTTGGTGCGATGTCCGAGAGCACAATGTCAGCCTGCGTCATACCTGCGTCGGCCATCGCCTTCTCTACCGCCGGCTCGTCATTGATATCGCAGACCGCACGCTTCACATTCGGCGCGATACCTTTGATTTCTTTGAGGTCCAATCCGAGCGCGAGTCCCGTCGGCCCGATACGATCTGAGGCGTACTGCAGCCACGATCCGGGTGACGCGCCAATATCTAAGACTTTCATCCCCTGATGCAAAAGATGGTACCTCACATCGAGTTCCATGAGCTTGTAGACCGACCGCGCGCGGTAGCCTTCTTCGGCTGCACGTTTACTCCACTTGTCATTGGGGACGTATGGTTTCGGCATAACAATTTTGGCTTGGCAGCGGGATGGAATTTTGTCGGTATGGTACACCCAAGATATTGGCTTACGGAAGCGTTTTTTAAAGCTTTCTTCGGAAAGAAGCATGGTACTGCGTCACAATTGGCCGTCCTCCACAATTGCCCACCGAAAGCCTCAGCATATACTGCGGTTCGCCCATCACTTTTCCCCTAAGAAAACTATGCGCAGCCGCACTCTCGGAGTCTCTCCTTTTCTTGTGGTCTTCGCCGCATGTCTGGTCGTCGTGATGAGCTCGCTCTCCCAACATCTCTGAGGTTATAGGGGATAGGTAATAGGTTATAGTGGGATGAAGATATGCTGGTCCGTTTTGCGTGGTTTTACCTTTCGTTGACTGTCTTTTTTTTAACAACTTTCTATAACCTATCCCCTCTAACCTATAACCTCATAAAGGGTCTTGTTTCGGTATACCGGTACGCCGCGGATAGTCGTGTGAGGTCGCCGCTGTTTTCCTGAAGAACACGATCGTACGTTCGCCCCACTGATCCGGAAGCTCGTACTGAAACTCACCGAGATAGGGAGCCGACAGTTTCTTCTGGGCATCAGCCGTGTCCGCGAGTTCGGATGCAATCTTCGTGCTCTTCCAGAATGCACACAGTCCGCCGATCTTCAGAAACGGCACGGCGTACTCCAGAAGTACCGAAAGCGGCGCGACGGCGCGAGCGGTGACAATATCAGACTGTGCACGGTACTCGGCGCTGTGAGCGAGAGACTCAGTGCGACCGCACACAAGCGACGCATTCGGAATGCCAACTGCAGCGATAATACGACGTACTGCGTCCACTTTCTTCTGGGTAGCGTCTAAGCCGATGCACTGAGTATCCGGGAGACAGAGTGCGAGAGGCGTCAGGGGAAAGCCACCTCCGGTACCGATATCGAGGAGATTCTTTGCTTTCTTCAGCTCGGGATATGTATCAAAAGACTGCAAGAATGCGACGGAATCCAGGATGTTGCCAGGCCAGCAGAGTTCGGGTGTCCGGAGCGCCGAGAGATTCAGCTTGGAATTCTCGACAAGGAAAACATCCATGAGTTGCCGGAGTCTGGATTCATCGATCATCACGGGAGTCCACTCTAGCTATGCTCACCCGTTCAATCGAGCTATTTTCCCTCCCACTCTCTCTGCTACTCTTTGTGCATACCTTCATCCCCTTTCACACACATGCCCCACGGAGAACGCATCGCCGAATACCTACTCTCGATCGGAGCCGTGAAGCTATCGACGAATCCCCCGTTCACGTGGACGAGCGGACTGAAGGCTCCCATCTACTGCGATAACCGGATGATTTATAGCCACCCCGAGGCGCGTGATTTCGTGGTGCAGGCGCTCGCGAACCGTGTCAAAAATCTGCACGTGGAAGCCGACGTCATCGCTGGGACCGCGCTCGCCGCCATCGGTTGGGGCGCACTCGTCGCCGACCGCCTGAAACTCCCGTTCGTCTACGTCCGCGCCAAGCCAAAAGAGCACGGTGCAAAGAAGCTCATCGAAGGAGATCTAAAACCCGGAAAGCATGTCATCCTCGTCGAAGACCTGATCTCGACTGCTAAAAGTTCGGGGGCTTCCGTAGAAGCGATTCGCAACGAAGGACAGTGCTTCATCACGGATATCGTTTCGATCTTCAGCTACGAACTCGCGTCCGGCATTGAGAAAGCGCGTGAACTCAAAGTGAAGCTCCATCCCCTCGCAACGATCTCTCTGCTCATCGACAAGGCACTCGAGCAAGACCGTATTACGCCAGAGCAGGCGGATCAGATCGGAAAGTTTTCGGCAGACCCAGACAACTGGGCTGCGAAAGCAGGTTTGTAGACACGAAAGAAACTAGGGCCCCGTGAGGGACTCTCGTCCTTGGAACGATCTCTTATGATCGCTCCTCTCTGAGAGAACAGATATGCCTTCCGAGACTACTCTGCCGTGTAAGCAGAAGGCACTTAAGTTGATTATAGAATTTTAATGATATTTAGTCAACTATCGACCGAGCCCTAAAACTGGCGGAGAAACCTCAGGTCACCAGAAAAGAACAGGCGGAGATCAGGAATTTGGTGACGGATCATGATCATGCGCTCGACGCCGAATCCGAAGGCGAAGCCCTGATACTCATCGGGGTCGATGCCGACGTTCCGGAGTACGTTCGGGTGCACCATGCCGCAGCCGACAATCTCGAGCCAACGGCCTTCACGGCTCTGAGATTCATCCCCTCTCCAGCGCATGTCCATCTCGAGCCCTGGTTCGACGAACGGAAAGTAACCGGTCCTCCAGCGAAATTCGGCATCCGTGGAAATGAGTTCGCGCACGGCCTGTTCCATGACGGCTTTCATGTTCGCCATCGAGACCGTCTTGCCGATCATCAAGCCTTCGATCTGGTGGAACATCGGCGAGTGCGTGGCGTCGGAATCTTTGCGGTACACCTTGCCGGTGCAGATCATCCGAAATGGTGGTTTGTGCGCTTCCATATAGCGGATCTGCACAGGAGACGTATGTGTGCGGAGCACGGTGCGATCAAGCGACGATACCCAGAACGTGTCCTGCGCGTCGCGTGCCGGATGTGTTTCCGGAATATTGAGCATGTTGAAGTTGTAGTGCTCGGTCTCGAGCTCGGGTCCGCGCGCGGTATCAAAACCCATGCGCCCGAATACTTCCTCTGTTTTGCGGATGAACTCGTGCACCGGATGCAGGTGTCCTCGGTTCTCCGAGGGGAGATCAAGCGTCACGTCGAGTGCGTCGGCGCTGGCGAGTGATGAAAACGATGCGGCGGCGAGTTCGGTCTCACGCGCGCTGAAAGCTGAGTCGATGTCCGTTTTGATTCGGTTCATTTCTTGTCCCCGCGCTTTTCTCTCCTCGGGCGACATGGCGCCGAGGTCCTTCATCGCCATCGTGAGGAGTCCGGCTTTGCGGCCGAAGAGCTCCAGCCTCAGGGCTTCCAATGCAGCGGCATCGGCTGCCGAGGAGATCTTGCCGAGATACGAATCGTAGGGGGCGGGAAGCGACATGGGGACTACAGAATAACGAGATTATGAGAGGAGAGCCATCTCGATCAGGAAGAAGATGAGGTAAATGAGAAGTCCGATCCACCACGTCAGGATCTCGAGAATGAGAAACAGAAACAGAAGTACGGTAGCGGCTCCGATGAGCAGTCCCTCCCGAAGCGACACCGAGAGCTTGCGGCCGGAGTCCATGCCTTCCATCGAGAGTCGGCTCCAGATGGCGTAGCAGACGAGCGTTCCGATGCTCGCGACCGCAAGGAACAGCGTGAGGAAAAAGAACGGCACCGCAAGACCGGGTGCGCTCAGGGGACTCACGCGAAACAGAATGACGATGAGAGACGTCAGCGACAACACGGCTGCGACTCCGATACGGGCGAGAATGGAAGTCACAGAGAAGTGAAAAACGAAAAGTGAAAAGTGAAAAATTGCATGTGATACATCGTACTTTACTCCACAGTCTTCAGGAATTCTCCGAGTGCGCGGAAATCAGAGACGAGAGTACTCCTGAGCCCTCCGTTATGGAGAGCGGCTGCTGGATGGTAGATAGGGAAGAGCGTCATGGTGTCAGTGAGCTTCAAGGGCTTACCGTGTGTTTCGGTAATCGTCTTCGTTGGGAAGAAGTGCCCGAGTGAATGACGACCCAGCGTCACGATGACCTTGGGTTTGATGAGCGCGATCTCAAGCATGAGCCAGGGCATGCATTGCTCCTTTTCGAT
>JAGORY010000039.1 GCA_018062585.1 Candidatus Peribacteraceae bacterium | reverse complement strand
TCGCCTCGGTACGTCTCTTCCAAGAGCGGAATATTGGCAAGCATGAGATCGGTGTCGATCTCTCCCATCACCATGTCATACACCTCCTCGGCGAGGACACGATTATCGGCCGGAACTGCGGTTTGGGTTTGGGTCATGATGATGATTATTTTTGTATTCTTGGTCACATTGTACCAAATTTCGTGTTTTTTTTCAACTGCAGAATGTGCTCATTTTTTCTGATGCCTCAGGTCGTTTGCGAAGAAAGGGATTTTCCGCTATAATAGGATGATTTAAACACACAAAAAAAACCCATGCCCAAACAAAACGAAACCGCGCCCGAATCGGCAGTCGACGTATCGCCCGAGAAATCGGATGCCAGAAGGCAACGTATTGACCAAAACCGTGATCGAGAGAACGACCGGATCAATTCGGTTGTCAGGACGAGTGCTCCGGAAAAAACAGAAGTCGAAAAAAAGACCGACGACGAGCCGAAGATCAAGAAAACAATCGAGACGACGACGAGCAGCTCTGTCACTCGCGAAGCCGCCAACGTCCGTCACCTCGAATCCTCAGGAAGCGAATCGAAAACAGACTCGAAGCATGAGCCCTTCCGCCACGCTCGCAGCGCTGTCATTGGTGCGGCAGCCGGCATGACGGCACTCGGCTCGCTCGGTACCGGATATCTTTCGCAAATTCCGCTGCTCGGTAAAATCCCGTACTTTCCACAGGCGGGAGCGGCGATGTTCTCCGGACTCAACAGTCTCGTGACTCCGCTCGGACTCGGCACCGGTACATCGGCGACGAACTGGCTTATGGCGATGGCGCCGAATTTCGTCGGTCCCACCGCTGCGGTCGCTCTTGGCATCCCAACCGCCCTCTACGGTATCGGTATGGCCAAAGGTTTCATCAAAGGCGAACGCTACGGCAGCTTCGGCAATCACGTCTCCGAAGGAACAAGGCTCATTTCGGAGCTTCCGTTCTGGCCATACAAAATCTTGATGAAGGCACGCGAAGAAACAGGCCAGATCGCAAAGAGCACGTGGAACACGGCAACCGCACCTATCAAAGGCACATGGAATCTCGGCAAGACCATCGCGAAGGGCACGTGGAAAGGCGCCAAAGAAGCAACAACTGCAGCACTCAAACCCACATGGTCAGGAGGCATCGGTGCCGGCATCGGATCTGTCTTCGGTGTCATGGGCGCACCGCTCACAGGAGGAGCAAGCCTCGTCGCTTCGCCGCTTCTCGGATACGCCGCCGGAAACATCTTCAAAAATTCTGGAGCCTCGGCAGGAAAAGGCCAAGCATCACTCGCACATGCGTAATTCCAGCCTCATCGGCAGCTTCAGCGGACGCGAACAGCGTCTGCTCGGCCGTAGCATGGGCGAAGATAACCGCCCGTTGATCCAACGGCTCACGTCCGATGCGCAGCACAATCTCAGTAGGACGCTCCAGAACTTCACCGATCCGGATGCCGTGCGCGAACAGACACTGAACGATGTCCGAGACCAACTCCAAGCCTTCCAGAGCCCCGACATCTTTACTGCACCCGCGAACGGATCACTCGCCGCGAAAGGTGGCAATAAGGAGAGACTCCTTGCGATGACGCCAACGCGCAGGCTCGAAGAATTCTCGGCATTCATCAACCGACAGATCCCCGAAGCTGTGCGCGCTAAGTACGTATCTCTGTTTGGCCTCGCATTGAATGAGCAGGATATTTTCGAGTACGAACAGCAGGCACAGAACGGACGCATTCGCATCATGCTGACAGCGCTCGCATCCTTAAACGGCACGAAAGTCACGCCTGGTCAGAACCCGATCGCCGACATACTGGCACTCGACATTGCGGCCGAGAAAAATAACGCCGCGGCGTCGCCGGGTAGTGTTGCGTTTCTGTACTCCCAGTGGCTGGATTCGCAGCCGGGAATCAGCGAGACCGACGCCACGACCCCCGAATTTCTCCTCCGGAGCGGCAGCGGCATCCCAGACAGGCTCCGCGGAGATCTGCAAAATATCATCGATCCCCCGGTGCAGAAATCCATGCTCATGGAGATGTACGAGCTCTACCGGAACCGCGAGATCAATGACAACCTCACATTCGAACAGGCGAAAGTAGACCAGCTGCAGCTCACGGGCAGCGTGGAAAAGAAGAAGCTTGAACGCGAAGCGCGCGGACTCGTGGAGAATTTCCGCAATGCGGACCCAAGGCTCCAGCTCGCGATGGGCGTCATCGGAGCGGTCGCGGTGTGGCAGATTTTCAAAGCCAAAAACCCGATCGGTCGCTGGGCACTCGCCGGAGGTGTCGGATACTTTGCGTACGACAGATTCATCAACGGCAACGAGAACGCATTGAACGACATGGGTAAGGGGGTATCAAAATTTGCGGCAACCGGCGGCAACATGCTGAAAAATCTCGCCCGTGAACTCGGTTTACCGATCCCGAGGAACCAGCAGGACAAACTGGAACTCATGGCCGAATTCATCACCAAGAATCGCCTCAATATCCCAGGGCACGAAGCGATGACCGGCATGTCCGCGCTCGCAGGCGTGAAACTCGGCACGATCGCTGCAGCCTTTAATCCCTCGATGGACGGCGAGCAGCTCGGAGGTAACCTGATCATCGATGACGGACAGAACCAGTTTGCGAACCCCAGCGATGGAACACAGTTTGTGAGTCTCGGCGGACAACGCCAAGTGGACGTCTCGGGAAACCTGCTTCATAAGTCGCTCATGCTCCAAATGGGCGGCATGGGCCTGAATGCACGCGAGAAAGCGAATACGATCGCCTATCTACAAAACAACAACGCCAGCGTCACGAAGGCTTTTTCGCACGCTTGCTACATGCTCGCAATGGACGAAACGAAAAACGTGAAACGTTCGGAGAATATCGAAAGTGCACTCGTGGACTACGGCACGTACGACAATCTACCGATCACACTGAAGCAGCAATATATGGAGATCGTGCTCCAGGGCAAGGCATTGGCTGAAACGATCTACAAAAACAGCAGCCTCGTCGACGTCATCGCCAACCTCGTGATACGAAGAAAGAACAAAGTGGAGAAAAAAGACGATCCAGCGGTGGAGATCCCCGATCCCAAGACGCCGGGACGCTCCAAGGAGTTCGCGCTCATCGGGGAACTGCCGAGCCTCCCACTCACGACTTCAGCCCCCATCGACGTCCTCAAAGACGGTGGGCTCTCGGAAGAGGACACCAAGGAGTTCCTTCGAAACTGCGAGGCGTCCGGCATTATCGATCCAGACGCCGCGCTCGAGCTCGCACGGAGGTTCGACAAAGTACGTCGCGAAACCCCGACTCTCACCGAAGCGCTCCAGATCATCGAGAAAATGAAGTACGCCGTTCTCGTCCAGAGCACGAGGCAGGAAACCCAGCTCACACAGGCCGATATTATCCTGCTCGTCGGACCGGACGACCTGTCGGCTACAAGCATCCTCAACCGTGTCACCGGATTCCTCGGCCGCTTCGGCGTCTCGCTTCCTGGTCGCGGCTTCGGCACAGTCTCGTCGCTCGGCGACGTTCGCTCGCTCATCACCGAGCCGTGGTTCGGCTCAGGCCCAACGCAGAGTCAGGGCGAAGGATTCAAGCGGCTCACCGACCGCATGAATGTCTACGACAAGAAGCTCGCCGACATGAAGGACATCAAGCTCACCGCAAAAACGATGGCCGGTGCGCTCCCCGACTCGGTCGCCACTGCTATCGGCAGCCGCGCCAAACTGGAGGAAGTCTTGCTCGGACTCCTTCCTGCAAGTAACTACAATTCCCGCATCAACCGCGCCGAGCAGCAGCTCAGTCAGCGCATGGCAAACGCACTCTCGCGCACGATGCGTCTCACACATGAGTCGGACGGTTTCGGGCGCTTCGATGATCTCGGGGTCACGCCGACGGAACAGAAGAATCTTGTTTCGGAATTCGACCTTCTCTTCATCGATACGCTCGGCGATCCGCTCCGGAACATGGGAGGGATGTGGCAGAGAGTCGAAGACATCGACACGTACCGCAAGTTCGACCGCACGGCCATCGATGCTCAGGATTACACGAACGAAACGAAGCGCCTAGAACTTCAGGCATACGCAAAAGATCTCGCAATTCTGCACGCGATCCGCAAAATGTTCGGGACGACTGATGACGCCGCGCGTCAGGATATGGGTGAGCGCGTCCAGAAAATCCGCGACAACATCAAGCGTCAGAAGAAGCTCGAGATCGAGATGAGGATGAAGCGCGTCGATCCGACTCTCCCTCAGGCGGAGCAGGATGCGATTCGCGCTGAAAACCTGAAGCAGGCGACGCTCATCGAGAACAGTCCGTCGTACCGAGTTCAAGATTTCGAAGATCTCGCGAATGACCTGAAGATTTTGGAAATGTTCGATAGCGAACCGAATGCGACGTTCCGCGATCTCATCGAAGCCGACAGATTCCCTCCTGAAACAGGACCGGACTTGAGTGCCACGGGACCAAGTCTCGGAGGTGGTGCAGGGCCGGATCTCCTCGGAACAGGACCGGATCTTGGCACGGGAACAGGACCGGACTTGAGCGGCACGGGACCGAGCCTTGGAGGTGGTGCAGGGCCGGATCTCCTCGGAACGGGACCTACTTTGGGTGGAGCAGGACCGGATTTTGGCACAGGAACAGGACCGGATCTTCCCGGATCAGGACCAGATCTTAGTGTAGGTGCAGGACCGGACTTGAGTGCCACGGGACTAGGTCTCGGAGGTGGTACAGGACCGGATCTTCCCGGATCAGGACCGGATCTTAGTGCAGGTGCAGGACCGGACCTGAGTGCCACGGGACCAGGTCTCGGAGGTGGTACAGGACCGGACTTGAGTGCCACTGGACCGAGCCTTGGAGGAACAGGACCGGATCTTCCCGGATCAGGACCGGATCTTGGTACGGGTACAGGACCGGAACTCGTACCTAGCGACAGTGAGGCCCCCGTTGCGCTTCCTCCCGACGCAGAACTGAGACGTACGCCGGACCTTCCTCCCGCAGAACTTGGGAGAGACCCGGGAGTTCCGCCGACGATCATCTAACGATTAGCGAACTTCAACTGTCTTGTAATCGGTATCTCCGGTTGCATTTGGCAAGAGGAAGTTTTCAGAACCGACCCGCGATTTGCCACGAATCGTCACGGCAATTTCAGTTCCCTTTGCAAGCTGTGCCGGACTGAGCTGGATGGTGTATTCGCTATTACCAATCGGATTCACGTGCTGAGCTTTCGCGGACGTGCCCGTACCCATCAGGACAAACAAAGTTTCATTGACCGTCAGTGCGCCTGTGTTGCCGAACCTAATGTGCAGGTTCTTGCCTTTCACCTCCACGTCCATTCCCTCGAAGATCGTCTGAACTGCTGCCTGGTCCTGAGCCTCCATCTGTTTAATTTGCGCTGGGCTCAATGCGAGATTCTGGCTGGGATCCTGCGGAGCAGTGGCGCCTCCATGACGAGCATAATTCCAACCGGCTCCAACCGTCTTGTATGCGGCGTATCCAAGACCCGTAATCTCTGCAGCTATCAAGACTCCGCCGACCATCAGACGCAGTGTCTCTCTACGGATGTTTCCGGCAAGAGCATTGATCGTGGCAATGGGAGAAATGATTTTTCTACCGGCGTTCACAGCCAACTCCTTTGCCTTGCCGCTATATTTGAGCCCCTCAGAACCATAGACTTTTTCCGCCTGCTTCAGATAACCGGTTACTTCCTGCTGACGCTCCATACCGAAGAGCCTGTGGGCGGACCTCTGGGCCAGCGTGGTACGCATAAATTCCGGACGAAGAGTGACCGGCTGCGTCATCTCTTTGAGCTGAGCGATGAGAAATTTCATACGCAGTCCGATGGCAGACTTTTCGATTCCCGTGTCCGTATTGGCTGCTGCTGCCGAACCAAGGCTGACCGTCTGAGTCTCCGTCGAGGTGCCCGTATATTCATGAACAGCTTGGAAAAGAGCAGTCATGCCAGTCATGAAATTCCCGTATGTCACTTCATTCGGATCACTCTCAAGTTCGGCGATGAGGTGCTGGCACCATCGAAATTCCGTGAGCACCGTCTGCATCGCGGCATGGTCGTGATCACTCAATACCGACATGTTGCTGATGAGGTGCGACTCGTCGAAAGCGGCAAGTTCGCTTGCTTGCTGTTTCAGGGAAGCCGAGAAATATTGGCTGCCCTCGATCGTGCGCCACTCCGCTTGGTCCGGCCTTTCGATCGCCGGAGGTGGCGGCTCAGGAGCATCGGCGCTCGCTTCGCCTGTAGTAGGGGCGGGAGTCTCCAGGGGATCCTGCTCCACCGTCTCTGCCGAATTCACCGGTATATGTTCCGTTGTCTCGGCTGCCGGAGCCGGAGTCTCGGTCTCTGCGGGATCGTGTTCCGGAGAATGAGAAGCCATGGCGGGTTCGGAGGAAGGGGTAACGGGAGAAGGAAAAGGCTGGGCAGAAACGAGAATCTCTTCGTTCGTGTTCATCGCTTCGAGGTCGGCATTAGAAATGGGAGCCGCGACAAACGGAAGTTCCGTATCAGCGGACACATTGATAGCTTGGGTTTCAAATCCGGGAACAATCTCGGCAATGCGCTCCATTGTTTCGTCTGCGGCCGTCTCGACTTTTTTTGTTGCAGCTTTCTTGCGTGATGCCCGCACTTTTTCTCAGTTGCATTCTCCTTCGGCGCAGCCTTTTTACGGGTGCTCGTTTTCTTTTTCGAAGCAGTTGATGTTACCGGTTCTTCAGACTGCCGATCGGAATATTCAGGAATACTCATAGAAGGAGAGGAGGTAGAATGTACTACATTTCCATTGGTAGTCACGCCCTGTCTCAGGATATCAACGGTGACTCGGACGTGCTCAGCAGAAGCCCCGGTCACGTCCTCTAAGTGCTCTACAAGCAACGATGGAGTGGTTTCAGGTGTATCGCCGGTAGGCTTGAGTGTGGACATAGGAGGCGCAAAATACTATATTTGACAATCAATGTCAAGCACCACAAAACGGGGGGAAGGCCTAAGCCCTCCTCCCGATTGCTGATCGACACATCGCGTTCGTGGCCCCTAAAACGGGACAACGAAGCCTGTCACCTCGTTCGCTTTCTTGTTCCAGTACATGGCCTCGATCTCGGTAGCATCCTTCGGCAGTTTCCAGGTTTGGCCTGGACCCATGTAACGACCCTTCAGCTCCTGACCACCCTTGAGAGGTTGATCTGTGCTTTCGTACTTAAGTACGAGAACGTAGCCCGCGGGGATAGGAGCTGGAGCCTTGAGGTTTCCCGTTACCGGGTCAAAAATGAACCCGGCCGGAGGATCGATGGGGGCTGTTCCTACGATCTTGGTTTCGGCTGCAGCAGCAGTTGCGACGACGGAGGTGCCAGTACCTTCGAACGACGAGACTCCCCACCGATGCATCGGAGTTCCTTGATACAAAGGGATGTGCGCAGCATAGAACCCGATCAGACATCCGAGACCAGCGATTAGGGCAACGCCTAGCGCTCCCCGACCGAGGTGACCAGAAGTGCTGTTCGAGAAATCCAGCGCGAACACCAACAGCAGGACCATAGCAAACAGAATGCCCAACAACAGATACGACGCAACCATGACACTTCTCCTGTGTGAGTGAGATTTGCTTCCTTCCTGCCAGTACCGAACGATTCGGTGACATTAAGCGGCGATGTGAAAGGATCAGCTAATGCAATTATATATGATATTTGACAATTTGTAAATATATATGATAATAGACTTAGATTCAGAGCTTCTCTAGCCCTGTCTCGTCGGTCATTTTGCAGCACCGGCTTCAGTACAAACAACCACCCTCTGAATAAAGGAAGAAGTCATGCCTCACCAACGCGAACCGTTCCGTTATACGCAATTTCGCAAACCATTCGTCCTGTGGCCCATCGTGGTCCTCGGGTTCGTACTCGGCGTACTACACTGGTTGATGCCGACCGTCGTTACGGATCAGGCCATCGGGGACATTTGGCTACCAGCACTCATTCTGGTGACCTTTGCCGCAGTCGAGGATTTTCATTTCTGGCAAGGAATGGTCGTCTTCATTGTTGTGGCGCTCGTCGTCGCAATCCTGACGATAGTCAGCATGTACTTCGAGCTCTCGATTCTGAGGTGGGCATTCAGCCTACTGCGAATCGTGCGATTCTCGGTGACGGCAGATGCAGTCGTCACCATCAGCACATTGTATGCCATCGGGCTTAGCCTCTACGGAATCGACATTCTGATCCGCAGACGTTGGATCGTTGCGCAGGGAATCATGTTCCGCCCTGTATTCGGCTATAGGGCGGAGGAACTGATTATCAGTCCACCGTACGCCGTAACCTACGAGATCCCAGACGTGATGGACGGCGTCATCATGTCGCCTCTGGGATTTAAAGGGCTCGCGGGAGACCTCATCGTCACTAAGGACGGCAAGGAAATCAGACGAATACACATGGTTCTGGGAGTCAAACAATTGGCCTTCCGGATCCAACCCTACCAAGCGCTGGCCACTGAGGAACAGGATCGCAGCACGGCATCGCAGCCGGGGCAGACTGTTCCTCACTAACCATTTCAACTGAAGCCCACGCGGCAGAAAGACCACCCCCCGGTGCAGCAATGCGCCGGGTTTGGTTATTGCTCTATTTACATTTCTGTAGTATAATACTCGTAAAGATTCACACAAATATCCATGATCCACACCTTCCGCGAAGCTCGCCTGCTTTCGAAACAAATGGGCCACGGCGAGACCTCGAATGAGGACTTGCTCAAGGCAGTTGACCCCACCGACAACCTGAGCCCGCGTGAAAAACTGGACCTCAAGTTCAAAGAGGACGCGAATTCGGCTACTAACCGCATAAAGGGGACGGAAACGAAGTGGACGACGTGGCTCGGATCACGTCTTTCCTCGGAAGAGGCCAGTCAGAAATCGGTTGATGACGCCATCACGAAGATTGCGAAGGAACGAGCCACGTCCGCCCGCGGCAGGATCGCGGGGTTCGTGCAGAGAGCCGAGCAAACGCTCTTCGACAAATCCGTGAATGCGAGTAACTCGCTCACGATCCTCGAAACGAAGCAGCGCGTCTGCGACGAAGTCATCAAGGATCTACAGGAAGAGATCGAGGTGAAGACTGATCTTAGAAACCGTTACGAAGCCGCTCTCGGTGAAGTCGCCAAGCTCAAAGGAAAACACACCGACGTCCCGTCTCTCAAGAAAATCGAGATGAAGCTGAAGCTGGTGGAAGGCGTACGCGTCGCCACGGAGCAGAAGATCGCTGAGCGTATGGCCGATGAAAATATCGCCCGTACCGGACGCACGCATGACAACCTCAAGTCGTTCCTCATCAATGCCAATCCGGCGCTAGCTCTGACACTCGACCGCATGCTGCTCGATAATGCTGCAGGCGAGAACGACAACCTCCTGAAAGCTATTGACGCACTCACATCGGTCGACAAGACCGAGCGGGCGATGCTCCGTGATCTTGCGAAGCACCTGAAACTCAGCAAGTTCGGCTGGGAAAATAACCGTGCCATTCGCGAGTTCTATCAGTCCAAGGTCAGCGCCAACGAGACGCTCAATCCCCCAAAGCTGAATGAACGGCTGAAGGCTCTCTACGACCAAGCGCCGATCGGCCAAGGCATCGCGATGAAGCTGGACGGGGCAAGCAACGTGTTCTTCGGCATCGTTCGCAAGAACGCGGACAAAGGCCGCAAAGTCGTGCTCGTCGATGCGCGCGGCAGACAGAACGCCGTCATCGACATCACGCGCAAAGTCTTCACGATGCGTACAGGACCGAATGAATTCACGCACTTCGCGCTCGAAGACACGCCGATCACGGGCGGCCAGATCGATCCCACAAAAATGCGCTTCAATGCCAAGAAAACGGAAGTCAATCTTCACACTGCCGCCTAACTCCTCTCCCCCATGCAAACCACAAACCTCTACGACGAAGTCATTGATCTCATCGGCGCTGCACAGGGCATCAATGATCAAACCCGACAGTCTATGATAAAGGAAATCCGCACCGAAGGTATCAGTCCTGAAATGCAGGAACGCATCATGGAACTATTTAGCACCGAATTAGGTGACCGTGACGTCAAGATCAAACAGGGTCAGGGCGTAATCGAAAAAATAATGCAGGTACGTGCCCAGTCCGATGCGGCTACACTTCCGGAAAGCCAAGGTGTTCAGTCTGATTTCTCGAGAGCCACTGAGGCGGTCACAAATGAACTTGAAACCGTCTGCGCTCGGGAAGCTAGGACTGTCGACAGCGCTGTCGGCAACGCGCTTCAGGAGAGAGACAGTGACGCAGCCGACGCCGTCAGGCAGTCTCTGAAGATCTGAGGCCCGCAAGCCAGTCACGAACGCTCGTTGCTTTGGCGTACAGAAAAAACAGAAACAGTGGTAAACCGAGGCCAAGCATAAATGCCCCCA
>JAGORY010000090.1 GCA_018062585.1 Candidatus Peribacteraceae bacterium | reverse complement strand
GGCTTCTGCGGTGTCGTCGGCTCGGACCAGTGGGGCGAAAAACTTCTGAGGACGATGAAAGAAGAAGGAGTGAGTGTCACCTCGGCAACGGTCGTCGAACACGAGACCTCGAGCTTCTCGATCATCCTGTCTCTACCAAGCGGCGAACGCACGATCCTCTACACGCCGGGCGTCAATGAACATCTCCATGACGTCACGTTCGACGTCGGCGCAATCGCGAAGGCGGACGTCGTGTATCTGAATCATCTCTCGGATACGTCCTGCGTCATCGAAGACGACATCATCCACGCGATTCTGAAGAGCCCACGCGTTCACCTGACGTGGAACCCCGGTGGTTGCCAGATTTCCGCTGGCATCGCCGCTCCCGACAAAAAAGCGTTGCTTCAGGTGACCGACCTCTTACTGCTGAATAAGGAGGAAGCCATGCACTTCAGCGGCACGGACACGATCCCGAAAGCACTCACAGCCCTCCATGCCGCGGGCGCCAAGCACGTCTGCATCACCGACGGTAAAAACGGTACACACGCCACGGACGGCACAAAAACGTACCATTGCCCCATTCTTCCGGACGTCACAGTCATCGATACGACGGGTGCCGGAGACGCCTTCGGTACAGGGGCAGCGTGGGCGCTTTCGAGCGGCGAGTCGTTGCCAATTGCGTTGATCGCTGGTACACTGAATGCTGCAAGTGTCGTCGGTGCCCTAGGTGCTCAAGCGGGACTTCTCACAGAACATCACATGCGTGATCGGCTTACGTCTCATCCGCTTTCTGTCTCCGAGATCTCCTAAAGACACACGTTCATATCCCAACCAACTCCATGTCAGACGACAAACTTCTGTCCATTCAGGAATTGATCGACTCCGCGATGTCGGCCCTCAAAACGGCGGATAGCATGCTCCGTGATCTCACGGGCGTCTCGGACACGTCGCGCGAACGTCACACATCCAAGGCAAGCTCGCTCGGCATGGGTTCGTACGCCGGAGCCGCAGCCAAAGTGGTGGAAGGAGTTTTCGACGGACAGAACATGGTGGACTCTCTGGGTCAGGCCTATCCGATCCCAGCGAACTACGCGAGCAAGAGCAAGCTCGTCGAAGGCGACGGTATGAAACTCACGATCACCGAGGAAGGAAAATTCATCTACAAACAGATTGCCCCGATCGAGCGCCGCACCATCATCGGTGTACTCATTCAGGAAGATGGACAGTACAAGGTCCTCGCCGACGGAAAGGCCTACCGCATTCTTTTGGCGTCCATCACGTTCTACCGCGCCGAAGTCGGTGATCAGGTGACGATCCTCATCCCGAAGTCGGACAATGCCAACTGGGGCGCAATCGAAGCCGTCATCCCCCGCCATCTCTCCGAAGCTGCCGCCAAGGCAGCGGCCGCAGCGGCCGTAGGAGATGATGAGCCGGCGACACCGCGCAAGTCCGTCCGTAAGAAAAAGAGCGATGACGGCGAGCTGAGCCCTGTCTCCGAGGATTAATAGGAGAACAGAAACGATGGCGCAGCTTGGCAATCTTTTTTGCAGTGTCCTTGTGGTAAGTTAGTCCCGTGAAAATCCCTCCCCGCATCTATCTTCCACTCCTACTCGCCGCGGCACTCGGCGTATCGGTTGGCGGACTTTTTCTTTGGCAGATCCACCGTTCGGTGAGCACGATCGAAGGCTCGTTCAAGACCGGCGGCAACACATCACTCCTGCAAAAAATTCTCCCCGGCAATCAGCGAACCGCTCCGGACAGCGCCATGCAGTCCCAAGCCCTCATGCAACTCAGGCAGGGTGAGATCTTCGAGCTCAAAGGTGAATGGAAGCAGGCGCAGACGAAGTACGAAGGCAGCGTGGAAGCAGGCGGCGGAACACCGGCACTGAAAAAACTCGCATCGATCCAGCTGCAGCGACGCGAATATGACGGAGCGAGCGACACGATCGATACCCTGAAGCAGGAAAATAAAAACTCGGACGACGTGCTGCTCCTTGAAGGAATTCTGGCGCTCAGAAAAGGTGATACCGCAACCGCCGTCTCTATTTTTAACCGCAAGCCTGAGTCGCCACAGTCGATGTACGGACTCGGTCTCACATCCATCGTGCATGGCGAGCACGACCAAGCAAAAATCCATCTCTCGAAAGCTGCCGAGAGTGCCGACCCCGCAATCCGCGGCATCGCCGGAGTGATCCTTGAAGCGTACGGCGAATTCGCGCTCTTCCCACAGGGGCAGCCCACGCATCTCGCTACCCTCCTCGGCCGCGCTCTGGCTCAGGTCAATGAATGCGAAACCGCTCTCAAGCTGACAACACCCGTGATTGCGGTGGAGCCGAGGTACCGCGATGCGTGGATCGTAAAAGGTTTCTGCGAATTCACAACCGAACGCACGAGAGACGCACTCGCCTCACTCGAACAGGCCTATTCGCTCGATCCCGAGAAACCCGAGATCCAGTACTTTCTAGCCCGCACGCACGCCGCACTTGGCGACCCACAGAATGCAGTGACATTTTTGCAGTATTCCATCCTCAATGGCTTCGAACCCGAGCGTGACGCGAGAGAACTGCTTGCCGACTACGCACTCGAGCTCGGCAACACCGCTCTCGCGCTCGAGCAGTACAAACTCATCGCCGAGAGCAAAGATGGCGACCTCGATGCCTACCGGCGCTACGTCGACCTCGCTGTCGGTACGTCAGATCACAGCCTCGACGCTCTAGCACTCGCCAAAGTGGCACTCCAAAAATACCCCGACGATGCGGTAGCCCTCACGATGGCGGCCAAAGCCGCACTCGCCGCAGGCCTCCCAGCCGACGCCGAGAAGTACATCGCTTCAGCACTCAAGATCGACCCTAAGTACACAGAAGCCCAGACCGTGCAGGAGGCGATCA
>JAGORY010000089.1 GCA_018062585.1 Candidatus Peribacteraceae bacterium | reverse complement strand
GGCGCGAAGCTGAAGCGGATCCAGCGCGGCGTCGACGGCATCAACAGGATTTCCCGCATATGGTTTCGTACCGGCATCAGGGCGGCCGTCCATTTCGGCGGCATGATTTCCATTCTTGCTGCATTCGATTTGCGCGTGGGCATCGCGACTCTGTCATTTCTCGTTACCTATTTCGCTCTGTCACATGTCCTCACGGGTCTCGCCGGTCGGGCACAGCACATCGCAAGCAACGCCGACGAGCATCTGCAGGGCGTGATCTTCGAGGGACTCGGCAACGTGCGCAGCGTGAAAGTCCTCGGCATGCAGGAAGGGTTGCTCGGTATCATCGGCAGAACAAGTGACAGACTGTTCCAAAAAATTCGTGTGCGCATTCGCAATTTTCGTATTCGCAACATCATCCTGAATGCGTGGTCACAAGCCTTCCGCATCAGCATCATCCTGTACATCGTGTTTGAGGTGTATCACGGAAGGAGAGATGTGGGCTTCCTTGTACTCTTTTACGGCTATTTCAGCTATATTTGGGAATCGATCCAACAACTGTCAGACCTCTCGCTCGACTTCATCATTTCGAAATACGGCATCTCGCGCATGAGGGACATTCTGCATGAGCCGATCCGTATCGATGAAGATGCGGGCAAAGTAAGCTTCCCGTCTTCATGGGAAAGCGTTGAGATTCGAGATCTCTCCTTTGCGTACGGAAGCCAGAAAGTCCTCGACTCGATCTCGTTCACCATTCGCCGAGGCGAGCGCATCGGCATCATCGGAGTTTCCGGAGCTGGGAAATCAACGCTCTTTAAGCTGCTGCTGAAAGAGCATGAAAATTACGCAGGCGAGATCCTCATCGGTGGAGTGCCGCTTCGGGAGATCAGGCGTTCGGATTTCTTCCGCAAGACATCTGTCGTGCTTCAGGACACCGAGGTCTTCAACTTCAGTCTGCTCGATAACATCACGCTCGCGAATATTGATCAGGCGGATGACACGGCACTCCTGTCTCAGGCCGTGGAGACCGCACACGTCAAAGATTTCATGGGCCGGCTCCCGAATGGACTCGACACCATCATCGGGGAAAAGGGCATCAAACTCTCGGGGGGCGAAAAGCAACGCGTCGGTATCGCAAGGGCCGTCTTCAAGAAACCGGAAATTCTCTTCCTCGACGAAGCCACGTCCCATCTGGACCTAGAATCCGAAGCCAAGATCCAAGATTCATTGCACCGATTTTTCCAGAACGTCACGGCCGTCGTCATCGCCCATCGCCTAACGACGATCAAAGAAATGGACCGTATCCTCGTCCTCGAAGACGGCAAGATCGTGGAGTCAGGAACGTTTGACGAACTGTACGCAAAGAAAGGCAGATTCTTCGAGCTCTGGGAGAAGCAGAAGTTTTAGCGTCCCTACACTCCCCTATCACCCAAGCCTGAACGGACTGAAATTCGTCTCGCGGTCGTAGTAGTCCTCGTGCTCTTCTTTTTTGAGGAATGCGACGATGGCGTACGTGACTGGCGTGAAGATGATCTCGATCGCGACTTTGAAGATGTAATTGGCGACGATGAGACTCATCGCGATCTCCCAGGGGAAAACGCCAAGTGCGCAGGCGATGACAGTAAACGCGACGGTGTCGAGGCCTTGGCCGACGAGCGTTGAACCGATGGTGCGCATCCAGAGGCGCTTTCCGTTGTTCCAGACTTTCATCTTCGCAAGCAGGAACGAATTGCTAAATTCACCGAGGAAATAGGCACACAAACTCGCCACAATAATCCCGCCTGTAGCAACTCCCCCCAGAATCGCGCCGTACGCATCATCTCCCGCGTACTGTAACCACTGGGCTTCGCCCGGCATTTTCCCGATGAGAAACAGACATGCGCTCATGAGGAGTGCGGATGCAAATCCGGTCCAGATGACGCGCCGACTTTTTGCGTAACCGTAGACCTCAGTGAGAATGTCACTGAAGATGTAACTCAGAGGAAACAGGAGCGTCCCAGCATCGAAACTGAGCCGTAAACCCTGAATCGACACACCCCAGTCCAGAATCTTGGCGGACGAGGCAATATTGCTAATAAGCAGGACCGCGACGAACGCAGCCATGATGAGATCGAAGTATCTGTGAGGACGCATAGTCAGGGAAAAATGGTCGGGACGGCGGGGCTCGAACTCGCGGCCTCCTGGTCCCAAACCAGGCGCTCTACCAACTGAGCTACGTCCCGAACGGAGGCATAGTACGCATAAAAAGCGCGAACGGGTAGGTGGAAAATAACCTTCCGTCCCGAAACAGGGTAGAATCGGCAGTAATCTCCCCCCTCTTTTCCATGACCCACCTCCAAGCGCTCGGTACCTTTATCATCCAGCATCCGCTCGCGATCATCGTCTGTATGGTCGCCTACATGATCATCGGTTCTGTGTGGTACGGTCCGCTGTTCATGAAACCGTGGGCTCGGCTCACCGGCATGGATAAGATGGACAAAGCCGAAATGCAGAAAGCGATGGTCCCAGCGATGGTGACGAGTCTCGCAACCGCTTTCGTCATGGCCGTCGTTCTGGGACGGGGTATGCAGATCCTCGCGATCCAGAGCTGGGTCGATCCACTTGTCATCTGCGTCGTTCTTTGGTTCCCGTTCACAGCAATGGTAATGGCACAAAATTACGCCTACACCAGAAAATCAGTACAGCTTCTGCTCATCGATGCCGGCTACATTCTGGTCTCGATGTTCGCGATCTCGCTTATCCTCTTCAAGACCGTCCTCTAAGGATGCGGCGTTGCACTCTCCTCGCTCGCAGCATTTCTGTGACGGCGCTGATTCTTGTCCCTGGGTTTGCGTGGGCGCAGGTTCACCGGATCACACCAACGATTGTCGACTCGTCAGCACTCGTGGAACAGGCGCTAAGGGTTAATAAAGGCAGCGCCTCCACGAAGCTCGAAGGCCAAGGCGGAACACTGCGGATCACCTACGTCGCCTCTGAGCCGCTTGC
>JAGORY010000038.1 GCA_018062585.1 Candidatus Peribacteraceae bacterium | reverse complement strand
AGACCACTCTAGAATCTCGTCCATCTACTACTTCTTCCCCATTTTCCCATGATCGTTCAGTCCCACGTTAAAGAAGTTCTTTCCAAGATGGACCTCCGCTGCGGCGGCGACTTCTGCGATGCTCTCGCCAAGGCTTGCGAGGACCTCGTGAAGAAGGCTGCTTGGCGCTGCAAGGAGAACAAGCGCCAGACCGTCTACGGCTGCGACTGCTAATTTCTGTAGCAAATCAAAAAGAACGCCATCCCCTGCGGGTGGCGTTTTTTGTTAGTGTTGAAACTAACGAACAAAAGCATTGAGGTCCGTTGCATGACTCGCGGTCAGATGGCACGGTGTTTTTGATGCGACGATTCTTGCCACTGATCTTCGGACTTCTTGCGGTCATCGTTCCGGTGACGGTCTCTGCGGCGGTACCCGGACAACTACAGCGGGCTGCTGCTGCACGTAGAGTGATGGTCGAAGCGGCACCCAAGCCGCCTCCCGCAGCCGCATGTCTTCCGTCCGAGGACTGGGTGACGAAGAACGTAGATCTCGCCAAAGTCCGCGAAACCTGGCTCGGTTGGTACAACGTCGAGCGAACGAAGCGCGGACTTCCGGCGTACCGATTCGAGCCGCAGCTCAATCGCACCGCAGCACTGTGGTCCGCGAGATCGGCGATGAAAGGCGTCATGGAGCACAAGCGGGACGGTACGACCGCATACTACGACTACGGCGCGATCAGAGGCTGGTTCAAGAGTCTTGGTCTAGAGTTCAAGAACGTGAAGAGCATGACGTTCACTGAGAATATCGGCCGTGGTCCGTACTCGTGCGAAGATGCCGACTGCACCGAAAAACTCCTGAAATCCATCCGCTACAGTTTCGACTACTATCTCGCTGAAGAGGGGAAGGCGTATCGACCGCACTTCAATGCAATCGTCAGTCCGCATTTTACAATGATGGGATTTGGCCTCGCAGTTAGGAACGGCCAGTATTTTGTCACCGCTCACTTTGGAACCGAGATCACATCAAAACCCATTATCTTGTGTGGCACGAATGGCTGACACGTCTTTTGATTAGGCGACTGAGAGTTTCCTGAAGAGGAGAGCGACTCCCATGAATGCAGGGAGAACGAGGAGCAGCATTCCTTCGGGCCCCGTCTTCGTGACTGATGTAGGCTTGTGTTTCACCATTTCCTGCAGCGGTGCTCCGGCGTGGATCTCCTGCGTGGCTTTGGCAGCTGCTGCAATTGCTTCAAGTCGGTCCTGCGTCTCGAGTCCGGTCGTCACGGTGTACGGATTCGTGGGGATCTGGGACCTGAAAGAAGGTGCGGACGAAGAGGGGCGCGGCAGATAGCGGTTCCCGCCAAGGCTGATCGTCGTGCTGCCGCCCGTGTGTTCGGTCACGGTGGTGGTAGATGACGACGAGGACGAGGATGAGAATGACGATGAGAATGACGATGACGATGATGAAACAGTTCCTGCAGAACCGTTACCGAACGGAATCGGGATCTCTTCGTTACCGAACGGAATCGGGATCTCCTCATTACCGAACGGAATTGGAATCTCGTTGTTGCCAAATGGAATTGGGATCTCTTCACCGCCGAATGGAATCGGAATATCGGCCGAATCTACGGAGGAAGAAGTGGCACCTGCCGCTATCGTAATCGTGAGAGCCTTGTCATCGGGGAGCGTTTCAGAGAAATACGTGTACGTGCCGACTGCGTCACTCGGAACCGTGAACGTGAACGGCGTATCAAATAGAACCTGCACCGCGAAGAGCTCACGTCCGTCTTTGGACTTGATGACCTGCGGATCGGGGTTCTTATTCTCGAGCATCATCGTATCGCCGGGACTCAGGGTGATCGTGTTCGGTGAGAAAACTCCTTCGGGCGTGATCTCGACGACTGTCGGGGTAGCGCCTCCACTCAGGTCACCGAAGATGTTGCCGAATCCGAAGTGGAAACCGATGGCTCCGAGCACCAGCGCAACGCCGAGGAATGCCGAAAGACGCATCGAGGCAGGATTCACTGATGCAGCGTGATGTCGCAAAACAATGTGATCGGCTTCTCCGTGGGTCATGTCCATAGCATGAAGGTCTGCTGCCGGGGCAGCGGGTGCGTTCGAGGAACGAACTGGTACCGACACGTCGTCGTCCGTAGCGTTCCAGCCGGCAAGGGGATTACTAGGCGACATGGGTTGCGAGAACGAGTTGGCGACGGAAAGCGAATGTGGTGCCGATGACGGCGGAGCCGAGAAGGATCCAGAGCACGATGCTCGCAGATCCGGTCTCACCCTTGATGGTGGTGCCGCCGCGCGTTTCGATCGGGTTACCGGTAACGGCTCCCGAATCTGGTGGCAGGGTCGTCATCGGAGACGTGGCTGTTTCTGGCTGACCGACGGTGACTGAGACTTCTTGGCTGAAGACGCTTTCTAGGTCCTGTGCATTCACAGCGCGGACAGCTAGGTAATACGTCGTACCGGGTTGTAGATCCCTCAGCACGAGGCTTGTGGAGGTGGCGGGCAAGCTGCGACGCTGAATGTAGCGACCGCTCACGGTTCCGTAGTAGACGTTGTATCCGGCGAGCTCGGAGCTCCTTAAGGCTTGCCAACCGAGGAAGATGACATTGTCCTTCGTCGTCACGCGGACGTCCTGAACCTGAAGAATTCCAAACGTGCTTCCCTGACCCGTAAGAGAGGAGGTTGAAGAAGAGAAGCCGCTTGTGTTCTCCATGCCGGCTACTCCTCCGGTCTGTTGTGTCTCAGCGTTCGTAGTATTGGAGGATGCGGAGGAAGTACCGGATGGTTCGCCCAGTTGTGCTGTGAGAAGTGTGGCAGCAGTGAGTTTCACCGTCAGCTTTGCGGGCGCACCGAAGAGTAAGGGGGTCGTTGTGCCGCTACAGCCGAGAATGGAGTCGAAACACGGGGGAGCTGGAAGAGCTCCGTTATCCAGACCGTTTTGGCCGTTCTCTGCATTCACTGCCGTGTTGCCGATACCCGAGTCACTGTAACCGTCGAATGAGAGTTCGGTGTTGGCTGAGGTCTCAAGGACTCTGAACGTGACGCGGGCAATGCGTGTATCCGGAGACGAGAAACCGCTCGTGGTGCTGCCTCCGATTTTGACGATCCCCTGCGCTGGATCAATGTTCTGTTCGCCAGGAGTCGGGGAGGGGATAGCGGTCGTGAGTTCTACGCTTCTGGCTTCCAGAATCCTTGGGTCGTACTTGATCCACGACTTTACGGAGCGAACCTTTGCGTAGTCCGTACCGCGGACGAGGACGTCGATATCGAGGATGTCGCCGGCGGCGAGTTGTCCGGTCGTGAAGTGTTCTGCATCGGTGACTTCGAATTCAGGGCAGCCAGACTGCTCGGTGCAGTGTGGAACCATGAGAATCGTCATCGAGCCAGCTGCGGATGCAACCGGCATCGCTGGCACGAACGCGAGCGAGAGTATGACTGCCGCGGATGTGCGAAGGCTTCTGTGCATGTGTGTTTGTGTGTCCGTTTGTCTCTGTTACAGGTTCACCTTCGGGGTCGAGGGAGAGCGCTCCAGTCGCTCGAGAATCGTAAAGACGTCATCGATCGTAATCGTGAAGTCCTGATTGGGATCAGCCGAGAGTTCGTCTGGAGTGGGAGAGCGATAGGCGCTTGCGAGTTCGAGAGCGATGCGCGCATCCTGAATGTCGAGGTGGTCGTTACCATTGAAGTCTCCTGCTGTGTCCGTGCCGTCGGCTTGCGTTGCATCGACCGGACTAAAATCTCCTGCGGTCTGGATTCCGATGAGGAATGCAGCGGTCATGCTCGACGCAAGGATCGCAATTGTGCGTAGAGACTTTTTGCCGAAGAGAGAATAACGGTGTTTCATTTCTCCTTATTATAGCAAAAAACCGGTTTCTGCTCCATCGTGAGCCATTGACGAAGAATTAGAATGTTATTTGATAGAATAGAAGAAATGATGGATCCATGAGAAGCGGGTAGAAGGTAGCGGATAGCGGGTAGTAGGTATGCTTTGTTACACTATCGGCAACCAGCCAAACGCTACCCGCTATCCGCAACCCGCTACCCGCATTTCGCTTTGCACTCTCCCACTCTCCATTTCTTCACCGGCGACAATGACTACGCTCTAGAGAAAGAGGTTCAGCGCTGGAAGAAGGGCTTTGCGGAGAAGCATGGGGTTGAGAATTTACTCGTACTTCACGCAAGAGAGGTGAGCTTGTCCGATATCTTGGATGCGGTTTCCGCCATGCCGTTCATCGCCGAAAAAAGACTCGTTCTCATTCGCGGAGTTCCGAAGATCGACAAAGAGGATATCCAAACGATCGCCGACAACGTGCATCCGCAGGTCATTGTCGCCTTTGTTGAGTCCAAACCTGATAAACGCCTCGGTGCGGTGAAGGCGCTCACAGACGTTGCGGAGGTGAAGGAATTTAAGCCGCTGTCGCCCCGAGAACTTTCGGCGTGGGCGTTCGCCCTCGTGAAGGCCGAAGGCGGTTCCATTGATGACACATCTTTTTCTGCGCTCCTCCAGATCGTCGGAGCGGATCAATGGACGCTTGAGTCCGAACTCAGGAAACTCACTCTCTTCGCGCCGGAGGGCAAGATCGAGCCGAAGCACATTGATATTCTGGCGGTGCCCTCTGGCGAACAAGTGGTCTGGAAGCTCACCGATATGATCGGCAATAAGCGCATCGAAGAAGCACTCGCGTTTTTCAGTAACAGATTGGAGCGTGGCGAAGATCCGTATGGTATTTGGGTGATCCTCCTCAACATGATCAAGAACGTGACGCTTGTGTGGGCAGCTTTGCAGGAAGGTGTCAGGGATGACAAAGGCATAGCAAGCGCTGTCGGCATTCACTTCTTTGCCGTGCGGGGACTCCTACCTCTTGCACGGTCACTCGATGAAAAGAAGATCCGTGATCTCGTGAACTGGGCGTCGGATGCGGATCTCGCGCTCAAGACCGGCGGCTATCACTACACCGCCGAAAAGCAGGGTGAAATTATTGCGCTGACGGAAAGAGCGATTCTGATGTGTCGATAAAATTTCACAGCGCATCATTTCGGGACGCGACATCCCGTCTGCGGGAAGTGGAGATTAAAACGATTGTATCTGCGACAGAATCTCCTGTTCTTTGTTTTGTTCTTTTTGCAGGTCGGCGTGCTCGGCTTCCTGACGCCTCTCTTTTTGCGATCGGATCTTCTGTTCCATTGATGCGACCGCTGCTCCACCTGCGACCTGCGTCATCTCCTTGGAATACTTGGCATCAATGGCTGCAAGCTGCTTTTTCTCGCTCGATAAAATCTCCTCGAGATTCTTGAGTTGTTCAGGAGTCATGATCGGTAGGATATTGATCCAGTACTGCCGCTCTTCGTTGTTCATGCTTTCGGAGCCCTGAATGAGCACGAGGATTGGCGCGAACTTCTCCTGCACGTCGGGCGGAATGACGAGGGTGCTAGTAGCAGGATTTCCGGAGGTTGGTGGAGGTGTAGGGTCGGTCACGAGAGCGGGTAGCGATTAGTGGATAGTTGTTAGCGGAAACTAACTTCTACGCAATTATAGCAGAAAAGTATTTGCCATCCGCTATCCGCTACCCGCTATTCGCTATGCACCTTAGGCGACTTTCACCACCTCGTACTTAAAATTTCCGGCCGGAGCGACGACGTCGACGACGTCTCCTTTCTCGCGACCAAGCAGTGCGCGGCCGATGGGGGATTCGTTACTGATCTTGTGTTCGATGGGGTCTGCTTCCATGGATCCGACGATAGTGTATGTCTCGGGCTCGTCGCCATCCGTCTTGTTGCGGACCGTCACGATGGAACCGATGTCGATGGAGTTGCCCTTCGCGGCTTTGGCGGACGGCGTGTGTTCGGTGATGATGCGCGCATTCTTGACCTGCTTCTCAAGTTCGAGGATGCGACCTTCCACGAATGCCTGCTCGTTCTTGGCTTCTTCGTACTCAGCGTTTTCGGAAAGGTCTCCGTAGGAGATGGCTTCCTTCAGGCGAGCTGCGATTTCAACGCGCTTCGTAGTCTTTAGGAAATCAAGTTCGTCTTTCAGTTTCTTGAGGCCTTCCTTCGTGATGAGGACTTCTTCTGAATCTACGAAGGTGCCGCCGGATTGAGTCTGGGAAGTTGTCATAGCCCGCAGATTGTAGGGGAGAGGATTCGCGGCCACAAGAGATAAAGAGCCGCAGTCACAAGAAGTTTCTGCGGCTCTATGATGGCAGTTCCCGTAAGGGGGAATTGCCATCCTTTTTCTCCCCATGCAGATCTACGCATGAGGAACTTCTTCAGGGTCGGCCTCAGCTTCGATTCCAACCCGCAACTCATCCCGCAAAATGGGGACTTCTAGTGGGGCTTCGAATCCAAGCTTGACCCGATTGCCATTGATTGAAATGACGTACAGTACGACATTTCCAATCAGAATCTTTTCACCGACCTTTCGAGAAAGAACTAACATGGCAATTTCCTTATTTTTTTACCATGGAGTCTCTTAGACAGGTGGAACAGCATCCTGGCTGATCCATACTTCCTGTTAGAGACACGCACACATCATAATCTTTTTTGCGTATAGTATCAAGTAATAACTTCTTAATCTTGTCAAAGATTTTTGGGCTACCCCTAGCCAAGAAGCACTCTTAATCAGCATTGATTCCACACACCCTTCTCTCTACACTGCCCGAGACCTATGACTCCCGAAAAAGCAGCATCGTACGACGCCTCGAAGATCCAAGTTCTTGAAGGACTTGAACCGGTTCGTAAACGCCCTGGCATGTACATCGGTTCTACCGATCAACGTGGGCTTCATCACTGTGTGTATGAAATCGTCGATAACTCGATTGATGAAGCGATGGCCGGTCACGCCGATCACATCACGGTCATGCTTCATGACGACGGATCGGTGAGCGTCGAAGACAATGGACGCGGTATCCCTGTCGACATTCACCCGAAGACCAAGAAATCCGCACTCGAGACTGTGCTCACCGTTCTGCATGCCGGAGGAAAATTCGGCGGTGATGATTCGGGATACAAAGTTTCCGGAGGACTTCACGGAGTCGGTTCTTCCGTTGTGAACGCACTCAGTAGCTACATGCGTGCCGAGGTGTACCAAGGCGGCAACGTCCACATGCAGGAATACGAGCGAGGCAAGCCCAAGGCCGACGTGAAGAAAATCGGCAAGACCGAGAAACCGCACGGCACGTTCATCAAGTTCATGCCGGACAAGCAGATCTTCAGCACGCTCACAATGAGCCTCAGTTTGCTGCTTGCCCACTTCCGTCAGCAGGCTTACCTCACACGCGGCATCACGATCTCGGTTATGGACGAGCGTGAGAAGCGCCCAGAGGAGGATCAGAATCTTCCGCGTCTGTACCGTTTCCACTTCGAGGGCGGAGTGAGTGCGTACGTGCGTCACCTGAATCAGGACAAGCACGGTATCGGTGAGGTGATCTGGTTCGAGAAAGAGGAAACCGACGGCTTCGTGGAAGTCGCACTCCAGTACAGCGAGACGTTTCAGGATCAGACCATCACGTTCGCTAACAACATTCACACGACCGAAGGCGGAACACACCTCACCGGATTCAAAGCTGCGCTCACTCGTACTATCAATGCGTACGCCCGCAAAGAAGGCATCCTCAAAGAGAAGGAGGAGAACCTCACGGCAGACGACGTGCGCGAAGGCCTCGCTGCGGTGATCTCGGTGCGCCTCAAGGAACCGCAGTTCGAGGGGCAGACGAAGAGCAAGCTCGGCAATGCCGAAATGAAGGCTGCCGTGGAGACCGTCGTGAACGAGAAGCTTGCTGAGTACATGGAGGAGCACCCCAGCGACGCTCGCGACGTTGTGGGCAAGTGTTTGCTCGCCGCCCGCGCCCGCATGGCCGCCCGCGCCGCACGAGACGCAGTGATCCGCAAAGGAGCACTCGAAGGCATGACGCTTCCTGGAAAACTTGCCGACTGCAGTTCCAAGGACCCGAGCGAGTGCGAGCTCTTCATCGTCGAGGGTGACTCTGCCGGAGGTTCCGCAAAGCAGGGCCGCAACCGCGAATTCCAAGCGATCCTCCCGATCAAGGGAAAGATTCTCAACGTCGAACAGGCGCGTCTTGATAAAATGCTCGCGAACAACGAAGTGAAATCTTTGATCATCGCGATGGGTGTCGGTATCGGCGAAGTAAAAGATATGAGCAAACTTCGCTACGACCGCATCGTGATCATGACTGATGCCGACGTCGACGGTGCGCACATCCGCACGCTTATTCTGACTCTGTACTACCGCTATTTCCGCGAGCTCATCGAGACCGGTCACCTCTACATCGCACAATCTCCGCTCTACAAACTTACACAAGGCAAAGATTCCCGATACGCCTTCAACGAGAAGGAGCGTGATGCGGTCTTGAAGGAATGGGGAGTGGAAGCCAAGGAACTGGAGACGTCCGAGGAAGACCTCGTGGAAGAGGAGTCCACCGAAGAAGAGGCCGAGGCACCGAAGGCCAAGAAGGGTGCCAAGGCAGAACCTGTGCCCGAGAAGAAAAAGAAGAAAGTGGGAATCCAGCGGTACAAAGGTCTTGGTGAAATGAACCCCGAGCAGCTATGGGACACGACGATGGACCCCACAAAGCGCGTCATGCTCCGCGTGACTCTGGAAGACGCCGAAGCCGCAGATGCCATCTTTGCAACTCTCATGGGTGCCGACGTCGCTCCACGCAAGAAGTTTATCCAGACGCACGCGAAGGGAGTGAAAAATTTGGATATTTAGTTTTACTTCCGCAAAAACTATGACTTTTCTGGAGCGACTTTTTGGATTAGTACCTTTGGCCATTGTGCTTTTTTGGATTACAGCGCTCGGGGTATTTTCAGTAAAAGCGTTTAAGAAATATATGCTGCGAGAATGGGGGCAGGGGATAATTTATACTTTGATTGTGCTTTGCGTATTGGCGGCCATTGAGTGGATCATATTTGCCGCTTTTATTGCAAGTTGCTGGCTCACAACTCTGGGGTGTGCTGCACTTAATTAGATTTTTTATTCTACTTATGATCGAGATTAGTACGCCATTTGCAGTCTTCATCATTGTTGTTTGGCCTGTTTTGACGGGTGTGTGCATCTGGAAGTACCTCCGTTCGTTTAAGGCGAAGAAGCGGCTTGATTCGTGGATCTGGTTCCTAGCACTCGCATTCTGCATTACCGCAATCGAATGGTGGGTAGTCAGTCTTATGACTCTACTGTAAATCGTTCATGATGCTTTGAGATTTTACCGTCGTTCAAGCACGGTCACTCTACGATTGAGTGTTTCAATGTTGGTTACCAAGGCCGCTTGATTCTGGCCGATCTCGAGCCGTGCGTTTCTCATATTGATTTGGAGATCGACTACCTTGTTTCCCACATCGGCAATATCTGCTTTCAATACATGTTTTAATTCAGATATGTCTACTTTTAGTTCACCTCTGACATCCGAAATCTCCTGCATCATGATCTCTAGCAGTTCCCGATTGCTCAGATCCAATTCGCTTGATGCTTTTTTCTTCTTTTTCATGGGGTAGATTGTATGACGGGCAAAATACTTTTCAAGAGAATGATCTACTTTTATCTATCCCTCTCCCGGATCTGCAAACTCTCCTAATTTATCCGTGATCGAGTACGTATCGAGCTTGCCTTTGCCGAGCTGCTTGATGACTTCGGACACTGCCTTGTCGAACGGAATCTGTTTCTGCTTTCCGGCTGTCATGTCCTTGAGGATGATCGTTCCTTCTTTCACCTCGATCTGCCCCAGAAGCAGACAGTACTTCGCTTGGAAACGATCCGCGAGGCGCATCTGACTCTTGAGGCTGGCTTCGCCGAGGGCACCCACGGTGTGGACGCCAAGATCGCGTAATTGTGAGACGAGCGGCAGACATTTCTTCTTAGCCTCGGGTCCGAGCTGAGCGACGAACACGTCGACTTGGTCTTTATTCGGAGCCGAGACACCTGCTTCCTGCATGTGCCACATGATGCGCTCAAGGCCTCCTGCGAAGCCGACGCCGGGCGTTGGTTTGCCGCCAAGCTGTTCGATCAGGTGGTCGTACCGTCCGCCGCCGCCGACCGCGTTCTGCGCGCCGGTCGAACTGTCCCAGAATTCGAAGACCGTCTGGTTGTAGTAGTCGAGCCCGCGGACGAGTCCCGGATTCTCGGTGTACTCGATGCCGAGTTCGTTTAAGTACTCAAGGAGGATGGCGTGGTACTTCTTGCTCTCTTCGTTGATGAACTGATCCATTCTCGGAGCCATCTTGATGAGAATCTGGGTGTCCTCTTCCTTGGAGTCGAGAAGACGAAGTGGGTTGTGCTTCAGTCGTTCGCGGTCCTGCTCCGGAAGATTGCGCTCCTTTCCGGTGAAGTAGTCCTTCAGTGCATCGACATACTTCTTCCGGTCGTCCGGAGCACCAATGTTATTGATCTGCAATTTCAAGCGACTCAGGATTTTGAGATCCTCAAAAATCTTCACGACGACGTGAATCAGCTGTGCGTCGATACTCGGGTCCGAAAGACCAATGATCTCGAAGTCGAACTGATGGAACTGGCGGTAGCGACCCTTCTGAGGTCTGTCGTAGCGGAAGCACGGACCGATGGCGTAGAGCTCCACTGGTTGCGGAAGTTCCTGCATTCCATTCTCGATGAAGCTGCGGCAGATGCCGGCGGTGAATTCGGGGCGGAGCGCGTATTCCTTATCCAGCTTCTCGGAGTTCAGGAGATCCGCTTTGCGTCCGACCTGAAAGAGTTCTTTCTCGACGATGTCTGTGTGCGCTCCGATGCCGCGTTCAAAGAGCGCACGTTCCTCGAAGATCGGTGGATCGATGCGCTTGTAGCCGGCCTGACGGGCTCGGTGACGCACGGCTTTCTTGATGTACGTCAGATACTGGTGATCCACAGGGAGCACATCGTGGACGCCTTTCGGTGAGCGGTACTTGAGTTCGGCCATGCGAGGCAGTTTATCACTTCACCAAGGGCTTCGCCAAGGCT
>JAGORY010000037.1:2978-10980 GCA_018062585.1 Candidatus Peribacteraceae bacterium | reverse complement strand
ATCTCCGAGGCTGACCTCAAGAAAGCGACGGGAACAGACGACTGGCTTCCAGAATTCACGAAGCAGATCGCGGCCCTCATTCAGAAGAAGAAACCGAAGGCTGGGAAGAAGAAAGAGGCTGAGGCGGAGACGGCGTAAAAAAAGACCGGCTATACTTTGCTGCACGACCGGTCAATTTGCTCATTAGATAATGTGTCATATTTTTATGGAGCCTTTTCATGGTGCTCTCGGCCTCACTTCGCTAAAGCTGCGAGAGGCCTCCTCGGTTGCGATTGGTTTCAAGAGGTTTGATGAAGTTTTCTATTCTGGTGCTCCCGGCGGGAGTCGAACCTGCATTTACCCCTTAGGAGAGGGTCGTTCTATCCATTGAACTACAGGAGCACGGAGGAGAGTGTAGCGGTCGTTCTACCTACCTGCCCGCCGGAGCTTCAGCGCAGGTGGGAACTATGGGACCACAGCTGCACTATAGATGATTTTCTGTGACTCGAGGTATTGCATTATACAACGTTTACATATAGAATTAACATGTAAATCACCCTACTTTTCATGCTTTCCGAATTCATCTCGATCACCAATCTGCAACGGCAGCTCAAGAAGGTGTTTTACTCAAAGCAGCCGATCCATGTCGTGTTGAGTAAGAACGCCGTCAGCGGAATCGTTTTTTCCAAGGAGGCCGCGGAACTGCTCCTTGAATCCGGGGCTCTGGATCAGATCCGGGAGGAGTTGTGGGAACTACAGGATAAAGAGACAAAAGATCTTGTTGTCCGCAGCAGGATCGGAAAAGCGAAGCCTGTACCGTTCGATGACTTCGCGAAGGCGTATGGCGTATAAGATTCTGATCGCCGATATCCGAGCTTGGAAAAAAGATTGTGCCACGATTCCGCGTGAGCGAGTTCGTCATATCCATCAGAAAATACGGGAACTGGAAAAAGACCCGTGGGCAGGCAACGTCCACGTGAAGCAGCTGCAGCATTATGAACTCGCAGATTTCCGATTACGAATCGGAGAATACCGCGTTCTGTTCGACAAAGATGATGCGTTAAAGACGATCACGCTGTTTCGTGTCCTGCACAGATCGAAACTATATTGAGATTCCGACGTAACCCGAGGGATTACTTCAGAACGATCACCTGCCTAGAGCCCGAGGGTAGCGTACTCGGCTTCACCTTGAATTCGTCGATGGGAGTGACGTCGGTTGCTCCGCAGGCTTTGGCGGTCCCCGGAAGGTCGCCTCCCTTCACGCTGTAGAGGATGATGACACGGGGGTCGACGGCTTCCACGAGCGGAGTGAGTTTCTTGGGGTTATCTGCGGCGATGACAAGAACATCGACATCGCCAAGCTTCTCGATTTCGGTATCCGTCCAGTCCAGAACCGGAGTGTCCACGAAGGCGAGGCGGATATTCTCGGTGTGACATGCGTAGGACACCTGTTTGCCAGCCTCTTGTCCGATAGCGCGCACGGTGACGCCGCCGAAGTCATACTCACCGGGCCAGCTCACGGCTTTCTTATTCGTAAGATCTTCCTCCGGGTGACTAAGAAGGCACCACTTGTCTTTCGGTACTTTAGCCGGAAAAACATCAAAGCTGGCACTGTCGGTTTTCACCGAGCAGGCAGCGTCGTCGGAAGAAGAGAAAGTGATCATAGCGGGCAGAGTATAGAGGACTTTGAGTCCGGAAGAAACGGGGGTTTAGGGCTTCTACACTCTATGCTTGAGAACTTCGTGTATCAGACGGGATCCAAAATTTACAATGTCTGATGGAGAATCATTCTCCGAAGGCAATCTCGTTTTGAATTCGTCAGGTTGTACCGGTTTGCCGCCCATCTTCGTGAATGTATCCATAAGCTTTTTTAATTCTCTCACCGCCCCATTAAATGCCGCGATGTTCTCTCGAGATACGTTGATCAATTCCAAGGCATGTCTTATTTGCATAAGCACGCGATCGTCTAAAGCGTCTGTCAAAAGATGGATGCGTGTCCATTCGATGTCACTGAGAGCTTTTATCACAGGTATTGGAATTCTTGAACCTGCCACAATTCTTGAAATAATAAAAGGATTGTTGTTTGAGAAAACGCCCAAGATAATCTGTTTCTGACGTACAAGATCGCTTTCAATCTCCCAGAGAATCTGGTTATTTCTTATGCGTTGCTCGTGCAGTTGGTTTCTTTCTTCCAGTGCCCTTTCCAGCGCAGCCTCTGCGGCTTCCCGCTGTTCCAGAAGAGCAAGCGGCCTCTCGTCTGGAGCGAATGCAATCAACTCCTGCGAACGCGATGGTTGTTGTAATTTACGCACTGCCTTCGACTCGATCTGTCTAACCCTCTCCGGTCCCACTTTCAAAACTTCTCCTGTCTTCTTCAAAGAATGTTCTTCGCCACCATCCAGATAAAAACGTAATTTCAAAACATCTTGTTCACGCTCGGGCAGAGTTTTTAAAACCTTTTCTATTCTGGGGCGCAGTGCTTCACGGTCAATTTCCTCTCCGGGATATTCCTCATCAGAATCATCAGACGCCCGTATTGTTTCACGCAAGGGAATCTTCGCAGGTTCACGTATCGCAATTAGTTCTTCCGGATCAGTTTCATGTAAATGGGATTCCGGGTGAGTATTATCAACACGTTCTTCCAAACTGACTGTAGGCAAATTCTTACGTTGAATACGTTCACATTGCCGACGTAAATCTTACTGAAAACGTGATGTAAATCTGGCCCAACTCGGTATATTTCCTTCTTGGACGGCTCTGAGTAAGGGGATGAGTATATCCACAACTACATTCTCCATCATTTCGTCATCTCTCCAATCGTCCTCAAAAACCTGAGGTTCAATAAGCTCTCGAGTTCTGGCAATCCATGGTTGAATCACCTCTAGGAAAGTCCCTACCGCCTCTTTATTACCTGTCGCCATATCTCGGATCAGCTGATTCACTTTTTGAAATCCCAACGATGTTAAATGCCGAGAAGATGTCTCATAGTCACTCCGGTACAATCGTCCTGCATGCGCCTTACGTCGTTCGGCAAGGTCAACAAGTGACGTACCGTAGGTAACGTCGTATTTTGCAAATTTTCTATTACTTGCATCATCAGAAGTATTCTTTCTTTTACCTGTACCCTTATGAGAAATTTCAAAAATAACCCCTTCTTCTGTTCCTCGTGCAGCCTGAAAGTCATGGAATGTGAGAGAAGAATGGTCTGCATCACAGGTATTGATAATAAAGGCCATCTTCTTTTCCGGTGACCGGCGCAGAGCGCGCATTCCTGCTTGCCCCACACCGACGAATGTCTGTCGAGGCACGGCGTCTATGACGACGGATGTAATGAGGCTGTCGAAGGATTGCTGTAGGACGGATGTGGCAACCAGTACGAGAACCTTTCTTTGATGATATCTGTCCGTCAGCGCATTTCTTGCGTGTAAACTCATGCCTTCAGACTTCTTACTATTGCCACTGTGAATAGGGGCCGCAATGTGTTCGACGGTGTCCGGATCAATGTTCTTGGAACGCAGAAGTGACCGGAATTCTTCATCATTTTTCAATGCCGGCATCAGCGCGTCATTGAATGCCTGCGCGATATCATGGACGTGATCGATGCTCGCTCCAAAGACGATGGCAGGTTCGCCCGCCAGAGTGTACGTCTCGCCTTCCACGGTGATTGTAGTGTTCCTGTATAAATCCTGGAAAATCCTATTCCTATTTGGTATATCAATAGCGCGTGCGACTTCAGCGCTCTCCTCTTGATCGGGCGAAGAAAGCTCAAGACCGGTGACGATGTCTGTTGTAATCAGGAGATTACGATAATCAGAAATTTCTCCTCTTTCTACCGCAGTTTCCAAATCCAGATTATAAATATTCGGACCGAAAACGTTCCCCACCTCTTTGCCTTCGTAATATCGAGGAGTTGCTGTAAGACCGATATTCGTAGCATGCTCAAAGTTAGAAACTAATTTCTGGGCGCTGGGAGTGAGGTATTGATGGTTCTCATCCCAGATAACAAGGTCATAGTCGGCGGGATTAATCGAGAATCTTTGGCTCTCAGTTGGCCTTGAGGCCTGAAGTGGGGAATTTTGGCTATCGTCCATTTGTGCATTCTCAAAAGCGCGCGCCTCTACTTCGGCATCCTTACCGAGAATATATCGAAGAAGAGAGGCATAGGTGCAAAAGGTTATTCTTCCTACGCGTTTTTCAATCTGATAGATAGTTCCCACATCCAGATCAGGACACAGTGCCCCAGTCTTCCCTGCAAAATCTCTCACCGCTTGCTGAGAAGGGACAATGAATAAAGTATTTTTCTCATGCGCATGTAAAGCATACGCAGCGATTATTGCGTCACGCGTTTTACCTGCCCCTCCGGGCTTAACGATATGCGAAAGACTAATGCCCTCTGCAAAACAACGCTGTATTGCTGTTAGTGCCTCTATTTGTGATAAACGCAAAATTTCATTCTGCGCACCAAATCGCACGTCACCTGTTTCGTCCGGAGTGAGTATTTCACCAAGGGTCTGTGCGATGTCAGGCGAAGGGCGATGCGATGATTCCTCTGCAGAAATCGCTTCTTCAGAAATTTGAACCGCCGTCGCTCTCAGTGACTCAGACATTATGAAAGCAATGTATCATATTTGTCTAATTCGTCAACCCCCCCCGCTTTACACCTCCTGCCTCTCAATATCCGCCCCCAGAGAACGCAACTTCTCTTCGAGACGGTCGTAGCCGCGTTCGATGTACTGGACGTCGGTGATGACAGTTTCTCCTTCGGCGCAGAGGCCCGCAATCACCATGCCGGCACCGGCGCGGATGTCGTTGCTGGCGACCTGCTTACCCCGAAGCTGCGAGGGGCCGATGATGAGCGCTTGGTGCGAGTTCAGGATTTCGACCTGTGCTCCCATTTTCTCAAGTTCATAGAGATATGCCATCCGCCCCTCGAAGAGCACCTCGAAAATCTTACTCACTCCTTCGGCCTGCGTCAGAAGAACGCCGAACGGCGACTGCAAGTCGGTCGGAAAACCAGGGAAAATATTCGTTTGGATACGGGTTGCCTTCAGTTTGGATGCCGCACCATCGACCGTGATCTCTCCGTTTTCGGCAATGACGAAGGATGCTCCTGCTCGTCGTAGTGCGCCAAGGAATGACGTGAGGTGCGAAGAAATGGCTCCGCGGATCGTCACTTTTCCTTTTGTGACAATGCCGGCAAGTAAAAAGACGCCCGCTTCCAGGTAGTCCGGTATCACGGCGTGTGATGCTTCTGGGAGCAAATTCTTCGTGCCATGGATCGTGATTGTGTGTGAGCCAATTCCCTCCACCTTGACCCCTCGCTCCACGAGGAAACGACACACATCCTGCACATGCGGTTCGGCTGCAGCAAGTTCGATCGTCGTTTCCCCCTCAGTAATGCCAGCGGCAAGGAGAATATTTTCCGTCGCGGTCACGGAGAATTCCTGCAAAATCACGTGCCCCGCTTTCGGGAAACCTTTGAGGTGAAGCTTCGTATCGGTACTTAAGTCCTCAATACCCATTTGCTGAAATGCTTCGACATGCGCTCCCACTGGACGTTTGCCAAGCACGCAGCCACCTGGGTAGGCCATCTCGGCTTCACCGAAGCGCGCGAGAAGCGGACCCAAGAATACGATCGCTCCGCGGAGCTTGCTCACCAGATCATGGGGAATCGGTTTGTTCTCGAGCTTCTCTGCTGCAATCGTCACCGTCGTCCCTTCGACCGTTACCGTCGCTCCGAGGAAACGCAAAATAGAGAACATAGTTTCCGTATCACGGAGGCGTGGAACATTCGTGAACACTGTTGTCCCTAAGCATGCGGCAGCTCCTGCGAGGAGTGGCAGCGCAGCGTTTTTGGAACCGCTGATATCCACCGTGCCTGCGAGCGGACGCCCGCCTTGGATGCGATATTGAATATTCATAGCGTCAGTGGGTAAACGCATATCCATCACCTCGCGCGTGAATCGTGCGGGTGCCTTGGATGCCTTCTCCTGTCCCGATACCATGGGACGTTGCGTTTGGTTCATCCTCATGCTCGGGAGAGTGTAGCGGAAAATATTTTTTCGGGGCAAATGAGCGCTTTTAGCCCTTTCTGGGCCGTTTAATCCATCCTTCAATAAGTAGTATCGCTGCTCCGACCGTAATGCAGCTATCCGCCGCATTGAAGATCGGGAATGATCCCGCTGCGATGTAGTCTGTGACGAGTCCGTCTGGGAGGCGATCGACGAGGTTTCCGAGGGCACCACCGATGATGAGGCCGTAGCTGATGGAGGCCCAGATGTCGGGTTTGGACCGAACGGCGACGATGCAGACTGCGGTGAGCGCCGAGAGAATGAGAATCTCTTCCCACGGAGAGGGAATATTGATCGAGAATGCGATGCCCGGATTCTCGGAAAGCTGCAGCTTCAGAAAGCCCGGAACGAGAATAATCGGTCGCGCGATGCCGAAAGCAGCCCACGTTACGAGGAGTGAAAATCCGAGGGCCAAAATTGAAGCGAGGAAGAGAGGTATGGACCAAGTGTAGCAAGAGAATCTTTCGCTAACTTCTCTCCCATCGTTTGCGGCTCAGGGTATGATGCACGTCCATGTTCCGGAGAGCCGATTTTCTCCTTCTTGGCATTGCGCTCGGTCTCTCCCTCTTTGGGCTGGCCATGATCGCCAGTGTCTCGGTGTATCAGAGTTACCAGCTCACACAGCGTTTCGTGGAAAGTGGCAGCTGGGCAGCGCCCAGTAACGCCTTCTACCTGTGGAGAAGCTTCGTTCACATGCTCGTGGCCTTGGGCGCACTTGGTGTCACGAGCATCATCCCCTATCACGTTTGGCAGCGGCACGCGCGGACCCTATTCCTCCTGAACATGGGTTTCCTCATCGTGCTCTTCATCCCCGGCATCGGAAACCAATACGGCACCGCCCGAAGCTGGCTGCATCTCGGATTCTTTTCGGTGCAGCCCTCCGAATTTCTGAAGATCACACTCGTGTTCTACCTCGCGGTGTGGCTCCAGAAAAAAGAATCCTCGATCGCGACATTCCAAGAAGGCTTCATTCCATTCGTGGTGCTCCTGTGTGTTTCCACCTTCTTTGTCGCCATTCAGCCCGACCTTGGGTCATTCCTTGTCTTCACCGTTATCGCGACGGTTATGTTCTTCGTCGCTGGTGGGAACATTTTGCATCTCTTCCTCGGTGCGGGTGTAGCAGGCCTGCTCGGGCTTCCGGTCATCCTCAATAAAGACTACATCCGCAATCGCTTCACAGTGTTTCTTCATGTCCTCTTTAATCCTGATGATATGACGTACCGCGAAGGTATTGGATTTCAGGTGTATCAGGCACTTATTGCCATCGGCTCGGGCGGCATGTTTGGCGTCGGCTACGGCAAGTCGATCCAGAAATTCGGCTATCTTCCGGAAGTGCAGTCCGACACGATCTTCGCAGCAATGGCTGAGGAACTGGGTTTCCTCAGGCTTCTCATCGTGCTCTCGCTCTACGGTATTTTCGTCTACCGCGGGTACCGGGTCGCGAGAAACGCACCGGACAGATTTGGTCTACTCGTCGCGACTGGTATCACCACCGGCATCGCGTTTCAGACGCTTCTCAATATTTGCGTTAACCTCTCACTCTTCCCGATCACCGGTCTTACGTTGCCGTTCATTAGTTACGGAGGATCATCATTACTTGCGACACTTGCGGGCGTCGGGGTACTCCTCAATATCTCCATGCATTCCACAGAAGAAGATGTATCCATCCGCCGCCGTAACCGTACCGAACACACAGGAGCTCTTCGCCGATTCATTCATCGCTAATCTATGGAGCGCGTCATCATCTTCTCCGGCGGAGGCAGTAGCGGCCACGTGATGCCGTCACTTGCGGTTGCCGATGCCGTGACCGCGAAAGACGCGACGTTCAAACCGGTCTTCTTCTGTTCGCCACGAATTGATGAGATCGAAACATTGCGTGCGTCCGGACGAAAACACTTCGTCATCCACGCGGGGAAATTTCCGCGAGGATTCAGCGTTCGGCTCATCACTTT
>JAGORY010000037.1:0-2878 GCA_018062585.1 Candidatus Peribacteraceae bacterium | reverse complement strand
CTCTCCAAAGCCCTTCCAGGCGATGCTGCAGCCAAAGTCGCTACAATCGTCCTAGACGCGCTGGCCGTTCGCAGCTAGAATTCCGACCCGCTTTTACCCACCTAATCTATGAACAAATTTATCACAACTGGCTCCATCGTTCTTGCCTTGGGACTACTGTCCGCATGCAAGCCTACGACTCCCATCACCACAACCGATCCGTACGCCATGTCTTCTGCATCGTCCATTTCTTCTTCTAGTTCTTCCTCCATCGACGCCATGACTCCTCCATCCTCTTCGTCTTCATCCGCAGGTGCTTGGAAGTGGGACGGAGGAATCCTCAAAGGTAAGCACCAAGTCGTTCTCAAGACCAGCAAGGGCGACATCACACTTGAACTCGACGCCGACGCAGCACCGAAGACCGTCACGAACTTCATGGCGCACGCCGCAAGCGGTTACTACGACAATCTTACGTTTCACCGCGTCATCCCCGGATTCATGATCCAAGGCGGCGATCCGTCGGGTAACGGTACTGGAGGCAAGAGCGTCTTTGGTGAGATGTTCGAAGATGAGATCAATCCGAGCTCCGCTCTCTATAAGACCGGTTACAAAGCCGGTGTCATCGCCATGGCGAACCGCGGGCCCAACACGAACGGTAGCCAGTTCTTCATCATGGATACGGACTACCCTCTTCCGCCGAACTATACGATCTTCGGTCACGTCACCGCCGGACAGGACGTCGTCGGTACCATCGCCCGTGTAGAGCGCGACGGAGCTGATATGCCGAAGGAAAAAGTGACTTTCACGGCCGTCGTCGTCAAATAAGGAACCGATTGCACGAGGTTTCGTGTATCCTGCGGCCATGAGAACGCGTTTTGCGCCCTCACCCACAGGCTTTCTTCACGTCGGTGCTTTGCGTACTGCGCTCTTCGCGTGGCTTGTTGCGAAGCAGACCAAGGACAATTTCACATTGCGCATCGAAGACACGGATCAGGCGCGTGAAGTGGCGGGTGCTACCGAAAATATTATTCGTACATTGCAGCTCGCTGGCATTCCTCCGGATGAAGGAGTGACGCTTGATGCGTCAGGAAAGCTCGTAGAAAAGGGCGACTACGGACCGTATCACCAGTCCAAGCGGCTTCCGCTGTATCGCACGCACGTCGACGAACTCCTGAAGAACGGTCACGCGTACACCTGCTTCTGCACCTCGGAGCGACTCGATGCCATGCGTAAGAAACAGCAGGAGCTGAGGCAGGCTCCGATGTACGACCGCCAGTGTGTTGATCTTCCGAAAGATGAAGTTGAGAAGCGCATTGCCACCGGAGAGAAGCACGTCATTCGCCTCAAGATTCCGCGCGATCAGACCGTGACGTACGACGACGCGATTTACGGAACACTCTCATTCAAAGGCCACACAATTGATGATCAGGTACTCCTGAAGTCCGACGGATTCCCGACGTATCACCTAGCACACGTTGTCGATGATCGTCTTATGAAGACCGACATGGTGATCCGTGGCGAGGAGTGGCTTTCGTCACTTCCAAAACACCTGATTCTCTTTAAGGCGTTTGGCTGGGAGGCCCCGAAGTACGCGCACGTGCCGCTGCTTCTCAATAAAGATCGCACCAAGCTCAGTAAGCGTCAGAATGATGTGGCTGCTGAGGATTACATCAAGAAAGGATATCTGCCGGAGGCACTCCTGAACTTCTTAGCACTGCTCGGCTGGAACCCCGGAACCGAGCAGGAATTGTTCTCGGTCCCCGAACTCGTGCAAGCATTTTCACTTGAGCGTGTGCAGAAGTCTGGAGCGGTCTTCGACCTCGAGAAATTGGACTGGTTGCAGGGTCAGTGGATGCGCAAAATTCCGGTGGAAGAATTCGCTTCCCGCATCCTTCCTCTCGTCACCGAAAAGTACCCCGCTGCAGCGAATGATCCACAGTTTTTGAAGCGCGCGGCACTCATTCAGGAGCGCATTACATTCTTCCCGGAAGCACCGGAGATGCTCGGGTACTTTTACGCAGCAGTAAGCCCTACGATGGCACTCGTCGCCAGTCCGAAACAGAAAATCGAACCCTCGCAGGTGCCAACTGTTCTCGACTTCCTAAAAACTCAACTTGGCCTTGTGTCCGAAGCCGACTGGAACCGAGATTCCATCGTCGCCACGATCGAAAAAGCACTTCCCGAATCAGGCTTCAAGAAGGGTCAGATTCTGTGGCCGCTCCGCGCGATGCTCACCGGCCGTGAGTATAGTCCTGGTGCGTACGAGGTGGCGGAGTTGCTGGGGAAAGAAGAGACGATGAGGAGACTGGAGAGGGAGTTGAGTAGATGAGAATTCCATAACGTGGCGGCATATACGAAGCCCGAGGCGGTATACTTTGGCACGGAGCAAAGCGAACCGTATACACGGTGTTGTGCGTAGTAATAAAAAGCGAATGATCTCTAGTTCAATTCATTCAGTGGTGGTTTTTCATCAAGATGTCTGAATGGCTCTCTTATTTCAATTCGAAAAAATCGTAACAAAGTTTCTCCTGTTTCTAACCAGTGTGCTATGTAAGGGTCATCGGGGTTCTCCGAGTCAACCAGTACCACTTCATCATCTACTGGAAAGAGATCGTCAATATCAGAATCATTCATAATTGTTATTGTTACTGATTAGTGTTACAGGGTAGAGCTTTTTATTATTTCGCACAACTCGTACTTATACGAAGTATTTTCACGATAACATCCGACAAAACGCACGATATGCGAAATATTTTTGATGATAACTCCGCCCGCGAAGCTCTTACCGCAACGTGTCATACTCCTCCACCGTCAACTGCACATCACTCAGGATCTTCCGTAGGAGCCCCCGTCCGATATCCTTGGTATGCATAGAAACAACCGTTGTCCGGCCGTCTGC
>JAGORY010000036.1 GCA_018062585.1 Candidatus Peribacteraceae bacterium | reverse complement strand
CCACCCCCTCACCCGCATCGCCTCCACAATCCGCCCGATCGCCACATCGAACGCCGCTTCCCGAAGTGTCAGATCCTTGCGCTTGGACTCCGACCGAACATCATTGAAGGCCGCAAGCATAATGCGCCGGAGTTCTTGGTCCACCTTCTCGGCCGTCCACTGATCACCTGATCTTCCCTGCACCCACTCGAAGTAACTGACGGTGACGCCGCCGGCATTCGCGAGGACATCCGGCACCACGATCGTTCCCCTCTTCGAGAGAATCTTGTCGGCCTCCGGCGACACCGGACCGTTCGCGAGTTCGAGAATGATCTTCGCCTTCACCTTCGGCGCGTTCTTTGAAGTAATGACGTTATCGAGCGCAGCTGGAATCAGGATATCGCAGTCGCAGGTCAGTAACTCTTCGTTGGTGATCGCTTCGGTTTCGTCCAATTTCAGCCGCTTCAGGTCACAGACCGATCCCTCACAGTACTGACCCTGCACAGAACCGGTTGTGCGCTTATACTTGCTAATCCTGATGGGGTCTAAACCGACCTTAGAGTAAATGCCACCATGCGAGTCGGATACCGCCACAATCATCGCACCGGCATCGTGGAGGAACGTCGCGATCTCGGAGCCGGCATTGCCGAAGCCCTGCACAGCGACACGAATATCGTGGAGATCAAGCGCTTCGAGTTTTGCGAGTTCTTCCAGAATAAAAAATCCACCTCTGGCCGTGGCTTTGTCTCGACCAAGAGATCCCCCGAATGAGAGAGGCTTCCCCGTGATGACCGCAGGCGCATAATGACCCGTTACCTTCTCGTACTCGTCACGCATCCACGCCATGATCTGCGGATTTGTATTCACGTCGGGCGCTGGGATATCTATGTCGGGACCGATATCAGGTGCGATCTGTCGCATGTACTCCCGGCTCATCCGCTGCAACTCGGCCGGACTCAGTTTCTTGGGGTCTACCTGAATACCGCCCTTGGCGCCGCCAAACGGAATATTGACGACTGCAGTTTTCACGGCCATGAGAGCGGCGAGTGCCTTCACTTCCTCGAGGTCGGCATCGGGGTGATAACGGATGCCTCCTTTATATGGTCCGCGGGCGTTGTTGTACTGAACGCGATAGCTAGGGACTTTCATTGTCTTACCGTTATCAAGCGTGAACGACACCTCATGATTCAGAATTTTTTGCGGAGTCCCAAACAGTTTCCGCTCCCCTTTTGAGAGCTTCAGGCGACGTATTGAATCCTGAACGAAACTCATGGCCCGTTCGTAGGGAGTAGCTGTTTTCATAGGATGCGTGGGGAATATCGATATTCTACTCTCCTGATGACGCACGGGGGCACGAATCCTTGCGCTACACTACCCACGTGAAGCGGACATACCTCCTCGCCGCAGCGTTCCTCCTGCTCTTGCCGGCAGTGACCTTTGCAAACCCGATCGTCGAAGCTGGGAAGTCCTTTTGGACATTTGATGCATATCGGCCCTACAGCATCAACTTCCTGTGGGGGCCGCAGATAGGTTTCACAGAATATGAGAGAGGTCGACTGTATGCCGCACTGCCGCCGACGTATGAGTCCGGAACATTTGCAGTGAACGTGTTTCTGACTGCGACTCTCATTCTCATCGTCGGAGTCGGACTGCTCAGAAAAACTCCGCACCGCCTTCTCATGCTTCGCTCAGCCTCGCTTCTCTTTGTAGCATGGATCATCATGGACATCCGGATGGGCAGCGAATTTTTGTCATGGGTCGGTCATGATCACAGAACGTACATTGGAGCCGACTCGAATGAACGGACATTCCGGGACCGAGGTCGCTTCTATGATTTTGCGGAGTATGCGAAACAATTTTTGGTGAATCGTGACGAATATGTTTTCTTCGCTAGGCAACCATGGCCGTACCTTGGCAATATCCGCTACCTCACGTACCCGTCCATCCCAGGCATTGATTACAAAAACGACGACACATGGGTGGTCTATGACCGACCGGACATGACTGTCGACGCCGATAATCGGATCACGATCAGCGGTGAACCGGTGACGCCTCCCGGCACGATGCTTGGTCGATTTGATGCATCATCCTTCGTCTTTCGAGTGATCAAATGAGCATGCTCGCATTCTTCATCGGCATCACGATGACGACTACTATCGGATGGCTTCTTCTAGCCGTTTCCGAGGGGCGATCACCGGTACTCGGGCGTGCTGAACGCGTGGCGTACGCGCTCGTTTTTGGACCGACTGCCGCGATGTTCGTGGTATTTCTGTGTCATATTTATGGACTCACAAAACTAAATCTCAGCGGATTTCTTGTGCCTCAGATCGTCATGATCCTGATACTCGGAATTGCGGCATGGAAACGTGGAGCATTTGTACGAGGACAATCAGTAGCGCTTTTCGTACCGAAAAAAATATATCCGTTGGGGATGACATTCGGCATCGCACTCCTCTGCGTGTGGACCGCACTCAAGATTATCGCAGGTAGCTATGATCTCGTCTCGGTTCCGACGTACTGGGACGACTCGTTCAATAACTGGAATATGCGCGCGAAGATGTTCACGGTGACGGAAGTACTGACACTCGAAATCCCGGGAGGCAACGGTGTCACGATGTCAGCGCAAGGCGTCGGTTCGTATCCGCCGATGGTGCCACTCATGAAGACGTGGGTCTCGGTACTGCGCGGTGGATGGCATGAGGGGCTTGCAAACGGCATTCATGTCGTATGGTTCCTCGGACTCATCGGCGTGCTGTACTTCACGCTTCGCAGATTCGTTGATCCCCTGCTCTCGGCACTCGGCATCTGGGCACTGGTGTCCCTTCCGCTGGTCCTCATCCACGGCAGCAATCCGTATGCCGATATCGTCGTCGCGGCGCACATTGTGGTGGCAGTCGCTGCTCTGCTTGGGCTGAAGAAAGCCATAAAACGAGATACTGTTCTCACATGGTCAACACTCTTCTTTCTCTCTCTCGCACTTCTGGTCTTCACCAAAAATGAAGGGCTGGTGCTCCACCTTCCGCTGCTCCTACTTACCGCAGTCGCCTTCAGCATCCGACGAAACAATCTGGTATCACTTGCTGATCACCGGAGAGCGATAACGAATGGCTTCCTGATCGTCGCGACGGTCGTGCTGCCGTGGGTGCTGTTCAAGTGGAGCGAAGGACTGACGTTCGGAAACGCCAAAGCCGTCGGTGAATTCTCGCTCGCGTTTAATCCGCACGTCCCAAAAGCAATTTGGCTCCACCTGTCGCATCAACCCAACTGGCTTCTCTTGCCGCTCGTTCTCCCTCTCGCGTTCATCGCCGCTGGTAAAAAATTCTGGACATCGCCTGAAGCGTGCATCGGCGCATTCGTTCTCGCTGAAATTTCGGTGCAGTGTCTGATCTTCCTCTTTGTCCCCAATCTCGGCACCGAAGCCGTGAACCAGACCGGCATCAGTCGCGGACTTCTGCACATCATGCCGGTAGCAATCCTGCTCCTGTTTCTGCTTCTTCGCGGTATCTTGAAGCGTGCGATGCTTACCTCGGACGGTGTGGCGCCGATTCCAGACATGAGATAGGATGACCGCATGTTTTCGTACGCTGCACTTCTCGGAAATAATCCCGCCCTTTCGATCGCCGAACTGGCAGCCGTTCTTCCGGATTTTGAAAAGGAACACATGTTCCCGGGGCCGGTCCTGACTTTCACGACCGCAACGGAGATCGATCAGACGTTTTTGAACCGCTTGGGAGGAACAATCCTCATCGCCAAGAACATCATCGGCGACTTCGCGATCGGCCTCGACGATCTGCCATCACTCCTTGCCTCCGAACTCAAGACCGTGAAGGGCAAGGCGACGTTCAGCTTGCGATGCCACGGCATGTCCCCGAACCGCGTTCGTGAGTTCTACAAGACCAGCAAGCAGGGCTTAAAGCAAAAAGGAGTCTCGAGCAGGTACATCGGCTCCGAGCACGAAGCAGCCAAGCCGATCCAACTTCATGATCAAGGCGCGCTCGATCCCAAGAAAGGCTGTGAACTCATGATCCTGCAGGATAAAGAACGCGTCTGGATCGGCCGCACGGCAGCCGCGCAGAACGTGAAGGCCTACACGCTTCGGGACATGGAGAAGCCGGTGCGAGACACGAAAGTCGGCCTCCTGCCACCGAAACTTGCACAGATGCTGCTCAATTTCGGTCAGTCACTCGTGGGACCGAAGAAAGAGATGCTGGTCCTCGATCCGTTCTGCGGCACCGGCGTCATCCCGATGGAAGCGATGATCATCGGATGGGACGTGCTCGCGTCCGATAACGCGCCAAAGGCCGTCACCGGCACCGAAAAAAATATCGAGTGGGTCAGAAAAATTTTTAAGATCCCCAAGAAAGACGTCACATCGAACGTCTGGAAACAAGATGCGACGAAACCGTTCGCGCTGAAAGTAAAACCTGACGTCATCGTTACCGAAGGAACGCTTGGGCCCGCGCTCGTCAGCCGACCCACGGTGAAAGATGCCGAGTCCTACTGCAAGAAAGCCGAAGAACTCACAGCCGACTTCCTGAAGAACTGCGCCGCAACATTGCCGGGAGTACCCGTCGTCATGACGATGCCCGTATGGTACGCCCAGAAGAAAATGGTGCACCTCACGAAAGTCTGGAAAGTCGCGGAAGATGCCGGCTTCCGTCCATGGCTTCCACCGCATGCAGACCCGTCACTCGAAGGACGTTTCTCGCTCATGTATCGCAGGAATGACCAGTTCGTCGGAAGGGAGATCATTCTCCTAAAGCCACGAGCACAATAGTTCTATGAGATTTCACGACCGTCCAGGATCGGCAGTTGCCATCCTCATTGTCGCCTTTTGCGTGTGGCACATGAGTGCAGTCGCTCTGTACGTGCTTCCGAGTGGCGAGCATCCGTGGACTCGGCTGCGCACAAACGTCACGCCATATATCCTCTCACTGAGCCAGTGGCAGAAGTGGGATATTTTTTCGCCGAATCCGCTCAGACGAAACAGTATCTACCGCATCGAGCGAGATGCCGGTGACCGCTTTGAGACAGCGATGATTCTGGATTTTGATCACCTCGCATGGCACGAAAGAGCCAAAGAGCTGAAAGTCCTCGGACGGCTCCAGGACTCATGGAAACGGTTACTCCCCGACTATCTGTCATCTCTCTGTCCGCGCATACCAGGAGGCCCCGGTAACGACGTACGTCTGTACGTGGAAACGACGATCCTGCCGTCGGAACTTCCGGCACTGAAACGAATCGCCGAGACGACGAAGGTGCCGAGTAAGACCGAGCTTGCATCCGCTCACTGTCCACGATTCTGATGAAAACTTCGCACACCATCTCCGAGCGCGTGTATGAATTCTGGTTCCAACCGGTCTCGGCCGCTGGCTTCGGGATGATGCGCATGGCGTTCGGTCTCATCGGATTTGTGACGATGATCCTAGAACTCCCGAACGTGCAGCGGTTCTACGGCCCAAGTGGAATCCTGACGCATGAAATGCTCCCGAGCGTCGTTCGTTCGGCGTGGAGATTTTCACTTCTGGATTCTGCAAGCGTCAATGCAGTCTGGTGGTTGTACGGTGCGCTTCTTGCCTCATTCTTCTGCGTCATCATCGGTCTCGGTCGCAAGTGGACACTACTTGCTGCTGTCATCCTGCTCTTCTCCTTCCATGAATACGGGACGATCACATTAGATGGCGGCGACACATTACTGCGACTCATCGGCTTCATCCTGCTTCTCTCGCCGTGTTATCGCGCATTCACTGTCCGCAATTTCCGGCTTCGCATGACGCTTGTCGCCGAGACGGGCAAAGACCAGTTGCCGACAAAGCGAACAATGCCGATCTGGCCGTACCGACTCCTACTATGGCAGATGATTCTCATCTACGTCGCTTCAGCACTCGAGAAGTGGAGCGGCGACACGTGGCGCGAAGGGTCGGCTGTCGCGATCACACTGCACCTCACGGATTTCAGCAGACTGACGCCGTGGATGGCGGACCACTTGTCGGTTATGAGCCCGGGGATTGGATACTTCACGGTTTTTTCGCAGATGGCGTGGGGCGCACTTCTTGTGATCGGACTCCTCGTAGCTCTCGGCATCCTGCGTCGCGAGGACACGAACACCCTCAAGCGAGCGCTCATGCTCTCTGGACTCGTGGTTCATGGCAGCATCTTCGTGTTCATGGACGTCGGCACATTCTCGCTTACGGTCTTTGCCGCATATTTGGGTCTCCTTCTCGACGACGATTTCCACGCGATACGCTCAAGGCTTCGGATGAAAGAGCCCGTGGTGGTCCTGTTCGATGGACGTTGCGGATTCTGTAAGCGAAGTATCCTCACACTCTCGATGATGGATTGGCTGAGGCGACTGCAGTTTTCCAGTTACCACGATCCGGACAACAAGAAGCGCTACGCGCCGGACCTGAGTCACGAGACACTCAATAAAGAGATGCACGTACGACTGAGAGACGGTTCATACAAAAAAGGCTTCTTCGCGTTCCGGGCTTTGACATGGCATCTACCGGCACTATGGCCTCTCGCTCCGCTTCTCTATATTCCGGGTGTTTCGGTCATCGGTTCCGCCGCGTATACCTACATTGCGGATCACCGCTGAATCACGACGGTCGATGCACCGTGGTCGCTGCCTGATCGGTGGGCATGACCGTGATGTGTTCCATATCGACATGCTTCGGCCGAGTGACGGCATAGTTGATGGCATCAGCAATATTCTCGGCCTTGAGGTGGCGCCAGCCCTGATACACCGCATCAGCTGTAGATTTGTCTCCTTTATGACGGACGATACTGAATTCGGTTTCCACATTTCCGGGGGCAATGATCGTCACGCGGACTCCGGTGCCCAAAAGATCCTGCCTGAGCGCCCGGCTAAAGGCATGAACGAAGTGCTTCGTTCCGCAGTACACCGCGCCGCCTTTGTAGGCTTCAATGCCGGCGATGCTTCCGAGATTCACGAGATGACCTTGCGATTTTTTCAGAAACGGCAGCGCCAGATGTGCGACTTTGAGAAATGCTGTGATGTTGACATCGACCATCGTCGCCGCGTCCTTGAAATCGTACTCATCGAAGGTGTCTCTTCCGAGAGCGAGCCCTGCGTTATTCACGACGACATCGATGGAAATATCCTTGAGATCGCTAAAGATTTTTTCGATGGCCGGATGATCCGTGACATCGACATCGAAAATTTTGACATCGACGGAACCGAGCTCCTTCGCCAGTTTCCGGAGCCTATCCTGGCGCCTCGCAATGAGAATGAGGTTGCGGCCTTCCTTTGCAAACAGCCGGGCGGTCGCTTCGCCTATTCCCGCACTGGCGCCAGTTATGAGGCTGTAGGTCTTCATCGAGCCCGATTGTACCTGATTCTGCTACTATAAAGTCATGAAGGTCCTCCTCTACTACAAATACGTCGCCGTGCCCGAACCCGACATGGAGACGCTCAGGCACCGCGCGCTGTGCGAGAAGCTCGGGCTCAAAGGCCGTATTCTTATTAGCGCGGAAGGCCTCAACGGCACGTGCTCGGGTACCGCCGAGAATATTGAAAAATATAAAGAGGCACTCAATGCGCATCCGCTTTTCTCGGGCATCGAATTCAAGGAGTCTGATCATCCGACACACGCATTCGCCAAATTGTTCGTACGGCTCCGGCCTGAGGTCGTGACACTGCGAGCCGGTATCGAAGCCAAAGACGCGGCTCCCTATATTTCTCCGAAAGAATTGCACGCTGCCCTTGAAGCCGGAGAAGATCTGGTCCTCATCGACATGCGTAACGACTACGAAGCCGAGATCGGACGGTTCCGTAACGCCGTAACACTCCCGATGAAAAACTTCCGCGATCTTCCGGAGCACATGCCAGCACTCAAGCAGTATGAAGGCAAGAAAGTGGTGACCTACTGCACCGGTGGCATCCGCTGCGAGAAGGCGTCGGCGTTACTGAAGGAGCACGGATTTGCGGACGTGCGGCAACTCGAGGGCGGCATCGTAAAATATTGCGAGGAATTCCCGGACGGACATTTCGATGGTTCGCTCTTCGTCTTCGATGACCGCCGAGCGGTGCGTTTTCCAGGCAAACGGAAACCGACCTACGTGTCGTCCTGCGCCTACTGCGGCTCCGAGTCGGACCGTCACGTGGACTGCACTGATGACATCTGTCATTCGCTCTTCGTGTGTTGTCCCACATGTGAAAAAAAGTGCGGTGGTTACTGTAAGAAGCACCGATTGGCCTTACCTACTCAGTGAGAGTTTATCGACAGAAAGGATGTTCATCCCTTCGATTGTAGCAAAGTTCCGGCCTTGCGAAGCGCCTGCATCAGAATTGTCGACGCTGAGGAAGGATCGTATTTGCCAAGCGTTGGGTTTCCCCCCAACGTGGAATACGGCTCGGTACACCGAAGTGCCTCCTCTTGGGGGAAGTGAAATGTGATGCCAGTCAATCCGGAGACGTTTCCGCGAGACCCCACGTGGTATTCCACGGGCAACGCAACGCCCGGACCATGGGTTTCAACTTCGATCACGTTCCGTCCGGCACACATTTCGTCGACGAGCTTTCGTACTACCTCACTCCTTTTTTCCACTGCCTCGGCGATCCAGCGACTGTCTGCCCCATTGGGCACATGAAGTTTGCACGGCGGGGAGCCTTCGAGATCGATTGTTCGTACTTTATCGGCGGCGGACATGGGAGTGAGAAGAAAAAAGATAAAAAAAATCCCCCGTGCGGGAGATCAGGAATCGTGCATGTACGACCCTATCCCCGCAACAGAGCGGTAATAATGGAAATCTGGATGATAGAGACGTGGCGCTTCATGACGGGAGAATGCTAAACCAAAGAAAGCGTTCGTCAACTTCCAGACTACATATCCCGAGATTCCGGCTTCACGCTGAGGAAAAATCAGATACGATCAGGTTGTGACTACGCAGTACGTTTCCTCCCCCATCGGCACACTGAAGATCACGTCGGACGGCACGAGCATCACCGGCGTACATGCCGCAAAGAAGAAGCTGAAATCCTCTGCCGATGCACTGACGAAACGCTGTGCCCTCGACATCGAACGTTATTTTGCAGGACAGATGACCGAATTTTCAGTACCGCTTCGCGCCGAAGGAACTGCGTTCCAGAAGAGCGTCTGGAAAGCGATGAGCCGCATTCCCTCTGGGAAAACAACAACGTACGCCGAGATCGCGAAAGACATCGGTAGGCCCAAGGCCGTCCGCGCAGTTGGTAGTGCGTGCGGCAACAATCCGCTACTTATCGTTGTCCCGTGTCATCGTGTTGTCGGCAGTAACGGCGGACTCGGAGGATTCAGCGCAGGAATACTCGCCAAGAAGCTGCTGCTAGCCACCGAACAACAACAGAGAAAACAGGCGTAGAATACTGGGCACATGAGGACCATCGCCCATATTTCAGATCTGCATTTCGGCCGAGTGGAACGATTCGCAGATGAAGCGTTGATGCTTGATCTTAGGGAAATGGCTCCGTCGCTCATCGCTATCAGCGGCGACCTGACGCAACGTGCGCTCGACAGACAGTTTCGGAGGGCTCGAGCGTATTTGGCTCGCCTACCCGCACCGTACATCGTCGTTCCGGGTAACCACGACATCCCGCTCTTCGATGTCACGCGCAGATTTTTGTTGCCACTGCATCGCTACAAGTTCTACATTTCGGCGCACCTGAGTCCGCTCTACGTCGATAATGAAATCACGGTACTCGGTGTGAATACGGCACGGTCCATGGTGCTCGAGAGCGGCAAAATCTCTCAGAAACAATTGAAGAACACCGAGGCCGTGCTCACGAGCATGCCGCAAACGACGCTCCGAGTCATCGTCACGCATCACCCTTTCGTAAGACCTGCGGCAGTAAAAAAATACCGCAAGATTGTCGGAGGAGCGGATGAAGCGCTCCGTTGTTTTGAAAAGTGCGATGTCGATCTTATTCTCTCAGGCCATTTCCACCGCGCGCACGCCGAAGATCTCCGTACGAGCCACGCCTTTCTCACGCGATCCATCGTCCACGTCCAAGCAGGCACCGCGATTTCGAGCCGCCTTCGGAGTCAACCGAACAGCTATAACCTCATTACGATCGACGATGATCGTATCCACGTGGAAGTGCGGGAGTGGCACGGACAATCTTTTGTCAGTGGTGAAAAAATCGATTTCAGAAAAAAAGACGGCCATTGGGTCCGAGTGGGTAGCGTTACTCCGTCGGTGGCGGTGCCGGATCAGCAGATTCCGTAACGGGAATTGCCTCCACGGAAGAACCGGATTTTTCACCGCTTGCAGCAGGCTCAGTCTCTGATGATGGCGGAGATGCATCGGTAGCAGGTTCCGTATTGTCAGAGGTCGTGTCTGGAGGTGATTCGGTATCGTTAGTAGTCGAGTCGGGAGGAGTGTCGGTATCGTCAGTAGTCGAGTCGGGAGGAGTGTCGGTATCGTCGGGTGGAGTCTCCTCAGGCTCGGTCACAGGTTCGTCTGGAGGTGATTCCGGAGCAGGCTCAGAATTATCAGGAGTGGAGTCCGAAGACACAATGACCGTTACGACATACCCCTCCGGCAGGGTCAGAATCGGTGGTTCGTGGTTCGGATTGTAGATAAACGAGATACCGAGATCCGGATGCTGCCACGTGAAATCTTCGCGGTAGCGGGCGCAACTATACGGCTGGCCGTCGGCATCGAGGACCGCGCGACCTTGGATACAGCCGTTCCAGATCGGATCAAACGAAACAGGCTGACCCAATTCGTTCACGGGGAACGGAGTCGCAACGACAGGAGTTTTTCCCGCACCCATGGCCGTCAGCGGTGCATCGGCGGAGAGAGCGATGTACGAGAACATGATCTGCTCATCGGCCGTGCCGGCGATGCGGATCGTGAACCCAGTGGCGCTCACTTTCGTGACGGCGTAGAGGACCGGGGTGTCCGGAGTAGCGGTGACAACCGGAGTGCCGGTCATCGGCGGGTCCCAGTGAACGGTGACCGAGGTGCCCGTCTTGGGGATGACTGCAAATCCTGCCTGACGGTTACTGAGCATGAGTTCGCCATAAATATGCACATCACCGAAGAATTCGGCGAGGCCTGCGATGGTAATTGATCCGATCACTTTGAGTGCCCC
>JAGORY010000088.1 GCA_018062585.1 Candidatus Peribacteraceae bacterium | reverse complement strand
ATATTAGAGAGCCCACTCTAGCATTTCTTGGGTTTACTGGCAAGATTTAGGCCTTTTCCTTGATGAGGTGTTCGGCTTGGACGAAGTCCTCTGGAAATGGAGCTTCAATGAGGAGCTCCTCCCCTGTCGGGGTCGTAAACGCGAGCGACTTGGCGTGAAGTGCAAGACGTTCGAAACCGAGCATTGGTTCTTTGGTTGGAGCGTAGAGCGGATCAGAGACCACGGGATGATTCATCGATTGCATGTGCACTCGAATCTGGTGCGTGCGGCCGGTCTTGGGACGAAGCTCGAGTTGTGTCACACCCTCGCCGCGTGTGATGACGCGAAAGTGCGTGATAGCGTCACGCATAACACCACGAGCACCACGCATAGCAGTACGCAAACGTGGATCGCGACGGCTCTTGCCGATGGGACGATTAATGATGCCGCGATCATTGCGAACGCTTCCATAAACGAACGCCACATAGACCTTTTTCATTTTACGTTCCTGAAATTGTTCTTTGAGATATGCGTACGCTTCATCCGTCTTTGCGAGCACAAGCACACCCGACGTGTCTGCATCGAGACGGTGAACGATACCTGGACGTGGAAGCATTTTTCCGTCAGCCTGTTCTGCCGGCTCCCCCACGTCTTTGCTGGCTGGGTACGTTTTAGCGAACCAGTCCGCAATGGTCGGCTCTTTGCTCTTACCGTCACCATGAACCATCACCCCTGCAGGCTTATCAATGAGCACGAGCTCGTCGTTCTCGAAGAGGATGGGGATATTCATACCGTTGTGGGCGCTAAGGGATTCGAACCCCTGACCTTCTCTGTGTAAAAGAGTTGCTCTACCAACTGAGCTAAGCGCCCGTGGAGCCAGAATACTTCATTTATGGCTTTGACTCAAATTGTCACCACGATATACTCGGCCCATGCCATTCTCAGCGTTTATCGTCGTTGGACCCTCCGGCAGTGGAAAAGGAAGCCTCCTCCGCAAGTTACGTGAAGAACATCCCGAATTTCACCTCGCAGTTTCGTGGACGACACGCGCTCCACGGGTCGAAGACAGGGGTGCATACACGTACAAGACACGCGAAGAGTTTGAAGCCTCCATCGCTCGCGGAGAATTCTTGGAATACGACGAACATTTTGGAGATTACTACGGCACTCCCCGGTCTGAATGTATCGAAGGGATGACGACAATCATAGAAATAGAAACAAACGGCGCCGAACAAGTCCGAAAAGAAATACCTGACATTCCAATCTTTTTCATCACCGCACCATCACTTGAGGAGCTTGAGCGAAGAATCCGACGACGAGAACCAGATCTCCCCGAAGAAAAAGTTCAGAAGCGTCTCACAAAAGCCGTCTCCGAACTCGAGGTCGGCCCAAAAATTGCGAACGTGGTCATCCTCAACGAAACCGGACAAGACGGTTTTGACCGTGCCTACAAACAGCTTGAGGAAGCAGTTCACTCTGTCGGAATATAGAAAAGAAAACCACGCCAAAGGTTGCGCACCTGTAAGCAGAAGCGTATCGTACCTGCGGATTTGAACACCCCCCACTCTCGGCTCAAGGAGGGCCACCGCTATGGGAACTCGTCTACCGAAGAATCGCCTCGTCGTCGTGTTCGGCCCCTCCGCTGGAGGGAAAGGTCGTCTGATCCGGACGTTCCGGAAACGATACCCGGAAATGTTCCGACTCTCAGTTTCGTTCACGTCTCGCCCGCCCAGACCGGGAGAAGTTGACGGAGCTGACTACAGATTCACCGACCGGGACACCTTCATGTCGATGGTCGAACAAGGAGCTTTTGCTGAGTGGGCAGAGTACGCAGGTAACTGCTACGGAACAGCGCTGGCTTCCCTCGACGGTGGCGATACCATCCTCGAGATCGAACGCCGAGGCGCTCTGCAAATCCGTGAGCGATACCCCCACGCCCTCTTCATCATGGTGATGCCGCCCGACCTCAACACCCTCAGACGTCGCTTGCACGCACGCGACAACATGACGGAGTACTACGTCGAGCGCCGTATCACGGAGGCAAAGGTCGAGATCGCCGAGGGACCGCAGATCGCCCACGCGATCATCCTCAACCGCGACAACATCGACAACAACGGATTTGAGTTCGAGTCCGCTTACAGACAGTTCGAGACGGCACTTCAGAGTCTCTTCTGAACCCCCACCCCCGCAACCAGAAACTTGGTTGCGGGGGACGTTCGTTGTATATCCCCTCGGTAGGAATCGGTCACGGATAATTTCCTGCTGGAAATTTCCGCGACCCCGCCTCGCCCCGCTCTGCGGGGCTCCGGCCTTCTCCTCCTCCGACTGGTATAAAACAAAAGTCGCGGAGTCCTGGCGGACCCCGCTCCTTTGTTTTTATCCCCTCGGTAGGAATCGAACCTACATCAACGCCTTAGAAGAGCGCTGCTCTATCCTTTGAGCTACAAGGGGGTTTCGCGCGTAGCTTACCACACCTATCTCGATGGGTCAGGGAGTGTTGGCGGAGCGACCTTGAGTCTTTCAAAATCGCTCTGCCGAGCATCAATAATCCTAATGGAGTTCGACAAGTCATCACGACTGATGCTTTCGACATCTGACGAGGCGTCAGCTGGTGCGATGTCTGCATCAAATACGCCAAGGAAAAGCACAACCGCAGCAAGGGCAACGACCACCGTACCAACAAGGGCAACAGTGACCCCGGTGATCCACGCGCTCGAAAGACCCACATGCATGTGGCGAGGGTCAAGATTGAGATGAGGGATGAGTCGTTTTTTCATATCGTTTAGTGTCGCAATGAAACCTTGAGAAGTCCCCTGAACGACCATCGGACCCCAGCGTCATCACTGTCGGCATCTGCAAGCGTTAGTGTTGCGGATTCGAGCTTGCTTTGGAACGGGAGTGCATCAAGAAGTGTGAGAAGGTGCGTCATCGAGCGCCACGAACCACTTGCTGCAACGTTCATCGAGAGCATTCCCTCCCCCGTGGTGGCGTCTTGGTCTTCGATATGAACATCCGACACAA
>JAGORY010000087.1 GCA_018062585.1 Candidatus Peribacteraceae bacterium | reverse complement strand
ATTTTTCGTTGCACCGAAATTCCGCCACTGATGCCCGTAGATCGGACCCATATCCCCAGCTTTCCGACCAAAACGAGCGCACTGCTCCTCCGTTGCCCACTCGTCCCAGATCGTGACCCCGTTGTCCTTCAAATACTGGATGTTCGTCTCGCCCTTCAGGAACCACAAAAGCTCATGAAAGATCGACCTCGTGTGGAGCTTCTTGGTCGTGAGCAGCGGAAAGCCGGCATTCAGATCAAAGCGCATCTGATAGCCAAAAACCGAGAGTGTTCCGGTACCCGTGCGGTCGTCTTTTGTGACGCCGTGGTCCTGTACGTGCCGTAGGAGGTCCAAGTACTGCTTCACGAAGGCAGCCTACAAGAAGTCTACGTCACGCGGCAATCGCGCTGATGGATCGCTTACAGAAGCGGCGGATCGATGCACCTGTCCGGACGATTTACGTCATTGGTGAGTCCAACATACGTCGGTCCGTAGTTATTCCCTGCATTCCACACTTGAAATCCACAGAATCCGGCGTCGTACACGGCACGCATCTGGTCCGACATGTCCTTGTTGACGACTCCGTAACCCTGAATCCACGGACGGATCTTCTTACTCTCTTCAGGTCCAAGAAGTTCGGCGTAACCCGTGAGCGTGCGATACACGAGCCAGTACATGCGAGGGCCTGGGTTTTTGCCGGGAATATAATAGCCTGCAGACGTGAACGTGGCGGGGTATGCCATCGGTGAGATGATGTCGACCAAAGGCGCGAACCGAACGACGTCCTGACCGAGGGTGCGAACGTTGGCGTCGTAATTCCAGCCGAGGATGGCGTACGTGGAAAGACCGAGCTTCGTCTTCGGTCCACAACGGTCGATGGTGTCGCGGGAGGCTTTGATAAATTTCTCGACGCGGTCCGCTTTCTGCTCGCCGGTGAAGACGCCGAGTGCGCCGAACTCAGCGGTGGAGAAGCGGATGTAGTCCAAGTTGATCTCATCGATGCCTGCGGCGGCGATTTCGCACATGATTTCCATGTTGTACTGGATGGCTTCGTCGTTCGCGGGGTCGATCCAGGTCTGGTTCAGAACTTTGCCCGTCACGGGGTGCTTGATGCGGGTATCAGGTTTTTTCTGCACGTAGGCCTCGTCCTTGATGGCGACAAAGCGTCCGATGACGTAGATGTTCTTCTCATGGAGCTTCTCGATGATCGCAGGGAGATCGTAGAGATCTCGGACCAAAGCGAGCTCCTTTGCCATCGGGGCGGCAGAATGAAAGAGTGCACCTCCGCCTTTCACATCCATAACAATGGTGTCACCTCCAGACGCAAGTAATTTCTCGACAGTCTCATTGAAGAACTGTTCGCGGGCGACACTACCGGCGGTGAGGAACACTCCTCTCTTGTTATCACCACGAATGATTACTTCAGGAGCAACAGAAGAACTGGCTTCACTTGATGCAGAAGACTGCTCCTCGGAGGCCGCAGATGACTCAGTAGACTGGGATGCCACAGATGACTCCGTATCTTCGGATGATGCGGAAGCATTCGCTGCATCCTCGGCGGCCGAATGCAATCGTTCAACTCGATCAAACCGTCGCTGCTCCGCAGGAAGTAATGCCGGATAATTTGATACTTTCCAGCCGGCAGGCGCGAACATGGCAACTTCCTGATTGGAAGCAACAACGTCGGTCGGGGTGACCGGGTACAAGAACTGCAACGCATACATCGTGACCATTGCTGTGAGAACCATGGATGTTTTCAGGAACGGAAATTCGCGGGCTGCGCCTCCGAAAGCCATGATACGCACGGGCGTCTCGGATGCGAAAGCCGAATGAAACACGGAGAAGGAAAGCTGATCCGTATGCGGAATTTCCCCGATGATATCCTCGGAAAGTAGCTGCCTGACGGCCAGACTACTTGAAATTCGAATGGAATCGACTGTGTGTGTGGGCATTGTTGGTGTTGAGTTTTCCTCATATTCTACCAAAGAAACCCATTTTTATCAATCCCTGTTTGCCTTCGCAAAGGTTAGGCGATGAACCTTCGCCTGAAATGACCCGGCTTCCCGTGGTCCTTCTGTTTGGGGTTCGTCATGGCCGCATATCTCCACGCCATTTCAAAAATCTGACGTTGGGTTTCGGCCACCTCTTTACTTTCGATGATGACGCCGAAAACATCTTTGTCGCCTCGGAGCCCGGAGTCGAATGAACAGATGGCGACCTTATGGTCGTAGATGTTAATCTCGTTTGTGAAATCGAAGTCACGAGCGGGCACGAGACGGATCTCGCGAAGTTTTTCCTGATCCTCACCATGCACACGCTTGCCAGCCTGATCATCCGGAGAGATACCCCGAAGCCTAATGCCGCGCTTCACCCGCTCATCGACGTACTGCGTATCGTAGTACGGCCAGAACGTGCGAATGACAGAAGAGTTTGCGAAGTTGAGGAGTTCAGTCTCGGTCGTCAGCGTATCTTCATAGACGTGACGGACTCCGTCCCACCCCTCGAAGAAGCGGACGCGGGGCTTACGGTACTTGGCGCCTTGGAGCGACCGGAGCTCGGGGAGCACACGCTCCAAGGCCTCGGCGCTCTTTCTGGCTTCCAGAGCCACATATTCGGGTGCCACCGGAGCGTACCACTTAGCTCGGACTTTGCGGACCACCGTGAAGTATCCCTTGTGCACCAACTCCTCAAGCAAGTTATAGGATGTAATGCGGTTGAGGCCGGTAGCTTTGGCATAGTCCGACGCCGGCGCTGTCCCGAGCTGTAAACCAGCGACGTAGAGCTGGGATTGCTTGCTGTCCAAACCGACTGCCTGCAGAACATGGATGATATCTTTGGCCATGTATTTATGATGAGTGAAATCGAATCATGGTGAGTGGTATCGAACCATGAGACAGGAGAGTAGCAACATGTTAAGCGTTTGAACAACTGGAAAGCTGATGCGTTGCATTCAATTCTATGTTGCGACTGCAAACGGGCATCAGTAAGCCATGCATCGTATCAACTGTTGTGTTGTTCGAAAAAGAAACAGAA
>JAGORY010000002.1 GCA_018062585.1 Candidatus Peribacteraceae bacterium | reverse complement strand
CGATGCACGTCTTCTCGTAACCGATGAGAAATCCGGTGAGATGATCGATGCCCTGCGTATCGAGGTTATTCGTCGGCTCATCGAGAAGCAGAATGTCCGGCTCCTGAATGATGGCGTACGCCAGAAGCAAGCGGGCCTTCTGACCGCCGGAAAGATCCTTGAGTTTCTTATCGTGCTTCACCGTGAAGTGCACGATCTCAAGGACGCGCTTGATGTCGCGCTCGAGATCGTACTTCTTGTCGGTGAACGCACCAGCAAAAAATTCTTCGACCGTTTTATCGAGCTCAGACGCATGAATCACCTGCCGAGCTATACCGATCGTCGCTCCTTTCTTGATGTGAATCTGCCCTCCTTGCGGTTTCAGATCACCAGTAATGAGCTTGAAGATGGTACTTTTTCCAGCGCCGTTCTGACCGACGATTGTGAGCTTGGCGTTCTCGCGTACCGAGAAACTGGCCTCATTGAGGATCGGTTTTTTGTGGTCATAGCTGAAGCTGACCTTATCAAACCGGAGGAGGACGTCGCCGTGATCCATAAAAAGTGAGGTTGTGAGGCGGCAGCATAGGGAAAAACAGCCGACTTGGGTAGTCCGAAGGCAAAAAATCAGGACGTGCGGGCATCCATATACTTTCGACGTTCCGCGGTGGCCATTTTTTCGATGGCATAACGAAGCATCGTCCGAGGCATGACGGGAGCATGGCGGTCGAGAAAAGATCGTAGAACATCGATATCGCGCTTGCCGACTTCGCGCAGCATCCAGCCCGCAGCTTTGTGTATAAGATCGTGCTTGTGGGTCAGGAATATCTCGGAAATCCGGAGCGTGTCTCTATATTCTCCAGCTCTGATAAACGCGTGGGTAGTGATGATGGCGATGCGCTGTGTCCAAAGATGCCTGCTCTTCGCGAAGGTCACAAGCATGTCGCGATTTCGAGAAAGAAGATGCGCGCCCAAAATCTGAGAGGCGCTAGTGTCGACGAGGTCCCAGTTATTGATCCTCTGAAACTGCGAGAGATAGAATTTCACGATCGCCGCTTTCGTCCGTTCATTCCCTTTCGCGTACTGCTTCGTGAGAATGATGAGTGCCAGAAGCCGCGCCTCGTGATGCTTGTCCGCAAGCAATGCCTTGATCTCAGTCAGTGACAGAGCTTTGTGTTTTTGAGCGATCAGCCTGATCTCCGGAACCGATACTCCCAGAAACACGTCGCCCTCGGCGTACTCGCCTTTTCCGGCTTTGAAGAAACGAGGGAAAAATGCGGCCTTCGTAGGGTTCGCGTGTGCACGAAGATCTTCGAAAGCTGATGAAGAAACGGATGGCATAGGATAGGAGATGGTGCGCCCGGCGGGGGTCGAACCCACAACCTTCTCCTTCGGAGGGAGACACTCTATCCATTGAGCTACGGGCGCACGGTAAAATTACCGCAGCATTGTACCGTGTTTGACGTTACCAATAATCATTTACTTGAAAAATTCAGACAAAGCGAACTAAATATGGTGTATGGAAATTAGAACTAGCTTCCCAGAACTTCAAGAATTGATGCTCGATCTTGATCCAGTTCGATGGAGTCAGCATGATATGACTCCTCCGGTAAATTACCAGCCTGAACAACATAATATAGTCACAAGGGAGAAAGTGTCTTTTGTCCTTTTGTTTGATCCTAATATTTCATGTCCCTTTCGAATACTCGCGCATGAAAACAATAGTGTAATCGCAACGTTAAGTCTCAATGATAGTGATCCAGAAGACATACGCATCGGTTCGCATACAAATCTAACCACAGGACAATATGAGAAACTAATTCCGTCAATGGTAAGATTATTTATAAGATATCATTTATTTAGGAATACAATATCTACCACTGAAAGAAATCTCGAGCAACCTGAGTCGTCCCTCGATTAACATCATCGAGAGTAAGCCCTTTGATCTGGGCAATCGTTTTCGCTACCTCAATAACATACGCAGGTTCATTCCGCTTGCCCCTATAGGGTACGGGCGAGAGAAACGGCGCATCAGTCTCCACCATCATGCGATCGAGCGGACACTGCTTCACAGTCTCGCGGATGTCGCTCGCTTTCGGATACGTGACGATGCCGGTAAACGACAGCAAGTACCCCGCCTTCACGAACCGTTCCACGTCCTGCCATTTCTCGGTGCAACAATGGATGACGAGCTTTTCGGGCTTCACATGGTTCACGATCGTCCACACGTCTTCGACCGCTTCACGGCAATGCACCACGGCGGGGAGACTTAGTTCTCTGGCGAGCTGAAGCTGCGATTCGAAAACTCTTTGCTGAATATCTTTTGGGCTATTCATGTAGTGATAATCCAATCCTATCTCGCCTATGCCTTTGCACTTCGGATGCTTCGCCGCTTCACGCAGGAGAGCGATATCACGCGCGATATCGAAATCTTTGGCGTGATGCGGATGAGTTCCGACGGTGAAGTAGATGTTGTCATGCTTCTCGGCGAGTGCACGGCATTTCGGAAGATCGGACATCTCATCGGAGATCGTGACAAGCGTCGAAACACCGCCAGCTTTTGCGCGAGCAATGACATCGGAAACATCAGCGGAAAACTCCGGAGCCGTGAGATGGCAGTGACTGTCGATCATGCGAAACGATATGCTATACTGTGGCCGTTTACCTGACCAGTTATGATCGTACGTTTGGACATTTCTTCGCTACACAATGCTGTGCTGCAGCTTGAACAGGGCATCGAGTTTGCCGAAGCCGAACCAGCGAAAGAAATCGTAAGAGACGGCGTCATCCAACGGTTCGAATATTGCTACGAGCTTGCGCAGAAAATGATCAAACGCACATTGGAAACACAGTTTGATGAAAAAGTGGACACGATGGCATGGAATGATGTGCTACGAACTGCTGCCGAAAGAGGCCTCATAACAAACATCGAACGTTGGTTTGACTACCGAACGGAACGCAATAAAACATCTCACACGTACGATGCATCCGTTGCGATGACGGTCTACGCAAGTGCTAAGAAATTCCTTCCTGATGTCCAACAACTCCTCTCAGCACTTGAAAAATTCTCCCATTGATCTCACGCCGGAGCATATGGATATCGTTGTGAGAATTCTCCGACGATTCATTCCAGATCAAACAGTCGCAGTATTCGGTTCTCGAGTTCATGGAAAAGCCAAGACGACATCAGACATCGATCTGGTCATTATGAACGAGTCCTCGCTTACTACTCACACATTTGCCGAGCTACAAAACGCATTCAGTGCATCCCTGCTTCCGATGAAAGTGGATATCGTTGAATGGGCAACGACGAACGAGAATTTCAGAAAAATTATCGAGGAGAAGAATGTGAGGATTCAAGGCCACTAATCTTTCGTTCTCGCGTGCAGACTTCTGCCATCGTCTCAGCGTTGGTTAGCCAAGTATCAAATACAGGAGTCCCCATCCTCCGCCGAAAACAACAGCGATGACGATGGCTATCAGAAGCTTACGCATGAGAAAGTGGTGAAGTGATATGCGTGTGATGACGCACACTCCATACTTTTCTTACGGTTTCATAAACGCAGGAAATAATCTTCCGTGTACGTTACGCCGCCTCCGCTTCCTCGGCCTTCTCTTCTTTTTTCATGGTTTTCTCCGCTACGGTCGTGAATCGCATGAAGCCGAGCAACACGAATGTAAGGACTGCGGCAAACAGAATGCCGAAGACGTTCGTCATGAAGACCGTCATGGAGCGCAATGCAACCTCATCATTACCGACGGCCAAACCGATGCCGGTGATACAGAGCGGCGGTAAGAGCGAAACGGCGATGGCAATACCAGAGATGGTGGCGGCTAGGTCTTTCTTCACCCAAGCGAAGCCGGCCACGATGCCGGAGCAAAATGCGATGACGAAGTACATGATCGGATTCGTTTGCTCGGGAATGACAGGAGTGACGGGTGTGGCGTATGCAACGATCCACGTGAGCAGCAGAGACAACGAAAGCACGATGATCATCGAGGTCAGGAGAACGATGGACGCATGCGAGATAGCGCGGACACTGTGCGAGGCGATGCCGACCGCGAGGAGAAGAATGGGAGTGAGCACAGGCGCGATGACCATGCCTCCGATGACGATGGGCGTATTATCGATAAGGAGCCCGAGCGTGACGATGATGACCGAAAGCGTCAGCAGCAGATAATAGCCATGCCGCAGCGCCGTCGCATCGACCAGATGTTCTATGGCCTCCTGCCGTTCACTGTTACTAACACCAAGCAGCGTCGCCGGTTTGTGTGTGAAGGGAAACATCTCGGATTATTATAGCAGAAAAGAGCAGATATACGTATAAGCAGAGTGAGGGGGATGGGCTACTTCGCGCTACGCGGGGCACACTACACGGAAGAACTTTTTGGTGTCGCTTACTCAGCGGCTTGAGGTACAACGCTGATTGAATCAGTTGGTTCTTCCACTTTGTATTTATCACCAAGTATGGATAAATCTTTATCGTGCTTGAGCGTCTCTAGGCATTGGAGCATCTGTCGAATCGCCGTATGTACTTCATTACGCATGTGATTGAGACTCAGGCTCAACCCATCTCCGATTTCCTTGAACGTTCTATACCCTTTTCCATCGAGATTGTATCTCTCCACAAATACTCGGCGTTTCTGTGGACTTATTCTTTTAGAATTCGTTAAAGCCATGACCAATGCATGGAAATATTGCGGTCTGATTGGCTTGTTTTGTAGGAGGACTTCAAACGGCGTTCCTTCCACATCAGATTGCAAGCTGCGTAGCATATCTGCCGGAACTTTATCTAAAGATGGATAGGCCACAGAAAAATCAAAATGGAGATGACTTTAGCACTGTGTAATTCTGTGCCTAGTCTTTTATGGGGTACAGATCATGGTGGGTCGGGAGGGATTTGAACCCTCGGCCAATGCCTTAAAAGGGCACTGCTCTACCAGCTGAGCTACCGACCCACGGAAAAACTGCAAAGTAAAAAGAGCGGTCGCCGAAAGTATGCCGTAAAAAGCTCCAATACTGAAGGGCTAGGTGTTATTCGATCGCAACGCCTGCCCGCCCTCACCGTCCCCCACCGCAAAGACCCTGAGTCTGGACATATCACCCAGCAGATGCTTTTTTGTGACCAGAACGCTGTCGAGAACCTGGAGATTAGTCCGACAACCCCTGAAGTCATGCCGCGAACGGCAGCGGTCGAAGGAATCTTCACGGTCCCCTTCTGAGGAATCTTCATCATCGGACGACGATGGTTTGAGAGGCGTCATTGAAGTAGGGAATGTGCACACTTTGCGCACTGAAGGGGCGGGAGACTACCGGTGAATGTGACGAAGTGACCGCAGCCTCAGTCTTGATCAATCTTCAGCCCAAAGAATAAGCATGATGAAGTGCCGAGTGTACAATGAGCCCATGACCGTCCTCATCATCCACGGCATCGGCGGGAATGCGCAGGAAAACTGGTTTCCTTGGATGAAAACGGAATTGGAACAAAAAGGGATTGAAACGATCGTGCCTGATTTTCCCGACGCCAATGCTCCGATGCTCGACGCATGGCTTGATCATGCTGCGGCCACGCATCGGATTTCGAGCGAAACGATTCTCGTCGGCCATAGTCTCGGTGCCGCATTCGCGCTCAGACTGCTTGAAAGATCGACCACGAAAGTGTGTGCGACTTTTCTCGTGAGTCCGGTATGGAAAACTCCTCAGAACAAATTCGCGCCACTCATGATAACCTTCACCGAAGATCCGTATGACTGGGAAGCAATCCGTGAGAACGCCGGCTCGCTCTATATCATCCACGGTGGCGATGATCCGTACCTTTCCGAAGACTATGCTCGGGAGCTCGGCACACACCTCAAGCATGACATCACACTGATTCCGGGAGGCGGTCATCTCAACGCTTCAGCGGGATATACGACCTTTCCGGCACTCCGCGATTCCATCCTCACGTTCTCATGAAAATTGCCTTGGTACATGAGTTACTAACAATGCGCGGCGGCGCCGAACGCGTGCTTCGCATTCTCGCGGACATGTTTCCCGACGCTCCGATCTACACGTTGCTGTATGACGAAAAGAAACTCGGTGACTGGTTTCCAGCTTCTCGAGTCCGACCGAATCCCCTACTAACCACTAACCACTACCCACTACCCACTTCTCTTCGATCGAATCATCACCTCTTCCTACGTCGCTTTCCAAAAGCAGTGGAAGCCTGGGATTTTTCGGAGTTCGATCTGGTCCTCAGTACATCATCGGCGTTCGTCCATGGCATCATCACGAACTCAGCACCAAAACATCTCTGCTACGTCCACTCCCCTGCCCGCTATCTGTGGGACCGTACGCACGACGTGCAGCGTGAAGCAGGACACGGGCTCTTGGGGCCAATCAAAAAATGGTACCTACAGCGCACGTTCCATCCGCTCAGGGTCTGGGACGCCGAAGTGGCAGATAGGCCGGACAAACTGCTTGCAGCCTCGAAAACAGTACAACGACGAGTTGAGCTGTATTGGCGCAGGGACAGCGAGGTCGTGTATCCACCGATCGATGATTTTTGGTTTAACACTACTCGCTACCCGCTACCCACTAACCACTCGCCATATTTTCTCCTCGTCTCATCACTCGTCCGATATAAGCGAATCGATCTCGCCATTGCCGCTTGCAACGAGCTAAAGAAAAGCCTCATCATCGTCGGCGAGGGTCCTGACAAGCGCAGGTTGCAGTCTATCGCCGGAAAAACGGTGGAGTTCTACGGCTGGAGAAAAGGTGAGGAACTTAAAGATTTGTATGCGAACGCAAAAGCGACGATCTTCCCCGGCGACGAAGATTTCGGTTTGGTTCCTCTCGAGTCGATGGCATGCGGTACACCGGTTGTCGCATTCAAATCCGGCGGCGCACTCGAAACGATGATCGATGGTCAGACCGGAGAATTTTTTAGTGATCCCACACCGGAATCACTGCAAGAAGCAATGAAGAAGATAGAACAAAAAAAGTATTCGAAAGAATTGCTACTCGCGCAGGCAAAGAAGTTTTCTCGCGCTGAATTCGAGAAAAATATTCGAGCAGCAATCGCCACGATGACGTAGAAAAAGCTAGAACAATGTTTGGCTCCCCTCCGGCACATCCATCCCCAGTAATTCATACGCAAGCTTCGTGACGGCGCGACCCTTCGGCGTGCGATGCAAAAATCCACACTGAATCAGATACGGTTCGTACACATCTTCGAGCGTCTCCTCATCTTCCGAGAGTGCGGCGGACAAAGAGCCGAGTCCGACTGGACCACCAGAAAACTTTTCGATGACGGTGAGCAGGATCAAACGATCAGTCGTATCGAGTCCGCGATCGTCGATACCGAGTAAGCCAAGTGTGGCCTTCACACGCGCCGGCGACACCGTCTTTTCCTCATTGACTTGAGCAAAATCACGAATCGATCGAACAAGACGGTTGGCAATTCGGGGTGTAGCTCGGCTCGCATGTGCGATGAGCTTGGACGCATCTGAGTCGATAGCAAGCTCCAAGATTTTTGCCGTACGAGCGACAATTTTCTGAAGCTCTTCAGGTTTATAGAAAGAAAGTTTGAAGTTATGAATAAAGCGATCACGAAGCGGCATGCTCACCGCTCCGACTTTCGTCGTCGCTCCGACTAACGTAAATGGCTGAAGGTCGATGCGCATCGAACGCGCGGACGGACCTTTGCCAATCATAAGATCGAGCGCGTAATCCTCCATCGCGCTGTAGAGTACTTCCTCGATAGCCGGACGCATGCGGTGAATCTCATCAATGAAGAGCACGTCACCAGCCTGTAGATTCGTGAGAAGTGACGCTAGATCTCCCGGTTTCTCGATGGCCGGACCGGATGTCACGCGCACCTGCGCACCCATTTCGCGAGCCAGAATGTAGGCGAGCGTTGTCTTTCCCAGACCCGGCGGTCCGTGAAGAATCGTGTGACCTAAGGGTTCGGAGCGCTTCTTCGCCGCATGCAGATAGACTTTCAAGTGTTCTTTGATCTCCGATTGTCCCACGTATTCATCCAAATGTACCGGTCGCAGCGTCGAGTCGGCCTGTTCGGCATCTCTGTCCTTGGCGGTCACTGTGACCTCCTCCTCTTCTTGCTTGCGCTGTTTTCGTTCGAGAGCCATGCGGCAAGTATACGTCAGTACACCCGATGCACAATTCACAAAACCGCATTATGAGTTGCCGCACAGATTGAATACAATGAGCCAAATGTTCACGCTCGAACCAAGATCTGTCGCACTCATCGGCGCAAGCGGCGAAGAGAAGAAACTCGGTCACTACATCCTAAAAAACCTGCTCGAGAGCGGCTACAAAGGAAAGATTTTTCCGGTGAACCCCAAACATGATGAACTTCTGGGAGTCCCCTGCTTTCATTCTGTGTTCGATATTCCAGAAAATCCGGACATGGTCGTGATCGTGACACCGGCTGCTACGGTTCCCGCACTTGCAGAAGAGTGCGGCAAGAAGAACGTGAAGACCATCGTTGTCATCTCAGCCGGATTCGGTGAGACCGGAACGAAGGAAGGGCACGCAGCCGAAGAAGAACTGAAAAAAACGTGCGAGAAATACGAGATGAGCATGGTTGGGCCCAACTGCCTCGGTGTCCTCAGGCCCAAGATTGGCCTCAATGCGTCATTTGCAGCGACACCCGATAAAGCCGGAGACGTCGCTCTCCTCAGCCAATCCGGCGCGATGGCAGTAGCGCTCCTCGATGCCGCAGCCCATCAGCATCTGCATTTTTCTTTTGTCGCCAGCATCGGCAATAAAACCGACCTCGACGAGGTATCGTTCTTGGAAGTATGCGAAAAAGATCCGGAGACGAAAGTCATCGGCCTGTACCTCGAGAGCATCAAAGACGGACGATCGTTTGTAGACACAGCGAAGAGAATCGGAAAAAAGAAACCGATCATTCTCATCAAGGCCGGCGTCTCGGCGCGCGGAGCGAAAGCCGTGTCGTCCCACACCGGGGCACTCGCGGGTTCCACCGCCGGACTCGACGCGGCGTGTGAAGCAGCCGGTATTCACCGCGCCAAAAATACGCAGGAATTTTTAGCTCTGCTCACACTTCTTCGTTCGTCTCCCCCTCTCCTTAGTCGCAACGTCGCGATCATCACGAACGCCGGCGGACCAGGCGTGCTCGCAACCGACGCAGCGGAGTCAGCCGGCATTCGTTTGGCTGAGCTTAGCGACAAAACAGTGACCACACTCAAGAGTGCTTTGCCGCCAGCAGCGAGTAGCGCCAACCCCGTCGATGTTCTTGGTGACGCACTCGGCGACAGATACAAAGCGGCACTCACGGCAGTCGCAAGCGACCCGAATGTCGACGGCATCGCGATCCTCCTGACACCGCAAGTCATGACACCGTGCGTCGACATCGCACGCGCCATCGTGGCCGCAAAAAAGACTCGGTCGATGCTTCCGGTGACGACGAGTTTCATGGGCGGCGCCCAAGTGGCAGAAGCACGATCAATCCTCAGACAGAACGGGATCGCTAGTTTCGAGACTCCGGAAGAAGCAGTGAGGGGACTCTCGTTACTTCTCAAAGAAGATGAAGACATCGCAGCCGAAGACGACGCCACTGGTGATGACCGCGCGGCCGCGGCACGTCAGCTTTTGAAAGGGAGGACCGGACTCCTGTCTGAAGAAATCGCAGCCGAACTCTTCGCGCTGTATGACCTCGTAGTCCCCGAACAAGCGGTTGCGACGAGTGGCTCGGAAGCGCAGAGCATAGCCGAAAGCATCGGTTACCCCGTCATCGCCAAAGTGAGCTCACCGGATATCATCCACAAGACTGACGTTGGCGGCGTGCGCGTGAATCTGAAAACACCGAACGACGTGAAGAAAGCGTATGACGAGATCGTAAAGGCGTGCACCAAAAATGTTCCCGGTGCCGCGATTCGGGGAGTACTTCTCCAGCAATTCCTTCCGATCGGCAACGAGTTCATCGTCGGTGGCCTCAACGATCCGTCGTTCGGCCCACTCGTCATGGCCGGACTCGGCGGCATCTACACCGAACTTTTCAAAGACACATCATTCCGCCTTGCTCCGGTCGGAGAGAAGGAATCGTACGAAATGCTCGCGAGTCTGAAATCGTGGAAGCTTCTCTCGGGCATGCGCGGCAAAGGAGCACTCGATATCGACGCCCTCTCCAATGTCATCAGAAAAATCTCTCTCATGCTCTCCGATTGCCCCCGCATTACCGAGATCGACGTAAATCCGGTCCTCGTGGGAAATACAGGTGTCGTTATCGCGGACACAAAGGTCGTACTCGGCTAAGCCCGAAGTACGTATCGCTCACGCTAGCCGTCTTTGATACACTCTCGTATATGCGGACCGACGTCCTTATTGCAGGCATCGTCATCATGCTCACCGGCGTCGGACTTGCGGGTGCTGATTATGTCCTAAGCGAGCAACCACACATGATCGCACTACAGGAAGAGAATCCCATCATCCCCCCACCGGAGGTTCTGGCTTCATCGAGCTCGTCATCCACGAACACCTTTCCTGTGTCATCGAGTGCGTCATCAGAAGGAGTACCCCCAGCACTTCCGCCAGCTGCGACAAGCTCATCGACACCAAGTGTTGTAAAGAAAGGAGTCTCGACGAAGAAGGCCGGAGGCATCGACGTGAATGCGGTACTCGCGAAACTGCAGCTCGTTTCCAAAGAGACAAACGAGGCCAGCTTCATTCTGCTCACTGTTCCTGACCGAGCCACAGTGAAGACATCGGTGTTGCTGAGGAACAACGACCGCGCGTTCCTTTTCTCGTGGATCGAAAGTGACGACGTAAAAATCCTGTTCGCCGCTTTGAAGCAGACGTTACAGGAACAATTCTCGGGCAAGGTCACGGAGCTCGTGGATGAAACTCGTTCACCCACAAACGGTGCCCCCGTGGACTACCTTTCCTTTCTTGATCCGGCATTGAGTGCTGAACGCATCGTTTTCTTCCGTATCAGGAATAGGCTCTATGAATTACACGTCGCTGAAAACGGCGATGAACTCCTAGAGCAACTTGTGGCGGAACTCAGTAAATGACGAATGGTTTGTAGGTAGCGGGTAGAAGTTAGCGGGTAGCTGTTAGCCAGTAGCAATTGGCTTGTAGCAATGAAAAAAAGGCCAATTGCCTTTTTCTATAGTCATTAACTACCCGCTACTCGCTACCCGCTACCCGCATTTCCTCCCGCTTCTCAGACAATTGACTACCCAGATAAACATCAGTAAAGTGCAGCGGCTATGGCAAAAAAGATCATGAAAGTCATCAAAGTGCAGGCAAGAGGTGGCCAGGCCAATCCGGCTCCGCCACTCGGTCCCGTGCTCGGACAGGCCGGTATCAACATTCAGCAGTTCTGCCTCCAGTTCAACGATAAGACGAAAGGCCAGATGGGTCAGGTGATCCCCGCTGAGATCACGATCTACGAGGATCGCAGTTTTACGTTCATCCTCAAGCAGTCCCCCGCTTCGTACCTCATCCTCCAGAAGATCGGCAAAGAAAAAGGTTCCGGCAAGCCGAATAAAGAAAAAATTGGCACGATCAAGATGTCACAGATCAAAGAGATTGCGCAGGTGAAGATGCCCGACCTCAACACCACGAAGATCGAATCCGCGATGAAAAGTATCGCTGGAACCGCAAAAAACATGGGGCTGATCGTGGAAGACGATCTTCCGAAGGCCGCCTAACGCTCGCGATCAAGAAACCGATCATGCGGCGGCGCAAGCCTTTTTTCGCTGTGGGATGCGGCATGCGGCGCCATAAAGCGGTAAGCTGTGCGCTAACTTCCTCACCTTCACCATGACTGGATTCAACTTCAGCCTGTTCGACCCCGCAACTCTCCTCTACGCGCTTGTAGTCATCGTCGTCGCCTACGTCGCACTCTTCATTCCAAGCATGATGGTCCCCGGTGCCAAGCCGGAAGGCATCGCCAAAGCGATCTCCTGCTATTTGTGGAAGACGTTCGGTCTCGTGCTTCTCAGCATGAGCGTCGTGCAGCTTACGATCAGCATCGTTGGTGACACGCTCCCCGAATTCCCACTCCTCTCTGCGCTGATTCTTCTGCTCGTCACGGGCATCGGCATCATGGTCCACGTCAGTCGGATACTCACGAAAGTCGACGCCGCATCTGCCATGATCCCCCGTCTCGTCTTCTCGCACACCGTGGAAGTGGTCGGCGGACTCATCGCTTTCGTCGCGGCTCTCTCACTCATGTTGAGCTTCCTCATCACGGAGCGCGCCGACGGATGGCAAATGCCAGTCACGATGATGCTCCTCGGTATCACCATGATGCTCTCAGCCTCACTGCACATCAGCGCAAAGAACCGTAAGGCAGCTAAGCGCTCCACTAGCATCAGAAAAGGCAAATAAGCAAAGGCTACAGTCACAAGTCATACGTACTAAAGTCATAAGTAAAGAGGTACTTGTGACTTATGACTTTTGACTTGTAACTTTACACTTGTGACTTTACACTTTCCGCGCTCGTGGGAGCCCTCTGACTATGCTCGGGCGACCCTTTCTACCACGTTCCCCCAATCCACATGAGCAAGACCAAGCACGTAGCGAATGTCGTCTCCAAAGGCGGCAAGAAATATCGCGAAAAGAAAACTCTCGTCGACAAGCCTGCGTATCCGCTCGCTGACGCCGTCGCTCTTCTCACGAAGGTCGCAGTCACGAAGTTTGATGGATCCGCTGAAGTGCACATCCGCATCGGCGCCGACATGACCCAGTCCGACCAGCTCGTTCGCGGCACTGTTTCGCTGCCACACGGCACGGGCAAGAAAGTGCGCATCGCTGCATTCGTCACTGACGACTACGTCGATGAAGCCAAGAAAGCCGGAGCAACACACGCCGGTGCAGCCGATCTCATCAAGCAAATCGAAGGAGGCATGCTTGATTTTGATATCACGGTCGCGATGCCCCAACTCATGAAGGACCTCGGTAAACTCGCCAAAGTCCTCGGACCCAAAGGCCTCATGCCGAGCCCCAAGTCGGGAACGGTGTCCGACAAGCCGGCCAAAGTCATCGAGGAACTCAGTAAAGGACGCATCGAGTTCAAAATGGACAAGCAGGCCATCATCCATGGAACGTTTGGCAAAGTGAGCTTCGGTCCTGAGAAACTGACCCAGAACTTGCAGGCTCTCATCACCGCGGTGAAAGAAGCTCAGCCGTCTGGCATCAAGGCATCGTACATCCTCTCGATCAGCATCAATCCCACGATGGGTCCCGGTATCAAGATCGAGCTGTAATGGCTTTTGCCGTCAATAAAGCGCTCAAAGGGGACGGGAAACCGTCTCCTTTTTTGATACCGGAGGACGTGCTGTCCGTACGATTCGAAACGGCTACCGGTATCCATCACGTTTCGCTGCATACGACCGGCGCCATCACAATCGGCGAGGGGAAGTCAGGAATCGTCGTGGCTGCGGACACCGACATTCTCCTGAAAATCGCCACGATGATCGGCGCACAGAAAATTCATGAACCTCCTTTAGGAACCGAGGCAGATCTTCCGCTCAATTGCCGCTCGACCGCCAAGTGGCTCATGCGCGACGATAAATCGTTCGAGTCCGAGAGCGGCATGGAGCACGGTGAGTTCATCAGACTCGACGAAGCCAAGAAGAAATTCGGCTATCCGCTTGGCGTAGAGTGGAGCACCGGAAACAAGAGGGAAGACGTCACGCCGTTCCATGAAGGCGTGATCCTAGGAGCGGTCGGGGTCGACGAACTCGTGTTCGAAAAACCGGGCTACTCACTCCCCTACCAGTTCAGCTTCTTAAGCGTCATCGAAACCCGAAACGCAAGCATGAACAAGAACCGCCACTATTTGCGGTCGTTCTATGGAAAAGCCTAAATAGCAGCCAGTGTGCCGCGCACGTCATCCAAACTTTCCAGCGTCAGCAGCTTCATCCTGAGCTCCTTCGCGCCGTCGAAGCCTTTCACGTATGACCCAAGATGCCTGCGCATCTCGAGGACTCCCCTTTTCTCTCCTTTGTATTTCACGGACAAATCGATGTGATCTAAGATAAACGGAACACGCTTCTGAAAGATGCCGAATTTTTCATCCGAGGTCATCTCACGCTTCTCGGGAATTTTTCCGGTCGTGAGCGCTTCCTGAATTTCATGCATCAACCACGGATTGCCGAACGTCGCACGGCCGACCATGACGCCGTCTAAGTTGCCGATTAAACGAAGTGCGTCGTCAGCAGATGCAATGTCGCCGTTGCCGATGACAGGTACACTCACTTCCTTCTTGAGCGCGTAGATCGGCTCCCAGTCTGCCTTTCCGGTGAATTTGTCGCAGTACCTGCGGCCGTGAATAGAGAGTGCTTTGGCGCCCGCACCGACTAAGGCTTTGCAGAACGGAATGAGATTTTCGCGACTGTCCCAGCCGAGACGAGTCTTCACGCTCACCGGAATCGAGACTGCTTTGCACGCCGCGGCGACAAGTTCAGCCGCAAGTTCGGGATTGCGCATGAGCGCTGATCCGTAACACGACGAGACGATCTTGGCAGCCGGACAACCCATGTTGATATCGATACCGTCGGCACCAGCTTGCTCGATGACTTTGCACGCCTCGAGAAATTTCTGCGGATCGGACCCGAAGATCTGCACGATGAACGGCCGCTCGATCGCGGGATCGAACTCCAGCATCTTCAAGGTTCGAGCAGCGCCGTACGAAATGGCGTTCGTGCTCAGAAACTCGGTATAGACCACCGTTTCGGGTGCAACTTTCTTGATGAGCTGACGATACGACGCATCCGTGACGCCCGCCATAGGGGCGAGTGCGACGATGGGCCGGCGAGTGGTAGTCCAAGAAAAGGCCATGGGACCGTGCAGTATAGCCGGATTCTCCCAATCTTTCACCCGTCCCGCCAGCGATTTTAGAGTGTTCCGATGTTTACTTTAAACCAAGAGGAAGCGCATACTTGGCTCCATGGTCGATATACTGCGTTTTCTCATACCGGTCGCCATGGCCCAGCCGTCCAGTCTCGATCCTGGAACGGCTGAATGTTTGCAGATTTTCACGAACGGCGGCGTCGGCGCTCCCGGTCTCGGCTGGATTTGTGCGCAGCAGTACGTCAGCAATCTTACCTTCGTCGTCATCGCGATGGCGGCGTCTATTTCGTTGATCATGCTCATGATCAACGGATTTCGATACATGGTCGGCCCCGCTATCCCCGGTGGAAGCTCGGATCAGGCCAAGAAAGGCATTACGATGGCCTTGGTCGGCCTTGCCGTTTCACTCCTCGCATACGTCATTATTGATACAATTGTTTCTAGCGTTACCCTCTAATCCCATGCCAAAGAAGAATTCCGCCGCCGACTCGTTCAAGTCCATCCAGATCCTGAGCGCCAAAGCCCAGTCTCTGTGGACGAAGGCGAAGTCCAAGATGCAGCATGAGGAAAGCAAATTCACGAAGACCGTCCTGCCTCCCGAGCAGAAAACGAAAACCGTGACCCAGCTCGATCTTTCTATCGGGACCGTGGCAAAGGCGACGATGACGCTCATTCTCGTGATCGCAGCGGCGCTCGTACTGTACGTCCTCCGAGACAAGCTCATCCTTCTCTTCCTGGCGTTCTTCATCTCGGTTGTCATCGATACCAACGTCCGTTGGCTCGAACGCAGGCACGTGCCGCGCGGTGTTGCCGTGCTGCTTCTGTACCTCGTCTTCATCTCCGTCGCGGTCTTCCTGCTCGCATCTCTCATTCCCATCGTCGCGTCGCAGCTGCAGGATATCGCCCGCTACATCAATAGTTCCGCCGACTCGTTCCTCATCAATCCGCATGTGGAATTCACATTCCTCTCGGAAAGCATGAACGAGCGACTGACGGTCATGATCCAAGATGGCCTCCAGCAAATGGGCATCAAGGACCGTGCGTCGGCCCTCTTCCAGTTCGGTCAGAACCTGTCAGGTGTTGCACAGCTCTCGATCGGCCTCGCAGTACAGGTGGCGGGATCAGTGTTTAACTTCTTCGTGAACTTCTTACTCATCTTGGTCCTCGCATTCTTTATCCAGCTCGAGCGCGAGAAGATTTCAGACTTCCTACGCTCGGTCATGCCACGCGAGTACCGCGGATACTACGACGCCAAAGCTGAAGCCATTTACCTGAAAATCTCGCAGTGGTTTAGAGGCCAGCTGATACTGTGTCTCGCCATCGGCATCCTCGTCTTCGTCGCCCTCAAGATCCTCGGCATGCCGTACGCACACACACTCGCTTTGCTTGCTGCCTTCACCGAGTTCATCCCGTACGCAGGCCCACTCATCGGCGCGCTTCCGGCGGTCATCATCGCACTCTCGCAGTACGGTTTCGTCTGGGCCGCAGTCGTTGCGGTCGTGTACTACGTCATCCAGCTCTGTGAGAATAATCTCTTAGTTCCGCTCATCATGAAGCACGCAGTCGGACTCTCCCCCATCGCCATTATCTTCGGCATGCTCGTCGGCGTAAGCTTCCCAGATACCGTGCACCCAGTCGTCGGCATCATCCTCGCTGTTCCCACGACTGCGGTCATTACGATCTTCGTTCAGGACTTCTATCTTCTCAGGCGCCGAAAGTAGCCCTATGTCAATTATTTTCAACATTCGTCCATTCAAATCTAGTTCATACAAATATCAATTCCAATCAGTTCACACAGACTCTGTTGCCGTGTTAAGATTAACGATCACTACATTTTTCTAGCACTCGACATGAGAGAGTGCTAATCTCTTCTCTTCCACACTCTCTATGCATCCCTTCGATAGATTCACGCCCAATGCGAAGCTTGCACTGCAACTCGCAGAGCAGGAAGCGAAGACGATGAAATCGCAATACATCGGATCCGAGCATTTGCTGTTGGGGCTCCTCGGTATTCCGAAGTCACTCGGCTTCTCGATCCTCACCGGAGCTGGTGTCACGCACGAGAATATTCGCATACTTCTCAAGGCGCAGAAGAACGCCGACGACGAAGGTCAGAACGTGAAACACGGACTCTCGCTCTCGCTCAACACCGCCATCGAACAGAGCGTTATGATCGCTCACAAGTTCCGTCACGCCAACATCGGCACGGAGCACCTTCTCTATGCATTGATCTCGAGCGGTAAGAACGCCGCGACGATGCTTCTTGAGAGCATGCAGATCAATCCTGACGATCTCAAAGTACATATTGAAGAAATGTTCGGCCAGATTTCGAGTTTCCGCAATCAGAATAAGAATCTTGAGACGTCGCTCGAATCGTTCTTTCACGGCCTCCAAGGCGCACTGTCAGGAATGCAGAGCGGACCCGGAGCTGAGGCAGAGGGCCTCAAGCGCCGTAAGGCTGAAGGGAAGAGTAAGACACCCGTACTCGATTATTTCAGCGACGACATGACGAAGAAAGCAAGTGAGAAAAAGTTGGATCCGATTATCGGACGCGACAAAGAAATCGAGCGCCTCGTCCACATTCTCAACCGCAAAACGAAAAATAATCCGGTTCTCATCGGAGAATCCGGTGTCGGTAAGACCGCAATCGTCGAGGGCCTCGCACAGCGCATCGTCCTCGGCACCGTGCCACCGAGCCTCAAGAACAAGCGCGTGCTGCAGCTCAACATGGGTTCCATCGTCGCCGGTACTAAGTATCGAGGTGAATTTGAACAGCGTTTCGATGACATCATCAAGGAAGCCTCGGATAGCAAAGGTGAAATCATCCTGTTTATCGACGAACTTCACACTGTGGTCGGCTCCGGCTCCGCGGAAGGTTCCTTGGACGCCGCGAATATTCTGAAGCCGGCACTCAGTCGCTCGGCTCTTCAGGTCATCGGCGCTACGACCACCAACGAGTATCGCATGAGTATCGAGAAGGACCGCGCACTCGAGCGCAGGTTCCAGTCGATCATGGTCGAGGAACCCTCCATCGAGGACGCCATCAAGATCTTACAAGGTCTCAAAGGTACGTTTGAGCGCTTCCACAAGCTCCATATCGATAATCTCGCTATCGAAGCCGCCGTGAAGCTCAGTAAGCGTTATCTCACCGAGAGGTTTCTTCCGGACAAAGCCATCGACGTGCTCGACGAAGCCGCCGCCGGAAAGAGTATCCACATCAAGGACGACCACTCCCCTCGCCTGAAAGAAGTCGAGCAGGCTCTCAAGGATCTTGAGTCCAAGAAGCAACTCGCAGTCCGCGAACAGAAATATCAGCATGCTTTGAAGCTTCGTAAAGAAGAGGAAGATCTCGTCGAAGAGAAAAAAATCCTGCTCTCCCAAGAAGACGGCGACATCCGTACGCCGGTCGAGATCAACGAAGACGACATCAACGCCGTCATCGCCCGCATGACGGGTATTCCGGTGAGCCGTCTCATGAAGTCCGAAACGAAGCGCCTCAATTCACTCGAGAATGTGCTCCGTAAGCACATCGTCGGACAGGAGGACGCGCTTCAGAAAGTGTCCCGCGCCATCCGCCGCAGCCGTGTCGGCATCGCTGATGCACGCCGCCCGATCGGTAGCTTCCTCTTCATGGGGCCAACGGGTGTCGGTAAGACCGAACTCGTCAAAGCGCTCGCGACCGAGATTTTCCAACGCGATGACGCACTCATCAAGATCGATATGTCCGAGTTCATGGAGCGCCACAACGTCTCCAGACTCACGGGCACCACGGCCGGCTACGTCGGCTACGAGGAAGGCGGACAGCTCACGGAATCCGTGCGCCGCAAGCCCTACTCCGTCGTGCTGTTCGATGAAATCGAGAAGGCTCACCCCGAATTCTTCAACATCCTGCTCCAAATCATGGAGGACGGACAGCTCACCGACGGTCAGGGCAAGATAGTGGACTTTAGAAACACCATCATCGTCATGACGAGTAACATCGGTGCCGACAAACTCACGAAAGAGGCCGGAAAAATTGGCTTCAAACTGGGTGACGATGCCCGCCGCGAGGAACAGATTTACGAAGAGAAGCGTCAGGAAGTTCTCCGAGAACTGAAAGATCACTTCAAGCCAGAGTTCCTCAACCGCATCGACCACACGATCGTCTTCAATGCCCTGACGCAGGAAGACATCAGAAAGATCGTCCAGCTCCATGTCGATAAGCTCAGTGCTCGCCTCAAAGAACAGGGCTATGGACTCGTCACCGACGCCAAGGCCATCGAGATACTCGGCACCCTCGGCTTCGACCCCGAGTACGGCGCACGTCCTGTCCGCCGCACGATCCAAGATAAGCTCGAGGACCAGATCGCCGAAAGCATCCTCAAGGGCATGTTCCAGAAGGGCGACACCATCAAGGTCGTCGGCCGCGACAAGGACGAACTCATGCTCATGCACGGCGATGCAACCACGCAGAAACCGCAGAGGAAAGAGAGAAAGTCGGTGGCAGCGTAGTGAAACAGCCACTACACAGGAACGCCGGAGCGATCTGGCGTTCTTGGCTTGTTTCTGCTATACTAATAAGATTTCCCCCTCCAAAACTACCCGCTACCCGCTAACCGCTAACTGCTACCTGCTACCCACTCATCATGCCCATCGAAGCCGTCAAAATCCCGCAGAACGTGTACGTGGAGGACCGCATCATCGGTCCGATCACACTGAAACATCTTCTCATCATGGGAATTGGTGCCGGTATCAGCTACGCGATCTTCGCATCGGCTCAGAAAGCTGGTGTCACGAATGTCATCGCACTCGGCGCATGCTGGACGCCGGCCGCAGTGGCCGCGGCATTTGCATTCTTCCGCATCAATGACCTGAGTCTCTTTCACATTATCCTTCTGAGCATCGAAGGCATGAACAAACCGTCACAGCGATACTGGAGTCCGTACCCCGGCATCAGTATCAACCTCATCACTACGCAGCACGCGAAAGAAATCGTGGAAGCGAGCAAGAAAGTCGAAAGCAACGCTAATAAATTGGCCGACATCACGCGTCAGCTCGAGAAGCGCCAGAAGGACCTCAACAATCTCACCGCTCATGACAATCCGAGTCCCGTAGCGACCGAAGGCATCCGCACACAGCTCGCCGACAATGTGAAACACGGCATGCACGAACATGAAGACTCTCCGATGATCGAAGAAACCACCGCACCCACCGCCGTCCGAAGCGAACGCGTACAAGCCGACGGCCTCGATCCCGAGAAATCAGTGGACACTGTCCGTTCCGTCGGACGCTACGAAAGCATTCTCAATACTCCCCACTCCTGATTATGGCCGCATCCAAAGACAACATCGGCGACACAGGGCAGGGCGCAGCCGTGCCCAGTACCGTGCGGAAGAAAAAGAAGGCATTCTCCGTCTCAACGCAGCGCTATCTGCCCATCGCTGAAATCAAGGAAGACACGGTGGTCCTCAAAAACGGAGGACTCCGCGCCGTGCTCAAAGTGAACTCGCTGAACTTCAACCTGAAAAGCGAAATCGAGCAGCAGGGTATCATCGCCGGTTATCAGGCTTTCGTGAACACGATCATCTTCCCGATCCAGATCCTCATCCGTTCGACCCGCCTCAACATCGACCCGTATATCCAGAACCTCAAAGTGAAAGCTGAGGCGCAGACGAGCCCGCTCATGAAGGACCAGACCATCGACTACGCAGACTTCATGGAGAAGCTCGTCGACATCGCGGACATCATGCAGAAGAACTTCTACATCGTGGTGCCGGTCGACGCTCCCTCGAAAGGAAAGCGCACGATGCTCCAGCGATTCCTCGAGTGGATCAACGTCGATGATACACGTTCGAAGGCACTGCAGCGCAGCCGCGAGTTCAAAGCGTATGCCAAGATCCTCCGTGATCGCATCACGCTCATTCAGTCCGGTCTCGAAAACGTAGGCATCACGATGCGTCGCCTCAAGACCGAGGAACTCGTGCAGCTCTACTACGGAATCTACAACCCGATCACCAGCCAGAAGCAGAAATTCGCGCATCTGACCGACTTGAATCCGGACAAGGCAGCGTTGTTCTAACCCTGTGGACTGCCGCGCCTAGCAGACCCCTTTGCGCGCGGTTTTTTGTTGACCTCTCGCCAACGAACGCTGTAGAGTGACCCCCACTTCTTCGTGCTGCTCGTGCAAGAGCCTTGAGAAGCCCTTTATCCCTCTCCTTGCACCCCCAATTTTTTATGGCCGTAAAATCCCCCAAGAGAAAGACTCAGTCCGCCGTGATGGTGGAGCTTTTGAAAGATTCTCCACCGGTGTTCCGCGCCCGCCCAGGCGAGCTCATCGAAGGAGCCGTCATCTTCAAAGGGAAGAATAAGATGCTCATCGATCTCGCAGGTGTGGCTACCGGCATCGTGTCCGGTCGCGAACTCCGCGACTCCATGAACACGTACCGCGAACTTGCTCAAGGTGACCAAGTCGCCGCTCTCGTTCTGGAAGAAGAGAACGACGAAGGCATGGTGGTCCTTTCGCTCCGCATGGCCAGCCAACAGAAGGCATGGGACCGATTCCACAAGCTGGTCTCTGACGACAAAACCATGAAGTTCACGGCTCAGGAAGCCAATAAAGGAGGACTGCTCGCCAACATCGACGGCATCCGCACCTTCCTTCCGGTGTCCCAGCTCTCGCCTGCCAACTACCCGCGCGTCAACAACGCCGACTCGTCCGAGATCATCAGCCGCCTCGGTAAGTTCATCGGTCACACCTTCACCGTCAAAATCATCACGCTCGACGAAGCCGCAGGAAAGATCGTCGTCTCTGAGCGCGAAGCGATGGCCGAAGAGAGGTCCAAGGCTCTCGAGAATCTGGCAATCGGTTCGGAGAAAGACGGCTTAGTCTCGGGCATCGTGAAGTTCGGTCTCTTCGTCGCCTTCGACGGCCTTGAGGGGCTCGTCCATATCTCCGAAATCGCCTGGGGACACGTCAAGAACCCGTCCGAGTTCGCATCCGTCGGCGACCGAGTCCGCGTAAAGATCATCGGCATCGACGGCGAGAAGCTTTCGCTCTCGATCAAGCAGATGACGAAGGACCCATGGGAAGAGATCGCCGAGCGTTATCCGGTCGGCAAGAGAGTAGAAGGCACAGTCGTGCGTTTCGCTGACTACGGAGCGTTCCTCGCTCTCGAGAAAGACATTACCGGCCTCGTCCACCTCACCGAGCTCAGCCACGAGAAAGTGACGGACCCATCGGAGGCCCTCAAGATCGGGCAGAAGGTCGAAGCTCAAGTCATCAATATCGATATCGATGAGCGCCGTATCGGTCTCTCGATCAAGGCCCTGAAGCCGATCGACGCCGCAACTCTCGAGCGCATGAAGAAAGAGCGTGAGGAGCGTGAGGCAGAGTCAAAGGAGCCGAAGAAGGGAGCAAGCGCAGGATTCGTCGCCTCGAAGTCCGGCAAGAAGTACTACGAAGCCGGTTCCGCCGCCGCCGAGAAGATCGCCGAAGACAAGCGCCTGACCTTCAAGACAACTGAGGAAGCTGAGGCTGCAGGGTACACAGCGTAAATTCGAAGTATCAAATCTCAAAAATCCAGGAGGATCTACTCCCTCTTGGATTTTGATTATTTGATTTTTGGATTTTTCAGAGGATCTTGTCGCTCAGAAAATGCAGATGCAGATACATCACCTCCTGTCCGCCGCCTTTGCCGACATGGAACGTCAGCTTGTAACCATCGATCCCCTTTTCTTTAGCGAAGGCCTGCGCCTTGAGGATCAGCATGCCGGGAATGTGCGCTGATTCGGGCGTGACGTCTGCGATAGACGCAATGAAATGCTTCGGGATGAAGAGTAGATGCGTCGCAGCCTTGGGATGAATATCGTGAAACGCCAGAACTTCATCGTCCTCGTACGCGACCTTCGCCGGAATTTCTTGACGGATAATTTTGTGGAAGATGGTGTCGATCATGCCGAAAGCGTAGCACTGTCGATAGACTGAGAAAACCGCTCTGTACCGTCTACGTAGACTGGGACGCCGCGTCCCATCTGCGGGAGTGGAGTGGCATGGGAGCGAACAATGACTTTTAGGCCAAAATAAGCTATAATAGAGATACCATGGACGGACCAAGCTTGATTGCTGAGGCACCGAGAACAGATGTTACGAAAGTAACGGAAACCGCTCCTGCGATTGTTTTTCAGCCGCAAAAGCTAAAAGAAATCGTCGAAGTGGTGGACCTCATGGGCACTGTAGCAGCACGCGTTCGTGAAGATGCTTCGTCTGATATTCCGGGCGCCACTGGTGGAAAGACACAGGGCTCAGGTCAGCAAACAGGTACGTCAGCTCGCGATGACGCAATCGCAAAAGCTCCGCCGGTCGCCGTCATGCAACAGAAACTCGTGGAGCATCTGGAGCGCGAAGTGAAGACCATCGAGCGTCAGGCTAGGTCACTCAGGAATTCAAATGTGCGCGGATCGGGATTCATGCTGAGCGAACTATATCGCAAAATCCGTCGCCTGCGTTCACTGATCGGCGATATCCTTCACGCCTCCGCGGAGATGATCAAACGTTTCTACGTTTCGGTCTTCATTGACCGTCAACCGCTCGTTGTGACTGGCGGTTCACTTGCTCATACTGAAGAATAACGTTCGCAACGAGATCCGCGATGAGCGGCGGCCAAGCGATGCTTCGTAGTAGCAAGATGATGAGTGGCGTCACGATGACGACTGTCACGAGCGCTCCGAGAGTTGACGAGACGCCCTTCAAAAACGACAACGCGAGCGAATGGCGGTACTGATTGACCCGCTTGAAGTAGCGGTACGACTTGTCGACAGCTTCCCGAAGTTCCCTCACTTCCGTCGTAAGGACCTTCGTGCCGTCGGACTTTTTGGGAGTAGGCATTTAGAGGATTCCGTTATCTTCCTGATGTGTCCTTGGTGTGCCGGTTAACGGATTCAATTCTTGCAAGGATTCCGCAGTCGGCAACCCCGCGAGAAGCTCCTCGGTCTTCGGTAGGCTTTGGACATCGAACGCACGTGCTTTCCACAGATCCCGAAGACTCTGAACATACGCAGGATCACTCCTGAGCCGTTCCACGAAGCTTGCGGCGGCTGATGCGAACCGAGTGTGATGCAGTCTTTCATTGAGGCCATACACAAACGCGACGAATGCTTCCTCGGAACCGGCGAGCCGGAATGCGAACTGATCCTCGACGACGTTGGCGATCTCTTCTGCGTCCATGCCCGCAAGCACCGTGAGTTGCTCGCTCGGTGCTGACGGATAGTAATGCCTGACACCGATGCGGCGAAGCGTGCAGGGAATGCCGAGGTCGGCAACAAGGTCGGCAACGTGCGTAGCGAGTCCGCCTTCAGTGTTGTGATCTTCGACGACGACGAGGTGCTGCGTCTCCACCGCGGCCTGCATGATGGCTGCGGCGTCGAGCGGACGAATGGATGCGACGTTCAGAACTCGGATAACTCTTTCTTTGCCCTCCAGAAGAGCGGCGGCTTTCACAGATTCGGCAAGTGCTGCTCCACAGGTGATGATCGTCGCTTCATCGCGGATAGTGCCGTGTCCGGCGACGACGGTCGCGCGTTCATCGAAGACGTAGTCCGGTCCGTACACCGGCTCCCCTTTTGCGCTCAGAAGCTGCGCGTGGTTGGAGCGCCCTGAGAAAACGTACACGCTCTCGGTTCCTTCGGCGATGATCTGCATCGCGCGTTCGGCCATCGCTCCGGCTTGGTTACTGTCACCGGTCACCCACACACGCGTGTGGTCGAGCGGGAGATTCACGTAGTTCCGTTCCTGATGCGTCTCACCGTCTTCACCGACGCTCAACCCCGAGTGGGTGCAATCGTGGAGCACGCCGAGCGGGATGTGTCCCGAGTTCACGTCGATGAGCCTGGCGCACGCGCGTGCTTCATTCGTGCCGAATGCGGCAAACGTGTACGTCACCGGAAGTAGTCCAGCCTGACGCATACCTGCCGCCATCATGTACATGTTGGCTTCGGCTACTCCGACGTTGATGACGCGGTCGGGAAATGCTTTTTCAACAACGCCGAATCCGCCCGAGTCCGCGAGGTCAGCGTGCAGGACGACGATCCTCGGATCAACTGCCATGAGCGCCTTGAGATGCACAGCACCGAAATCTTTGCGTGCGGCGCCGGGATCCTTCGTGACAGTGCGCTTGTATGCGGCAGGTAGCGGAAAAGCGAGTCTGGCACTTGTACGCTTGGACCGAGCTTTCTCGTAGGCTTCACGGTGCTTGTCGCGGAACGGCTTGAATTCTTTCGTGAGCTCATCGAGTGACGGCAGCTTGAGGCTTTCAAGCGCAGCTTTGGCTTCGTCAGCAGAAAGCGGTGCACCGTGGTAATTCTTTTTTCCGGTGTTCGATCCCTCTTCCATGAGCGGAACGCCGTCTCCCATCGTCGTGTAGTAACAGATGAAGATCGGACTCCCCTTTCCTTGGAGTGCGTCCGCAATATCAAGCGCCGCTTTCACTTCGGCAATACTGTTTCCGTTCTGGACTTCGATCACCGACCAGCCCATTGCCTCCGCGATATCGGCCATGTCAGTCGCCATCGTCTTCGACGGAATGCCGGAGAGCTGGATGTCATTCCAGTCGCCGTGAACGACGAGGTTATCGAGCCTGAGCGTTGACGCCAAACGGAACGCTTCAGCAACTTGTCCTTCCTGACTGTCCCCGTCGGCGAGAAGCACGTCGACTCTCCCCTCTTTCTTGAGGAACTTCTTGCCGAGTGCGACACCAAGTCCGTTACTGACACCTTTACCGAGCGGGCCAGTACCAAAGGGAATATCACCGATACCAGCCTCGACGTGCCCTGGAAGTCCTGAGATCGTGCGAAATGTATCCATGATCGCCTGCGGAGACGCGAGGCGCTCATCACCATTGTCACGACCAAAGAGCCACTGCATGTTGTACGCGAGCAAAGACAAATGCCCCGCGCTGTAGCGGCACGGTTCATCGAAAAGAGGATTCCTGCGACGGTGCACTTCGTATGTAAATGTAAATGCCGAGAGCGGTCCACCCGGATGGCCGGACTTGTGCTTGAGCGGCGCCTCGATACTGAGTCGCATCATGATGCCGTGTGCAATCGTGTATGCCTTCTCTTCGTCGGCGCTGAGCTTCACCGCATCCTTAGGGCCGATCCAGTGACGGACATTCGTTTTCTTGTGCGCCGCGATACGCTGCAGTGACATCGGCGCAGTATTCACGTCATTGCCGATGAACTGCGAGCGATCGATCACCATGAAAGTACGAAGATTCTAGCAAACAACATGCTTCGGATCACCTGTATTAGAAATCCAGCGGTTCGTGCTTCCCCTTCTTCGGCTTCTTGTCCTCGCGCATGCTCTCCACGACTGACAAAAACCAGTCGAGGACGTAATCAATGGCACCGATGGGCTTCAGGATGATCGCTTCCACGTCCTTGCTGAGCTCATCCATCCGATCCGCGATGCGTTTGAGGGAAACGGACGCAAAGATGAGGTGATACAGCAAAATAATGAGCATCGCGACCGCGATGATCGAAAGCAGCGTGAGAACGTCGCCGTACGTGAGTTGGAGAGCTTCCATAGGGACCGTGTATACTCAGGAATCCTACTCCATGACCTCAGCATTTCGCAAAGCACTGGCAACTGTTTGCGGTCTCCCCGCAACAATTTCTGTCGCACTCGTGCGCGTGTATCAATACACGCTCTCGCCCGATCACGGACCACTCCGGCATCTGTATCCGCACGGTTTTTGCAGGCATGAACCCACGTGCTCACAGTTCGCCATAGAAACGCTTCGCATCCGACGGTATCCAGTAGCCATTTTTCTGATCATTCGACGGATACTGTCTTGCAATCCTTGGAAGACGCCGGATGACGAACGACTGCGGGCATGCATCCGGAGACATTGAGTACTGGCAAAGCATCCCGTACAGTATCGCGTATGGCTGATACATCCTCGGTACGTTTCCGGCAGCGGCGAGAAAACTTCAATAAATCGTTCGACCTGCTGCAAAGGACACTGCAACGTGAGAAGTTGAACGAGATAGAGCGAGGCGGGCTTATCCAGTTCTTCGAGGTCACATTCGAGTTGGCATGGAAGTGCCTCGGGGATTACCTGGAGAGCGAAGGATTCACGGTGACGTCTCCAAAGAAGATATTCAAGCAGGCGTTTCAGAGCCGCCTGATAGAAGATGGTGAACTGTGGCTGCAGGCATTGGAAGACCGCAACCTCACCACGCATACGTATGACGAACAAAAAAGCCTCGAAGTTGAACGCATGATTCGGACGAAATACTCCCCTCTTCTACAGCACTTGCACGATACCCTGTCACGCCTATGAACACCGTGCACTTGGATCCTCGGCACATTCGCACCATCGTCGAAATCTTAGGGCAGCATCCGTCCGTGGAGAAAGCCGCAGTCTTCGGCTCGCGCGCGCTCGGTACGCAGAAGGAGGCCTCGGATGTTGATATCGTTCTGTACGGAAATGTAGATGAGCGAACCATCGGCCGTATCCGCAATGCAATCGACGACACGACCCTGCCCTATTTCTTCGATGTCGTCTCACACAATTCCATCCACCAGCCCGCACTGCTGGAGCACATAGAAAAGCATGGGGCGGTTATTTTTGAGCGAAAGACGGTGTCGCTGTAAGTCGTTATTCGCCAGCTTCGCTCCGACTCACCTTCCCATTGTTCCATCGTATCCATATAATCCCCCACGCGGTGCATCAGGTGCATCCTGTTCCTTCCCCGCGGGCGGGTGTCGTATAATGGCTATTACCTCAGGTTTCCAACCTGATGAAGCGGGTTCGATTCCCGCCACCCGCTCCATCCGGCTACGCTCCTGCGGGAGCTACGCCGAGATTTCGCTTTGTCTCAATCTAAACGCCGGATGCCTCGGCGAAGTTCGCAAACGAAGCCGGGCAAATCCCTTCGTTCTGCCAGATAGCAGAACAACGTCGATGTTTCGTGGTAGCCAAATTATTGGTATTCGGGTGCCTCGACGTAGCTTTGAGCGTAGCGAAGGGCGAAGCCAGACTCTTCAATGTGATTATGCACATAACGTATGTCCTCGAGTCACATGATAGGCAGCATTGGTACTTTGGGGTAACAGACAATATTAAACGACGACTTTGGGAACATAATGCTGGCCATAGCATCCATACCAACAAGCATAAACCATGGAACTTGCGTGTTTGTGTTTCATTCAGTGATCGAAATCGAGCAGAAGAGTGTGAACGATATTTAAAATCACACTCTGGTCGTGCGTGGATGAGCAAGCATCTTGCTTCGAATAAGCTCTGATAAGGAGCTCCGCCTTTCTGTAGACATTTTAGAAAAGGCCTGTGTATCATTTGATTCATGAGAAATGATCAGCACCCTGTTAATCGAGATGACGAAATGGTTGAAAAGAGCAAAACAGGTAAAGCTGAGAGTTTTCTTGTGTTTATAAGTTTTTTCGTCAGTGGACTCATCATTCTATTACTATTGGGAAACGAGCTCAATGTTGTGAATATTTCAATTATCTTGGCCATTTCCTCGGTAGGCTTTACTAATTGGCGAAAGGATATAATTGCTTTCCGAAAAAATGGGAAAATCAACGAAGTGCCTAGAAAAACTCTTTCCATAAATGAAAAGAAGGTACTTATGTGGGCGCTTATCATGGCATTTATTTTGGTTGGCTGTGTTGCGTTCTTTAAGATCAATGAGTTGTATAATTAAAATATATTTAGATGCCAACAAGGTAAGCAGTCTAGTTCCACATAAGCTCCAGCTTCCCGCTCCATCTCAGATTAAATTCCAATACCACCATAGCGAGGAAAGTGTAGCCGCTCTTTCATGATACAATCGAAAAAAATTCCCTTTTTTCTATGCCGAATACAACCCCCATTACCGTCCAGACGACCGTCAATGCGCCCCTCGCGGCAACATGGGACATGTGGACTGCGCCCAAGCACATCATGCAGTGGAACAGCGCATCTCCGGACTGGCACACGCCGAGTGCTACGTCCGATCTTCGCGAGGGCGGTACGTTCACGTCCCGCATGGAAGCGAAGGACGGCAGTGTCGGATTTGATTTCGGCGGTACCTTTACGAAAGTTATTCCAGAGAAAACACTCGCATACACGATGAGTGACGGTCGCACGGTCTCGGTGACGTTCGAAGAGAAAGACGGAGCCGTTCACATCACGGAAACCTTCGATGCCGAGACCGAGAATCCGGTGGAGATGCAGCGCGAAGGTTGGCAATCGATCCTGGATAACTTTAAGAAGTATGCGGAAGCGCATTCCAAACAGAAATAATTGGAACACCGAGGACGGATACCGAAAGCGTGATCCGCTTGCGTTTCAGGATGCGCGAGGCATACCCTCCGAAGCAGGTCCGGCGTCGCATAACCCGGCTCAATGACCTCCCATGGAAAAGCTAACCTGTATTTTGCCGGCGTTCAACGAGGAGAAAACTATCTCCCGGGTATTGCGAGTCCTGAAAAAGGTGCAGGAGATCGATGAATTGCTTGTTGTCGACGACGGATCCACTGATCAAACCGGAGCAGTCGCACGCACAAACGGGGCACGCGTGTTACGGCATCAAAAAAATTCAGGAAAAGGTGCTGCAATCAAAACCGGCGCAAGCCATGCCAAAAACAACTTGCTGCTTTTCATCGATGCGGATCTCCAGAGTCTCAATGCTGCCAAGGTCCGCAAGCTTGCATTGCCACTCCTCCAAAATTCCGCCGACTTCGTGAAGGCTTCCTATACCAACCCATCGGGGCGCGTCACAAAACTCGTCGCCAAGCCTCTCCTGAAGATCGTGCATCCTTTCTTGAAGCTGGAGCAACCATTGAGCGGAGAATTTGGGTTCAATCGGAAGAAGATCGACATGGATAAAATCGAGGACGGCTGGGGTGTCGATATCCAACTTGTGTTTCAGGCTGCACGGAAAAATCTACGGATTCAGGAAGTGTTTATAGGCCGCAAAGTGCATAAGCATCAAAGCGTCGAGTCTCTCTCCATCATGTCGGAACAGGTAATGCGCACCATCCTCTCGGAACTGAATCTTATCTCTCATCACAAAAAAGTTGTCTTCTTCGACCTCGACGAAACGCTGATCCAAGAGAGCAGCATCACGGTGCTGGCTAAAGAATGGGGTTTCACGGACGAGCTAAAAATGCTGCAGAAGCGCGTTGCCCGCGGTGAAATACCGGACAAGGAAATTACGAGGACTCTGGCCAAACATTTCAAAGGCAGGACCCGAGAAGAGGTATCGGCAACGTGCGCGAGACTTCTCCATATCAATTCGTTCGCATTGAAAGTCATCGAAAGCCTGCGGCGCCAGCGCTACCGAGTCCGTATCGTATCCGCTGCATTCTCACCGGTCGTGCGCCATTTCGCCGCCACGCTCAATGTGTATGAATTCTTCTCGCCGCGCCTCGCACGTGACAGCAGCGGAAAATTCTCTGGCAAACTGAAGAAATCGCGCTTCGAGGACCGTGATTGCTCGTGCTGCGGCCGATACGTGTGTAAGAGGCAGGCGGTGAAGTACTTCCAGAAACGTTTTGCCATCAAGCCTGAGGAGTGCATAGCCGTCGGCGACGGGAAGAGCGACGCATGCATGTTTAAGGCTAGCGGAACAGCACTCGGGTTCCACACGGACATCGCTCCTCAGCGAATCGAACAACTGAGCGAAGTGCTCATGTATCTCGACTGAACGATGTCAGGTCATAAGAGGTTTCTCGATGGTATAATTAAAGATGATTTCATGGTATAATGCTAAAGCACAAAAACTCACTCCATGAAGGTCCTCCTTCTCAATCTTGGCTACCTTTCGGGTCTCGACGGATCGATGCACGATTACGTGTATCACGGTGCTCGGTATCTCCACACACCAGCGCGCATCGCTGCTGCGGTGGAAGATTCCGTCATGCAGCTTCTCTCCCGCGAGGAACCGGACGTCTGTTGCTTTCTCGAACTCCATAAGAAGTGCGCGATGGTGAAAGACATGCGAGCGTATCCGTTTTTCGATGTCTCGAATAAATACGGGATCCGAAGTCTGCTGCGGTACCTTCCGTTCTTCCGCGATAACTGCAACGGATTCTTCTCGCGATGCGACGTGCCGTACAAGAAATATTATTTCCACGAAGGATCGAAGAAACTCATCTACGAGATCGAGCTACAGGGCGGAGTCTCGCTGCTTCTGTGTCACTTTTCGCTCTCGAAGTCGGTGCGTAAAGAACAGTTTCGAGAACTCGAGAACATCATCGGTATCGGCAAGAAAATGATTCTCTGCGGAGACTTCAATATCTTCCGCGGCACGGGTGAACTGGAGAAACTCATGACCACGTGCACTCTGCGGGCCGGCAACCTAGCACAATCGACTTTCCCGACGGTGCATCCAAGTAAATCTTTCGACCAATTCCTCTGCACGCCCGAGATCCGGGTCACCCGCTGTCAGGCTCTCACCGATTTCCACGGCTCGGATCATTTACCTGTAGTGCTGGAGTTTCAGGTGTGAGAGGAAAACAGTAACGATCTCAGCGGTCACGCGTCTCATCAGTAGCCTCGCTCACGTTTCCCGGTCCCAAGACTGCGATTCATGCCTGAGGCTTCCTACTCTCTGCCTCTGCTGACGGCAGAGAATTTAGTGGTGCACGAACGTCTCAAATCCGCCGTATGCCATCCGCTTCATATCGAATGGCATCGGCTGATCTTTGTATTTTGACTCATTCATGAACGGGTCACTATGAACTTTCGCGTTCACTTGGTCGCGGTGCTTGCGGGACTTGAAAACGATGTACGAAAAGACGACGACCTCTCCTTTCTTCAGGTTCACGGTTTTCGGAAAAGGATAGCCACCCCACTCTTTGACGGACGTCAGATCCTCCTCAACTGCTTCGGTGTAGGAGAGGGCACCGTGTTTCATCCAGACCTTCCCACCGAGGGCAGCCATTTCTTTGTAAGCCTTCAGATTCTTTTTCGGAACTGCGAGCACGTATCCGTCGACATAACGCATGGGAGTGGGGGGAAGATTGGTACATTATGACATGGTTTTCAGATGCTCCGCCAGACGAGCGGGCTATGGTGTAAAGAGGACAGGAATCGGAAGCTGCTCTAGAGTCGCAGCATGGTCCAAGAAACACAGTCGACGAATCATCATGTCATTGTGTCGCTCGGCGCAGGCTTAGAACACCGAACTCCATCCGCTCCTCCCCGAGAATGGATCGGTCATCAGACGAAACTGCGCGCCGAAGCGGCAGCGACGCTCTGGAAAAAGAATCCGCAGTCGCTTGTGATCTTCAGTGGTGGACGTACGTCAGAACACTCCCCTTCCGAGGCTGAAGCGATGAAGGATTATGTGTGCCATGCACCATGGAATATTCCTGCGGACTCCGTCATCACGGATAATGATTCATTGGAAACGGCAGCGAACGTCCGTTGTACGGTCGCACTCCTCCGAGAACGTGGCATCGCAACCACTGACATCACTCTCGTCGCCGGCAGACGGCACCTCCGGCGTGCCACTCGTTACTTCCGCGCATACGGTATCCGCGTAGTGTCCCGCAGTGCCTGCTCGATTCTGGGCATGGCCCCTGAGTATGTCGCACCGAGAGATAGGTCACACGAAATCCTGCTGCGTGTGCTCCAGCTCATCGATCGAAAAGGCCGATTGCCCACATGGATGAAGCGCAAAAAGCGCAACGTGTAATGCCTAGATTGACGTACATTGCTAAGCAACCGGAACAGTTTGCGTCGTTCTTCAGGCACATGCATAGCTTCGTACTGCGATTCACGTACCCCTCCTACTTGGTTTTATAGATCAGAAGCAACGGCGACTTCATCCGCTCAATCGAAAAAACTGGATCCTTGAGATCCCGATACGCCCTAGCTTCCGTGTAACGAGTGAAGAACATGACATAGTTGGTCCGGCCCGAGCACTCGAACGTAAAATCGTCACGCCATGGATACCACGTCACGAGAATTCCAGCGGTCGGTACGCAGATGACAGGCTCTGCTTCGGCATTCGCTGCGAGCCAATCCATTCCTTGGTTATAGACACTCCCCCAATACTCGATCTGGAACGACTCATCGAGATTTTTTTCAAACGCGATCTGCATGATTTCGTTTCGATACGATCCTTCGAACGGATGAATCGTAAGAAGCTGGGAACCGAGCGAGAAGATAACGAGAACCAGAAAGACGGGCCCAGCGATGGGATTTTTGGACCGACGTTTGAGGAGATCCAAGAGTTGTGTTAAGCCTATGGCGGCTGCAACGGCCACCGCGGGCATGATGAAGAAGAACTGCCGCATGCTGTCGTACCGCACGATTCCGGGTTTCATGCTGAAGAAAATCGGAAATCCGATCCATAGAAGTAGGAACAAATATTCCTTCCATTTCTCACTGCGTGACAACGTTCGGGCCATGACAAAAACTCCCACAACAGACGCGATGAGCATAAGGAGCGGCATCGCAACCGCCACTTCGAAGGGAATATAGTAGAAAGGAAGATCCACGCCCGTGTATTCGGTGCCAAAGAAAAGGACTTTGCCCGGCCAAAAATTCGGACCCAAGAAGAAAGCGATAGCCGAAGGGATGAGCGACCAGTCCCCCCATGCGCTTGGCCAAAAGAGATAGATGGAAAGTACGCATGCAATGACAGTTACGGCAATGATCGGTACTTCTTTTCTCAGGACTGCCACGAACGATGATGATCGCGTTCGGGAGACAAGCCATGCGACGTACGTGAAGCCGAAGACCGGACCCATGAGCAGCGCGTTGATCTTGAGGGCCACCGAAAGGCCAAAGAGAAATCCGGACATTACGAAAAATTTTCCCGAATTCCTCCGAATCGCGATGACGAACACGACAGCAGTCAGCAACACCGCGACCAAAAGAGGTATGTCTTTAGGGTTGTAATGCGCATGGGCAATGAACGGCGGGAACAGCACCAAGAAACATGCCGCACATAACCCTACGCGTTTACCACCGACCATCTGTCCAAGTTGATACGTGAATCCCACCGCGACAGCGGAGACGACAACAGTGAGAACATGGTTCGCCTCAACAAAACCGAGCGAGCCTCGGGAATACAAAAACTCCGAGACAAGGAAATTCAGGTAAAAATAGATTGGACTATAATCGATGCCATGACCGGGCATGAGATCCAGAAGGCTCCGGTCACCGGTCTTCCAAAACAAAGCAAAAATCTTGCCCCAGTTGCGGTGCAGAGGCTCATCCCACGTCACGCCGTATGCCGAAATCTGCGTGAGCTGAATCGCGAGGTAGACGAGTGCGAAGAGCACCGGACCCACCCACACCGAACGCGTGCTCGTGATACGTCCCAGAACTACGTGAATTCGCTTCATTGTCCCGCATGCTATCACAGGACGACCTGAGCTTACCTCTCAAACTTTTTACTGATGCGGATTCGTGAGTCCGGTTTTGGCTTCAAGAGTTTGCTGCTGCTTCAGTAAGCTTTCGCAGAGTTGCCTGTACCCAGGAAGCACATCCTGTGGACAGCCGCCGATGCGAAGCTGCTTCCTCAATATTTCACGCTGCGTCATTGAGAGGTCCTCAAAGATGAGCGGGCTCTCCGAAGCCTCCTCCGTTTCCGTTACTTCCGTATCCGATGCGCACGGCACCGTGGGAGCGGCCCGACGAGCAGGCTCTGCGGATGATGCAGGCACGACAGAATCCTGCGTTCGGAGTCTTTGTTGCAAACGGAAAGACCTGAGTTCGAAGAGCTCATGATTCGTGCTCTTCGTTACCGGCGAGATGTCCGAAGCGGCGGACACCGCAACGACGCCAAGGACCACCGTTGGTACGGCGATGGAGACGAGCATGAGTGCGAACATCGAATGCTGCGATTGATTTTTCATACGTGGAGTGTGAAATGGATGTGAGTATTGATTACGTATATTATACAATATTTTTTACTATTATGCAAATCACACCAATCCTACGGCTTTCCGGACGCGATCCATGGTCGCCGAGGCGACTTTACGGGCTTTGGCAGCACCATCTCGGACTACACTCTCCACATAGTCCGGCTTCTTCATCAGTTCCTCGCGTTTCGCCCGCATCGGTCCGAAGGCATCCATGTAAGCAGTGAAGAGGAGCTTCTTGGCATCGCCGTATCCCAGTCCTCCGGCTTTGTATTTCGCAGCAAGCGTCTCGGCATCGGCTTGCGTGAGGAAGGATCGATGAATCTGATACACCGGACATGTGTCGGGGGCCTTAGGGTCAGCAACACCCTTGGAATCAGTCACGATACCCATGATCGCTTTCTGGATAGCCTTCTCGGAACCGAAGAGCGGAATCGTGTTGCCGTAACTCTTGCTCATCTTCTGACCATCCGTGCCAGGCACCACCGCTACTTCCTCGCGAATCTTCGGTTCGGGGATGACGAATGTTTCGCCGAATGCGTGATTGAACTTCATCGCAATGTCACGAGCCATCTCGACGTGTTGCTTCTGATCTTTGCCAACCGGTACCGTCGTCGCGTCGTAGAGCAGGATGTCCGCGGCCATGAGCACTGGATATGTGAAAAGTCCGACGGAAGCCGCAATCCCCTTCTGCACCTTGTCCTTGAAGCTCACCGCACGCTCGAGTAAGCCCATCGGCGTGACGGTCGAAAGAATCCAACTGAGTTCGCTGTGTTCTGCGACGTGTGACTGAAAGAAAAGAACCGCCTTGTCGGGATCAAACCCGCAGGCAAGAAGATCGAGAATGGCATCGTTTCTAAATGTCCTGAGCTCCTCCGGATTCTGGACTGTTGTGAGCGCATGGAGGTCTACGATCATGTAGAGGCTCATGTCGCCTTTCCCCACATGCTCCAAGTTCGGTCGCATGGAACCGAAGTAGTTACCGAGGTGCAACTGGCCCGAAGGTTGGATACCGGAAAGGATGCGCATGGAAAAATGATAGCACCATTTCGGGAAAGTGCGACTCTACCGATTCATCTTGAGCTTCTTCACGACTGCGACGAATGCATGCGGTGTCGGAGATTCGATCGTCGTTTCCTTTCCGGTCACCGGATGCGGGAACGTGACCTTGGAGGCGTGGAGGAAAAATCGGCGCATCTTGAGGAATCTTCCGAAGGTCTTGTTCGGTTTATCGTCGCCGTACACATCATCCAAGATCAGCGGGCTGCCCATCATCGACATGTGCCGGCGGATTTGGTGTTTTTGGCCACGCTCGAAGCTGACTTCGACAAGACTGCAGCCGCGAAAGCGCTCAAGAACGCGATACTTCGTGAGAGCCTGAACGTTACCCGTCCCGCTGCGGGCAGGAAGCGGAATATCGACCTCTCCGACATCGCGATTCGGCGACCCAGCGACAATGGCGATGTACGTTTTATTCCAGCCGATGAATTTTGACTCGAGAACGGTCTGCAGGACCTTCTTTGACTTGGCAAAGACGACGACGCCGGATGTCTCGAAGTCGAGTCGGTGAATAGGTGCCAAGCTGGGATAGTCTTTGCGCAGAAAATCGAGCAGCGGCAGCTTCTGGATTTTGCCCTTGCCCTTCACCACGAGCTCACCACCCAGTTTTGTCACGGCGAGAAGCCATTGGTCTTCATAGAGGATGCGTCCTTTGTCGATCGGCATAGGAGGAGTGTAGCGCAGATTCGACCGTCTCAGTGCCGTTTCGCATCCACCCCTGTACCATTCGTCCATGCGACGACTTATTCTGAACGCCGACGACTTCGGGATCAACGAACAACGCAGTCACGGTATCGTTATGTGCCGCGAGCAGGGCATCCTCACGTCCGCGAGCATCATCCCCAATTACCCAGGTAGCTCTAAAGCAGCACGTCTCGCCAAGGAACGTGATGTGTCATCAGGCTTGCATCTGAATCTCACGACCGGTTCACCGATGAGCAGGAACTCAGACATCGAGTCCCTCATCACCATCGACGGATACTTCCTCGGCCGCGACACACTGGAACGAGTGCTCATGGAAAAGCAGGTTGATCCACTTCACATCGAGCGTGAACTGAGGACGCAGGTAGAATGGTTTCTGAGTAACTGCGGACAACCGACGCATGTCGACAGTCACCATCATATCCACATCCATCCGAGTATCGCGCCCATCGTCATCACGGTACTTGATCGGTACGCGATCCCCTTTGTCCGGATTCCGAGCGAACCCCCATTCCCGTTCGGCTACGAAATCTCACCGGCACAGTCCGCTTTCATCAAGAAGCTGTCCGAGCACGCGGAAAACGCACGAAAATTGTATACAGCCAACGGCATCGGGAGTACGGATCACTTCAGGGGTCTCGCTTTTGCAGGCCACGCATCAAAACGGAACTTTCGGCACATCATCGGACGCCTTCCAGAAGGAACGACCGAGCTCATGATGCATCCGGGAAGTCCACATCCGCACGGTGAACCGTTCGACGCCGACCCTCAGCGTCAGACTGAGATGAACGTTCTCCTTGATACCGATGTCCTCAAGGAATTAGCAGAACGAGAGATCACATTATGTTCGTGGGACGACCTTTTTTGAACTGTTGTTAATTTTAAGAACACTACTTGATAACGATAATTCGGTCCCAGAAGGTCTGATGACAGTTTCGAGCGGTCTGCTGGTCAGAGAAACGACGGTCGTTCGACTTTGGCGACGAACCTCAAACCTTGCTAGTATCGAATCATGCAGTACACGTTCACCAGCGACTGGTTTTCCAAGCATATTCCATTGTGGCAAGAAAAGCTGATAGGACTTGCCGGCAAACAGAATGTGAATGCGCTGGAAATCGGCAGTTACGAAGGCAGGAGCGCGGTCTGGCTTCTCGATAATATCCTGACGGCTTCAGACTCTCGCCTTACGTGCGTCGACACTTTCGAGATGACCGACGAGTTCCGAAAAAACTTCGAGCGCAGGAAGATTGCTATTCCCTACGACGCGGATATTGAAGGAACTTTCGACGCTAACATTCAAGCCACAGGAGCCGAGAAACGGGTAACGAAGTTGAAGGGCAGATCGGCTGAGATACTGTACACCCTACCGCTTGATTCATTCGACATCGTCTACATCGACGGATCGCACACCGCACGCAACGTGCTCACGGATGCCGTCCTGAGCTGGAACCTCCTGAAAATCAACGGCATCATGATTTTTGACGATGTCCGATGGAATCTGTTTCCTGAGGATATTCTCAAGTCACCTCGCCCAGCGATTGATGCATTCATGTATTGTTTCGATGGCGAATTCGTTCTGATGGAGCATAGTGACCAAGTCATGCTGCGAAAAACGAAGAACATCCGTGATACCGTTCGTTTGCTTTCAGGCCCCGACACATGAAGATCCGCACGATCTCTTGGGCGCGAAACGAAGCCGATATTCTGGAATCCTTCATCCGTCATCATGCCGCTTTTTCCACACTGGAAATCGTACTGCATCGATGCCATGACAACTCAGAAGAGATTCTGGAAGCGTTAAAGAAGGCAGGACTTCCCGTCGTCTGGCGGACGGATGAACGGCTGGCACACGAACAGGCGAAAGTTATGAGCGAGATGATGCGGAAGGCGTTCGCGGAAGGAGTGGATTTCGTCGTTCCCCTCGATGCCGATGAATTTCTCACCGGAGACGCGGTGTCCGTACTGAGCTCCTACGGAGATGATCCGCGCGCGATACGCCTCGCATGGAAAGGATACGTTCCGACGGACAAAGATGACGCCTCACATCGAAATGTGCTGAAGCGGATCACGCATCGGCGAAGCATCGAATTGCCGCAGCGCTACAAAATTCTCGCCCCCCGCACGGCAACGACGGCAGTCGGATTGCGACATGGCAACCACGTCTTGCTAGATACGTCCGGACGCCCGTTGCCGCATACCGACACCGAGCTTGCGATCGCTCATTTCCCGGTTCGGTCAGCGAAACAAATCATGCGTAAAGTCTATGGCGGCTGGCTCTCGCGTTGCGTCGATGTCGAACGGCGACAGGGTAACACTTCCAGTGGAAAGCCGCTTTCGAGCGACTGAAGGAGGAGCGCCCCCTTCTTGCCCAGGAGCTCACGCAATTGGCCATGGACTATGCGACGGAAAAACAATGGAAAACCCTGCCCGAGTCATTCACCGGCGGGCCGCTCAAGCTCTACGACGCGCAGGAAAAATCCAGCGATACCGATGCAACGCTCGTTGTCGATCCGGTGCCGTGCAATTTTGACGTGCGCTACCCAGTCAAGGAGACGGAACCGATGCACGTACTTCTGGAATCCGCGGAAGAGATCGCACAGATGTACGCGGAGCTCAAGAAAAAAAAGATCACGCCTGATTCGGTCTCAGACGCCGCAGCATGAGAAGAATGGGTATGCGATACCGGAAGAAACTCGGCTCCATCCAGACTCCGATCCCCTGCTTGCCTTGAGTCGGACAATCCAAGTAGCTCCCGACAAAGCATACCTGCGGTTTCTCGCCGGAAAAACTCAGGAAAAGATCGTCCCAATACGAATATTTCCATGCCGTGTGTGCGGGATTGAACCCCGCTTCACGGAGCAGCTGTCGGTAGCCCTCGATATGAGCCGACGTGAAAGCGTAGACGCGGTTCAAGACATCCACCGCCTGCGTCTGCTTGTTCATATTGTGGTACATCATCCCGCGCCATGAGTCATACACCATGCCCGTGATTCCGTGAGGTCGCGCAGGATCCGAACGAAGTGCGCTGCACAGTTGCTCCATTTGCGACGGGCGGAGGAAAAGATCATCGTCCACAGCAAGAAATTGATGAAACTCTTTTTCTCGGGCAGCGATTCCGTAACGCAGGTGACATGGCTGGCGGGTGCACTGTTCGATAACCGTGAGACGCGTGTCACGGACACTCAACCAATCGCTCATCCGATACCGAGGATTGTTGTTTGAGACGATAACCTTTGCAATCGATGGGGTTCTGAGTAAAAGTCGCACGATGACATCAATGTTCTGCGGTCTATTGTAGGAGAGCAAGATAGCCACCGTATCCGGCTTCTCTGAGGACGGCAAAACTTCAGTAAATGCGGTTTTTTTCCATGCATGAAAAGTCCGAAGCCACCGGTAACGCTCTGGAAGTGATAAAGGTCCGCCGGAGGAAAGTGTGCGCCGAAGGAGAGCAGGAAGCCGCATGTGCACGGACATTACCACAGCTTAGCCCGCTCCTTACGGAAGGACTTTTGTGAGATTCGTCGTGTCGATCATCATGATGCGCGGCAGTCTGAAAAAATCGTCCTTCACGCTTGCCGGACGCGGATCCATGATGGAACCGGTCGTGTAGCCCGCTTTGGCAGCGCGTTCGCGGACGGTTTTATTGGAAGCGGTAGAAGGATATGCGATATGCCGGACGGGCTTACCGGTGATCGCTTCAAGCACGGCCTTGCTTTCGGTGAGCTGCTGATCAAGTCGCTTCAGCGTGAGATACGTCATCGTAGCGTGATCGATCGTGTGCGACTGAATATCCATGCCCCACTCCGACATCTGCTTCACCTCTGATGCGAGTATGAAACTCTTGTTCTGGAGACGATTCGTCGTCAGATAGAAAACGCCGATGAGTCCTTTCTCGCGGAGAATCGGTAGAGCGTGTGTGAGCTGCGTACGATTATTATCATCGAACGTGATGACCACGGGCTTCACTGGCCCCTGGATCTCCCCTTTCATGATCGCGACGTACATATCAAGCGTGACCGTGGTGTAGCCATGGTCCACGATCCACTGCATCTGTTTTCCGAAGACATCCGGGGATACCGACATCTTGTAGCTCCAGGTACTGGGGTGATACGGCTTCGTGACGCGTATGTGGTGGTAGACGAGAATCGGGATCTTTTTGACCGATGCAACGGACGCCGCTGATGAAGCCGCCTCGCACGAATCGGCAGTCGCGAGACCGGCCACGGACACGACCATCACGAGCGATAAAAACGTTACGAGTAACACTGATCTACGCATGAACTGCAGTCTATCATGCCCAGTCCCTTGCCCGAATTGCGCCATCGCCGTATCGTGGTGCGGCTTTGTACGGCCTTCACGACTTCGGACGATTAGCTCAGCTGGTTAGAGCGTGCGATTCACATTCGCAAGGTCCTCGGTTCGATCCCGAGATCGTCCACCACATCATCGTCTCACCTTCCAGATACTCCACCCTGCGCCTTTTTCCGAAACCGTGAACAGTGACGCCGGTATCTTCCAGTCCGGATAATTTTTTTCATCCCACAGAAGAAGGGTGACACCGTACTCCGTGAGCACGTCTTTCGGATGCGCATACACATCAGCACATTCTTTCTTCGTCATCTCTCTGTCCCTCTCCACTTTCGCTAGCGTTGCCGGAACACCTGCGGCGCTGAGTTCCTGTACATTGTAGGCAAGCCAATCGGTATCCGCAGGTCTGCCCGTCACGTGCTGTGTGAGACAGTACCGCCGTGCGAGTTCTGGGGATGACATGAGGACATGACGCAAGTATTCGGTGTAGAGAAGATCATGATGTGTGTATGTCCCGACGATGAGCGACACATCGAGATCCGAAAGAACAACCTGTGTCTCCTGCGTCAGATTGAGCGCTCTCAGTGCGGACGCAATGTGCTGATATTTTTCGTGACGAGGCATGGGTGAGAAAATGGCAAAGCGACCGTGATAGTCCTGGAACGCGGCAAAGAGAAAAGTCGCAGCGAGGATGCTCGCAACAGCCGTCAGGACCGTGCGGTGCGAAGAAGCAAGCGATACCAAGATGAATAGAAGAGAGACAATGCAAACATACGGGTAGTAGTGGGTCCAGAAGGAGAGGACGAGGCCATGGACAAACTGTTGGTGGAGCACTGCAAAGAGCGCAAGAATCATCGCGAAGAGCGGCAAGAGTCTGCGCCTGTCTGGCTGAAAGCCGATGGAGAGTGTGGAGAACAGTACGAAGAACGTGAGCAGGAGACTCCGCGGCAAAGACTCCAATTCCCGGGCATGAATGAGCGAACTGCGGATACTGGTTTCAGCCCCATCGGGATGATGCGCGTTGCCCCACATGAGAAAGAGAAAGGGTGATGCAACGACCAACGCCGTCACTCCCGCAATGACACCCTGCGTGAACCGATCGATGACCGAACGAAGTCTGTGCCTGCGAAGGTCTGCCGCACACATAAGAATGACAACGAATCCGAAGACTGCCCACGTGTACGTCCACGCCCAAAAATACACGCCAGGCATGATGCCGAGGATGATGCCGAGTCCGGCTGAACGCGCGAGCGAGGGATTCTTCCACCAATCGACAATGAGCAGCAGCGTCAGTGTCACCAGTGGAAGACTCCATGACTGATGCACAACTCTCCGGAGTGGGCCAAGAAGTAGGAAGAAACAGAGCGCTCCTCCCACCACCGCCCATCGACGCGGAACTCCGAAACGGAGAGCAAGCAACGCAAAGAAAGGAATGATGAGCGGAGCGATGAGGCATGCAAGCAGAATGGTAAGAAACGGCGCCGACAGCCCAGTCCAACCCAGGAGCGTGCCGATCGTACTCTCGAGGAATGTCATCTGCAGACCTTTCGTTCCGCTTGTAATAGCATTCGAGACATCCGAAAACGGATGCTGCATCGCCTGACCGATGCGCATGATGTACTGCGACTCGTCACCTCCTTTATAGAGAATCCCTTGGTAACCCGGTTGCATCATGGTGCGAAGCGGCTGTGCAGCAAGAGCCAGCACCCCTATGACATATACGAGGAAGAGCGGTACTGCGAGAGACCTAGGATGAACGTTCATACGAAAATTGGTAATGGACCAGAAGTGTGTGGGTTGAGAGGGTAGAATTTGGCTTCTACTTGCTCTTCCCATCGTGTTTATGTCTGCAAGAACAATTTTCTGTCGCTTTTGCGGCGTTGAAGGAGCACACCGAC
>JAGORY010000035.1 GCA_018062585.1 Candidatus Peribacteraceae bacterium | reverse complement strand
AGCGAGTCGAATGGTGCCCAGAAGAGGACTCGAACCTCCACATCCGTGAGGATACTAGCTCCTGAAGCTAGCGCGTCTGCCATTCCGCCATCTGGGCAATAAGTCTGAAACTGAGGGAAAAAGAACGAAGACGGTCTACCGTACTCAAAAGAGCGGGGTCATTGTAGAGCGAACCGTCGCAGGATCAAGGTTGCTTCTCATGCTTTCTTCGCATCTTCCCACAAGCCGAAGACGTTGCCGTCGGGGTCTTGAACATAGCAGTAGAAACCCATGCCCATAATATCAACCTTTTGCTGGATTACTTTGCCTCCCGCCTTTTCTACCTTGGCGACACGGTCGTCGATGGAGTCAACATTTACAGCGAACGTGGGGCTTTTCACTTTGTCATTGCGCAGCTGAATCATCCCGTTGATGGCACCTGCTTCTTTCGGCTGACGCGTCGCTTCATCGATGTGTGTCGTATGCACACCGATGTGTACGGATCCGTCGGGCATTGTCCAGTCTTGCAATGCCCAGCCGAAGATTGGTCCGTAAAAGTCGCGAGCTTTTTGCAAGTCTGTGACCGGAATTTCGAAGTGAATGACTTTGTCCATAAAGGTAGAGGGGAAAGAATTATGGAGAAGCAACAAATTTTAAAGAGAGCGAATTCACGCAGTGCCTCGTATTCTTGTATGTGAAGTTCTCTCCAGTGAACACATGGCCCAAGTGACCATCACAGTTCGTACAGCGAATTTCAGTACGGCTACCGTCTCGGTCCGGTATCTTTTTCACGGCTCCCGGAAGTTCCTGATCAAAACTTGGCCAGCCGCAACCCGAGTGAAATTTCGCATCCGACGTGTAGAGCTTGGCGTTGCACCGTCGGCACTGATACGCCCCTTTCCGAAACTCGCTATCGTACTCACCAGAAAACGGTGCTTCGGTCCCCGCGTTTTCGATGACATGTTTTTCTTCTGCCGTCAGTTCGTTCCACTGTTGTTCGCTCATAGAGCATCAGTCTATCACCGAAATGCCAGCATCATTGATTTCTTGTGGCGCTTCACCGTGAAGCCTTGTTTCTCGAGATGTTTCTGCAACACATCCGAGTTGTGCGTCGGGTCCTTGGAGAAGTGATGGTATTCCATCCCGATCATCCGAATCCGTGGGAAGTATTCGGCAGGCAGCGAGTACAGCGCTTCGTATTCCGCGCCCTCGCAGTCGATCTTCAGGTAGTCGAGGTCATCGATGCCGTGACGATCAAATATATCTTTGAGCGAGATCGTATCGATAGTGACCGGTATCCCACCCTCTGTATTCCGATACACCGAATTTCCGCCGCGGTCCCCCGCAAATGTAAACAGCGTGATCTGCTTGCCGTCGCCAAGCCCCATGTTGTGCGGGGTGATGCGGTCCAGCAAACGATTGGATGCAATGTTTGACGTGAGCACGACGAAGTTTCCAGGCTCGGGCTCCAGAGTGACGATCTTCGCATCCGGCGCTTTTGCCGCGGCGAACAGTGTAAACGTGCCGATGTGTCCGCCGATGTCCACGATATGCCGCGCTGATTTCCAGTCGAAACGAACGCCGAAGGCATTGGGGTCATAGGACCTGTCGAACCAGACTTCATTCAATGCCGATCCGTCGATAGCGTACGGTCGGGTGCTGATCGTCATGCCGTTCCAGAGGTGGTAACGAATATCGCCCTTCGTGAGACCGAAGCGGTTCAGGAAATAGATCGGCCAGTTCATGACGGTCGTGACGAGGCGGAATGCGAGATTGGCGTACGTGAGAAGCACGAGGTGAGGGGGATCAGACCGATTCTACCTGAGGCCCTGCCGTTCCGGACACCCTCATATATGAGGTACCATCGTGCCATGCCTTCTCTGCGACTGACCTCCGAACGGCTCGTTCTCGCATTCGTGGTAGTCGTCATTGTGTGGAAAGGCGGCAAAGCACTAGACGCAGTGTGGCTTCTTGCGCTCGTCTCCGGAGGCGTTGGTTTGTTTGCGGCACGGAAGCGGGGAGTATCAGTTCCGCTCATGTTCTTTGCCGCACTTCTTCTCCTTCTTGTCTGGACGATTGTGAGTTTCGTCTTTTCGACGACGCTCAACTACGGATTCGACGAAGTGCTTCAGGCAACCTCACTCACGCTCCTGCTTCTGTGGGCCGCGGCACGACGGCATGAAGACGAACGGTTTGCAGGGCGGTTTGCGCAGACACTGTCGTTCGCCGGAGTTGCTGCGTGCGGCATCGGCGTTTTCGTCTACATTCTGCAGCCCGTGAGCAGATTTGTCGGCACATTCTTCGATCGTCGTTTCCATACCGATTACTGGCCGAATGCGTGGGCGGAGTTCCTCCTTCTCTTGTGGCCGATGCTCGTGTGGGTGGTCTTCAGTCGTGAGGAAAAAAAGCTACCGAAAATTTTACAGAAGGACTTCATGAAGGGGGCGATCCTAGGGCTCGTTCTTGGCTGTATGATGCTGAGTTACTCGCGCGGCGGGTTCATCGCTTTCGTCGGGCAGCTGGTGCTGATGGCTGCTCTTATCGTTGTATCGCAGCGACGCAATGTGGCATGGAAACGTCTTCCGGTCGTCGCCGTATCCGTCATTCTTTCGTCTGTCATCTTTTTTGCCGGCATCAATGCGGTGCGCCAGCGTTTTCACGACGTGCAGTCCGTGGTTGCGAAGGCTACGTTCTCATCAGACGAAGGCACATCCTCGGTGTCTGAGCGCAGAGCATTCTGGCATCAGTCCACGGAGCTTGCGCAAGAGAAGCCGCTCTTCGGATGGGGCCCGTATTCTTTCCGCTTCCTTCAGACACATATCCAGGACGGTGTGCTCCAGACGTCGGATCATCCGCACAACGTTTTCCTGAAGTACGCTTCCGAACGCGGTACCGCGGCCGCGGTACTTCTGTTTGTCGTCATAGCATGGGCACTGAGTGCGGGAGTGCGGTCCACGTTTCGAAAAAACTCGGTGATTCCTCTCGACCTCTTCCTCATGATCGCAGTTGCTGGTGTCACTGCTCACAATCTCATCGATTACAATCTGCAATTCGTCGGTATCGCTCTGCCATTCTGGCTATGTATCGGACTTCTTGTGTCACGTGTACCGAAAAAGGCGCCGCTTGCCATGTCTTACCGACTGTTGACGCTGATCGCATTGTCGCTTTTGCTCTTCACCGTTTTTGAGGGCGCCAATCTTGCGATGTCATCGCGCGCACGTCGTTCAGAGGTGCAGGGCAATCCGATGGAGGCACTCACGTGGTACGCACTCACTGACAAATCTCTGTTTCCCCGTGATGCGTGGCTTGCCCGTGGCGCGATGCTACTAGCCCTCAATCAATTACCGCAGGCTGAAGAAGCGGTGGACAGATCGCTCGGGTACAACGACGAGGACGCGAGGGCATGGCGGCTGCTTGGCGATATTTACCTCCGTTGGAACAAGCGCCAAGACGCGCTTCGTGCGTATGAAAAAGCCTACGCGTACGGCAGGTACAACGACATTGGCATCACGCGGGGGCTCATCTATCTGCTGCGTGATCAGGATATGCAGGAACTCACGGAGCGTCGCCACGAATTCGATATGCTTCTCAATGAGTTTGGCCTCGCGATCGAACAGAATACGCACTTCATAGCGCTCGGTCGCAACGTCGAAGACTTGGTCTCACTCTGCGACGTCCTCGCCGAAACGTTTCCTGCAGACGCCGATGCGTACCGTCAGCTGGCGCGGAGATCGCAGACGAACGCGAACGAAGAGCGTGCCAAGACCGCGTCACGTCCGAGGGGGCTTCTGTGGTGAGCGGCGTTACCACGGGACGATCTTCGCGTAATAGTTTATGATACGAGCCTCCTTTCTCATCCGATTGCATGAAAAAACTTCTCCTCATTCCGGTGGTCTTCGCTCTCGCGCTTGCTGCATGCGGCGCGCCTTCTGAGCAGGACAAGATTCTGCAGGTTCAGGAATACACCCAGATCATGAAGGGCGACAAAGACGCGCCCGATCCGATTCACGGCAAAGAAACATCGTTCTATTACGGTGCCGTGTCGGGTACCGAAGGCACGAACGCTAACGGACTTGCGTACATTCGAGTCTACGAAGATGGTACGTCGTCCGTGACCGTGAACCTCAATATCGCATTGCCTCCGGATGGCACACACTACATTGCCTACGTTCAGAGCAGCGCTGGCGACACTTCGATAAAAGTTGGCGAGCTTACGAGCATCGTCGGTGACGTCCGTCACACCGTGAAGTTAGAAACAAAGGAAGACGCCTCAAAAACTCTCTCTGTGAAAGTTCGCCGCGAAGGAAAAGGCCAAAGCGACCTCGTCGCTGAAGGCACGATGAAGCAGCCTGCTCCGCCTCAATAAATCCTTCTTAGCCGATCAGTGCCAGAGTCGGCAGTGTGGTGACCATGGCCACCGTGACGATGATGATGAGCAGCAAGTGCACGACCATCAGGGACTTCGCGTTCCTGTTTCCAAAGGGGTATGGACGATTCATGTGGGGGTGGAAAAGGGTGCGCGATTCTAGGGGCAGACTATGTAAAGTCCAGCAGACATGTATACAATAGTTGTTCATCTTAATGCCTGAAATCTGTAACAGATCACGTAAAGTCACGTTTACAGATTAAAGACTTTTTCCAAATCCATTCCTTTGTGTCGTGGCTTTGTTTGGATTGGCTGTGCTGGAGATTCCCTCCTATACTGCGCCTCGCGCTCTTTTCTCAGACCGATTTTTGCAGTTTCAACGCCGGGGCGTAGCTCAGTTGGTAGAGCGCGTGGTTCGGGACCACGAGGCCGAAGGTTCGAGTCCTTTCGCTCCGACCAGTTTTGAAACGATGGCAAGTCTTACAGAATAATCATCTTCATTGACTCATCCTTATATGCTCAAAGTAGGGGATCAGGCGCCGGCATGGAAAGGATTTGATCAGGACGGTACACTCGTTTCTTCCAGCGATTTTGCAGGCAAATGGCTGCTTCTGTATTTTTATCCGCAAGACGATACGCCCGGCTGCACGTTGGAGGCCTGTGGCTTTCGGGACAATTACGCAGCTCTAGGTAGTCGCATCAGTATTGTCGGCGTCAGTAAAGACAGTCAGGAGAGTCACCGCGCATTCATCGAAAAGTATCAGCTTCCTTTCTCGCTCATTGCGGATACCGACAAGGAGGTCATCCGGACATTCGGTGCAGACGGCATTCTTTTTCCGAAACGTGTGACGTTCCTCATTGATCCTACAAATGTCATCCAAAAGACGTATCACGGTTTCGATGCCAAAGACCATGCAGACATCGTCGGCAAAGATCTGGAAGCATTCGGCGTCTAGGGGTTACTCCTGGAGGCGGACAAGTAACTGCGGCTGATCTACTTGACTAAAGAGGGGGGCGCAGGCATCGACGATGTGTAATTTTGCTTGATCTGTTCGTACATCGTTTTCACGTCGGCCTCGATACGCGTCTGTGATTCCTGAGAAAGGCCGCTACGGAATTTCTCCTTATAAGTCTTATCGGCGACAGTGCCAAGCTTTTCCGAAAGCAGAAGCCACTTGTAGGCTTCGGTATAACTCTGCGGCGTACCTTCGCCATTTCCTGCCATCGCTCCTATGTTGTGCGCGGCTGGGGCGTAGCCTTGCATCGCGGCTTTGTGATACCACTCAAGCGCCAGATCGAAATCCTGTTCTGCGCCTTCGCCAGCGCGATACGCGTTACCGAGGTTGTACTGAGCTTGAGCCAGCCCCTGCATCGCTGCACTCCTAAACCACTCGACGGATTCCGCCAGATCCCGCTTCACGCCGTTGCCTTCGTACGAGAGCACACCCATCGTGAACTGAGCTTGAGCCGAGCCGGCTTTTGCAGCTTTCCTGTAGTAGTTCACCGCTTCACTCATATCCTGCGCCACGCCTTTTCCGTGTTCGTACAATTCGCCCACTTTGTAGTCCGTGTCTGCATTTCCGGTGGTGACCGTACAGGCGGCAAGGAAAATGACGGAAGCCACGAGTACGTTTTTCATGGTACGCATTGTATCATCCCTGAGTCGCTTCGTGCTGTATGCTTTGGGTATGCGATATCACATCATGATCTTCGTCGCGGTGGCACCCCTCGTTTTTTCTGCTTGCGGCACACAGGAGACTCCTTCTCTTTCCGGAACAGGCGCTTTTCTCATGGTTGATACACAGGCTACCGTCATTCCTGCGGAGCTTTCCAAAGCCGCGCTTGCATCAGCCAGCTACACGATCATCGATCCTACGGTTCGCAAGGCGCTCACGAATGCCGGACAGAATTTTCAGGTGTATGTTCGCGGCGGCATGTACACGTTTCCGCCATCAGTACTCGTGGAAGATTTCCGTGATGTCACGGTGGATATCGACGACATCGTGTATGGAGATCTGACTGGTGACGGGATTCCGGACGCTATCGTGAAGGTCACGGTAGGCAAGGGCGAACTGTCGACGACCGAACTTGCTGCGTTCACTGCTTCGGGTGGCACGGCTCATCAGTTCGCCGCATTTCCACTCGGACACGCCGAGGTGAAGAGTGTTGCTATCACGAGCGGAAAAATCCGCGTCAACTTCGAGCACACCGTTCTCGGTGACCCGGGTTCGAGAAGTACGCAGCTTATGCTCGAGCTTCCCAAAAAATAAGATCGAGTTATTGCGACGTTTGTGCTATTCTTCCGTCCTCATTTCTTTTCCAACCGTCATGAAGAAAATTTCACCCTGGATCATCGTTCTGGCGTTCGCCGTCCTCATCAGCATCTGGGCGATCAGTAGTTACAACGGTTTCGTCACCGCTAAAGGCAACGTTGATAACCAGTGGGCCCAAGTCGAGACCCAGTATCAGCGCCGAGTCGATCTCGTCCCCAACCTCGTCAGCACCGTAAAGGGGGCTGCAAACTTCGAGCAAGAGACATTCAGGGAAGTGACCGAAGCTAGGAGTGCATGGGCGCAGGCCAAGACCGTCGGTGACAGAGGAGGTGAGATCCAAGCTGCCGCCGGCTTCGATTCGGCACTCTCGAGACTGCTCGTGACTGTCGAGGCGTACCCGCAATTGCAGGCAACGCAGGCTTTCCGCGATCTCATGACACAGCTTGAAGGAACAGAAAATCGCATCGCAGTCGCACGCAAGGATTACAACGACGCCGTCTTTTCGTACAACGTCCGCGTCCAGCGTTTTCCGGGCAAGCTCGCTGCTGCCATGTTCGGCTTTGCTTCCGAGAAATCGTTTGAGGCCACACCCGGTAGCGACGTCGCTCCGACTGTCGACTTCACGAACTAAGTTCGCTGTAGCATGACGCATTTCTTTCATCGCCTCGTCGGCATGTTTGCTGTCTCGCTCATCGCGGCAGCTCTTCTGGTTCCGTCACGAACGCTCGCAGAATTTGCGGTACCTCCGAACGACGGTTTTCTCACCGACGCCGCGGGCATCATCGACGCCGATGCAGAGCAGCGTATCGAGAGCAGGCTGCAGGCGTACAAGGATTCCACAAGCAATGAGATTGCAGTCGTTATTGTTCGTACTTTGGATGGGTACCCGATCGAACAGGCGACACTCGAAATCGGTCGGAAGTGGGGTGTCGGTTCCGTCAAGGACAACGGACTCCTTATGCTTGTTGCGTACGATGACAGGGAAATTCGTGTTGAAGTGGGCTATGGGCTCGAGGGTGCGGTACCGGATCTCGTCGCCAAAGGAGTTATCGAGACTGATGTGACGCCGCATTTTAGAGACGGTGATTACGCCGGTGGCATCGAGGCTGCCATTGATTCACTAGTGAAACATATCGGGAACGAATACACCGCAGAGCGATATGCCGAACCTGCGGACAATCCGTTTGGTCCTTTCGCCTTCTTTTTCTTTGTCATCGGTTTGCAGTGGATCACGGCCATTCTCGGTCGCACGAAATCGTGGTGGCTGGGCGGCGTCTTCGGTGGATTTGGCGGCGCGGTACTTGCATTTCTCTTCGGCTGGTGGCTTGCGATTCCGGCATTGGTGCCACTTGGTTTACTGCTCGATTTCATCGTCTCGCGTGATTACAAATCTCGCGGCAAGACACACTGGTGGGCCGGAGGCGGTTGGGGGCCGGGTGGAGGTGGTGGTTTCAGGGGCGGCAGCGGGGGAGGATTCGGCGGATTTGGAGGTGGAAGCTTTGGCGGTGGCGGCGCAAGTGGACGCTGGTAATCGTCTTAATGTTCAACGCAACTGTTAGTTAATTCTTCAATCTCTATTCTGCAGACATCGGCTAGAATTCATTCATGAAAAACATCTCTGTCGTTTTCGTCGCGTTCATCGCACTGACTGTTCCGTCATCGTTACGTGCAGCCGATCTCTATGGAGAGACTGTTAGTCAGGAAAGCGGGCAGGGTGAGCTCCAAGTGAGTATTGAGTCCTCTCAGCTACTCGGTGCGGTTCCCAAGGGGGCGACTAGAATCGACATGGCCACACTCAATATTTCTGCATCCTGCGACAGTGATGTCACGGTGACGGGGCTCCGCGTCTCGCACACCGGACTCGGTGATGCTTCGGATATCGCGGCCGTGTACCTGAACGACGGTTTTCGGAGAATCTCTCGGTCTCGCACGTTTGATCGTCAGTCTCGTTCCGCAGATCTGCGAGTGACGGCACTGACGGTGAAGAAGTGCGAAGCCGTGCGCGTGAAAGTGCTGGTCGATATCTCGCGTGACGCAACAGTTGCTGCAGAACACGGAGTGACAATCAGCGGAGCGTCGGCCATTACGTCGACTGCGAAGTCGGTGACACTTCTCGAGGCAGACATCACGCAGAAAGTGTTCACATCTCCGAAAGACGCCGGCAAGATCACCGTGAATCTACTACCGATCCGCGGGCCGCTACGTTACGGACGACGCGAAACGGTTGCCAGGCTTCAGCTCTCAGTGGACTCAAAAAATGATCGTCTGCTTCAGGCTGTCACTTTCACGAACCTCGGCGACGCGCGCGATATGAACTTGCTCGACTTCACGTTGGAGACGCGTTCGGGTGAAGTCTTGACCCCACTTGCGCAGCGCATGCGCGGATACGCAGTGACGCTGAAGTTTGATCCGACCTACATTCTGCAGCGCGGGCGAACAGTTGTCTTTCTCCTGAAAGCGCAGATCAATGCGTCGCAGTCCAAGAAGGTGAATTTCTCTATCGAGGAACCTTCGGACCTTCAGTCAGTTCTGTATCGACCTACGCGCTAACCGAAGGTTTCGCCCCACCCAAACGATCTGTACACTTCACGCCCATGTTCACCGTACGCTCACTGTCCGCAACACTGGCTCTCACGCTCACGCTCACTTCGTGTGGACGCGTGGCGCAGCTCGAGCCAGAGGAAGTGATTCGGCGGGCGGTGATCCGCAGTAATACCGTTGAGTCCGTCGCCGTATCGATGTCTGCCGATATTCGTACCGAAGCGACGACTGCACTCTCGGGCAGTCTTGTCGTGCAGGCCGTCATCCGATCCGGAGGGCAGGCATGGTCAGCTGATACGTCGTTTCATCTGGAGTCCACAATGAGACGCGGACACGAGCGCGCATCCGGAAGAATGGTAGCAGTGTCTCCGGGGACCGGACGCATGTACCTGAGGCTAGAATCGGCGGAGGGAGTGCTCGGCCAGATGCTTCGGCGATCGTTTACCGGCAGCACGAATGGATGGATGGTGTATGGCGAAGATTCGGGTACCACACTTTCAGAGCGCCACACCCCGGATCCGGTCGTGATGTCGTCCTACGCTGATGCGCTCTCGGTCACCGAAAACCTCGGCATAGTGAAAGACAACGGGCGTTCGCTTTATCACTACCGCGTCGCGCTGAAGCCGGAGACACTCTCGTCGATGCCACAAGGGGGAACGCCAGAATCCAATGAGAGCCTGAAGGCGGACGGCGAAATGTGGATCAATACCAAAGATTTTTCGCTTTCGAGAGTGATCTGGAATGTGAGCGGCGTACCGACCGCGCTTGGCGCCATCGAGCTTCGTGCGGACGCGCTGTTTTCTGAGTACGATTCTGCTGCACAGATTCAGTCACCGGTCGGCACCGCCGCAACACTTCCGCTTGAGAGTATCTTTGCCATCTTTTCGTCGTAGTGCCAGTTCCGCTCGCAGTGACTTCCATGGATACTGAGACGCAGACACATGCCAGAAACTCCGCCACCACCTCCCGTCGACGGCATCACATTGTCATCACCCACGCCGACGCCGGTTCAGAAAGAGCTCGCGCCTGAGCAGGTTTCTGCTGTGCCAAATATTCCGAAGAAAAAACCCACACTCAATGTTGCTCTCGTCTTGTTCGTCGTTATCGCCCTTCTCTACGCCATCCCGGCACTGGTGTTCATGTCGATGTTTCCGCGTCCGGACGGAAGCTTGTCGGATCTGAAATCAATGGTCACTGTGGGATACGGATTCGGCGCCGTACTCTGGACTCTGTTCGCCGTCATTGGTTTCGTGCGTATCGCACATATCAAGGATCACCCCCGCATGCGATTTTTCGCATCGGTGCGCTTAGCAGGAGTGACTATTCCTCTCGTACTCCTCAGTATCGCTACCGCCATACTCGTCAATGTTCAGCCCAAGCTCCGTCTCGAAGTGATCGCTCCGACTGCCGCCGCTGATTTCATCGCTCCCGTGTCCGTGACGTTCGGCATGGAGACTGCGCTCAAATTGTTTGCCCAACAAAAACTGAAGCCTCTCAAATACGAATGGGATTACAACAACGACGGAGTTCCGGATCAGGAAACATTCGACCCACAATCGACGTACCTCATTACGAGAGCAGGTATTTTCAACGTTGTTGCCAATGTGACGATGACCGACGGTCAGATCAAACAGGTCGTGTACCGTCTCGTGGTACCCCGGGCAAGTTTTGGCGTACAACCATTGCAGCCGATCATCGACGAACCGATGACATTCAGTATCGAGCATTTGTTTCCGAAGAACACTGATGCTATGACCAAGCTCGTGAAGGCCAAGTGGGACTTCGATGGCGACGGAACAGTAGATTTTGAGACTGACAAACTTATTGCGGCGTACACGTATCACAAGATCGGCAAAGTGAATGTCACCGTCGCTATTACGCTCGGAAACCAATCTCAGTCATCTCTTCAGCGCACCATCGAGGTCGTGAGGCCTGCCGAACAGCCATTTTCGATCACACTGGAAACCGAACCGCAGACGCTTCTGGGGCCTCCGCCTTTTGGTGTTTTGTTTGCGCTGAAGACGAAGGAACCCATCGCCAACGCTACGTGGGAGTTCGGTAATCAGAAGAGTGCCGAAGGACTTCGTGTTGCACAGGTATTCAATTCCGTCGGCACGTACCTCGTGACGGTCACAGCGAGATCGTCAAGCGGGGCGGTTGCGAAGCTTTCGAAAGTCGTCCGGGTTACGAATCCGCTCGAGAT
>JAGORY010000086.1 GCA_018062585.1 Candidatus Peribacteraceae bacterium | reverse complement strand
AACATGTTAAGCGTTTGAACAACTGGAAAGCTGATGCGTTGCATTCAATTCTATGTTGCGACTGCAAACGGGCATCAGTAAGCCATGCATCGTATCAACTGTTGTGTTGTTCGAAAAAGAAACAGAAAGAATTCTGTGATCAAACGATGCTTGAGAGTGGGGAGCATTACCGCGTACAAGGCGGACGTACTTCTCCTCTTTTTTCCCCCACCACTATGACTGACAAAGACGTGGTCGCTCTCGCAAAGAAACACACATGCACCGTCCTCGACCTCACGTTCGTGGACGTTCCCGGGACACTGCACCACACGAGTAAGCCCATCCACCAACTCGAGGACGTCCTGAAAGAAGGCGCCGGCTTCGATGGCTCATCCATCCGCGGTTTTCAGCAGATCCAAGAGTCTGACATGCTGCTCATCCCGGACCCCAATACGGCCTACATTGATCCTTTTACGGCTGAGCCAACTCTGTCGATCCTCTGTGATGTCCGCGAACCGATGAAGAAGGATCTGTACGAACGAAGCCCGAGGACGATAGCCAAGAAAGCGGTGGAATTTCTGAAAAAGAGTGGGGTCGCTGATACCGCTTTCTTCGGTCCGGAAGCCGAATTCTTCATGTTCGACCATGTGAGTTACGACGTCGGCGCCGGTCAGTCCCATTATCACGTCGATAGCGAAGAAGCGACGTGGAACAGCGGTGAAAAGTCGGACGAGTGCTGCCCAAATCTCGGATACACGATCCGTCACAAGGAAGGCTACTTCCCGGCCTCGCCTTTCGATAAAGGTCAGGACATTCGCGCCGCGATGGTGATGGAAATGGAGAAAGCAGGTATCGAAATCGAGACGTTTCATCACGAAGTGGCAACCGGCGGTCAGGCCGAGATCGATATGCGTTTCGATTCGATGCTCGTCATGGCCGACAAAATGATCCGCTACAAATACATCGCGCGCAATGTCGCAAAACGCTTCGGAAAATCGGTGACGTTCATGCCGAAACCGATATATGGCGACAACGGCTCCGGCATGCATACCCACCAGAGCCTCTGGAAAGGCGGAAAACCGTTGTTTGCCGGTTCCGAGTACGCTGGCTTAAGCAAAATGGCGCTCTACTACATGGGCGGCATCCTGAAGCATGCTCGTGCACTCTGCGCCATCTGCAATCCGACGACGAATAGCTATAAGCGCCTAGTCCCCGGCTTCGAGGCACCGGTGAACTTCATCTACTCGGCACGCAACCGATCAGCCGCGATCAGAATCCCGATGTATTCAGAGAACCCGAAAGCGAAGCGCGTGGAATTCCGTTCGCCGGACGCTGCATGTAACCCCTACATCGCCTTCGCCGCGATGCTGCTTGCGGGCTTGGATGGCATCAAGCGCAAAATTGATCCTGGAGAGGCAACCGATGAAAACCTGTATCAGATGGACCCCGCCAAACTCCTGAAGATCCCCCACGCGCCCGAGGACTTGAGTGAAGCACTCGACGCTCTTGAGGCCGATATGGGTTTCCTCCTCGAAAGCGGCGTCTTCACGAAGACATTCTTGTCCGATTTTATCAGTGTGAAACGTGACGAAGTGGCCGACGAGAGAAAGCGACCGACCGCCGCAGAATTCTTCAAGTATTACGACGTGTAATCACTTTTCTTTCCCTCCCCCTTTTCTCTCATGGACTCCGAAATTGCGTACTCGATCAACACGATGTGGGTGCTGATGGCATCCTTCCTCGTCTTCTTCATGCAGGCGGGATTTGCGCTTGTGGAAGCCGGTTTCACACAGGCTAAGAACGCCGTCAATATCCTCATGAAGAACTTCTCGGACTTCTTCATCGCATCACTCGCGTACTTCGCAGTGGGGTACGCCCTCATGTTTGGGGAAGGGACGCCGCTTGTGGGTATGAGCAATTTTTTCCTGAGTGGCGCTGTGCGTGAAGATATCCCGATACTCGCGTTCTTCCTATTTCAGCTCGTCTTCGCAGGTACCGCCGCGACGATTTTGTCCGGAGCGATGGCCGAACGCACGAAGTACGGAACATATCTCTTCATCTCGCTCGTCATGACAGCAGTCATCTATCCCATCGTCGGACACTGGGCGTGGGGTGGTGGGTGGTTGGCGGATATTGGCTTCGTCGATTTCGCGGGCTCGGGTGTCGTCCATACGGTCGGTGGTATTGCCGGTCTTCTCGGAACACTTTTCCTCGGCGCACGAAAAGGCGCGTTCGAGAAAGGGTCTCACGTCCAGAAAGGTCACAATGTGACGATCGCGGGACTGGGTGTCTTCATCCTGTGGTTCGGTTGGTTCGGATTCAATCCCGGCTCGCAACTCGCGGCTGCAGGTATCGCGAATGCGCAGGCGATTTCGCTGATTGCAGTGAATACGAATCTTGCCGCGGCAGCCGGTGCACTCGTAGCCACCTTCGTTGCATGGCTCCGTACCGGAAAGCCGAGTGTCGGCATGCTCTTAAACGGTGCACTCGCCGGACTCGTGGGCGTGACAGCAGCGTGTGCAGCCGTGACTCCGGTCTCCGCCATCATCATCGGCGGCATTGCAGGAATCGTGATGATGCTCGGCACCGAGACACTCGTACGGCTGAAGATCGATGACCCCGTGGGAGCGGTGCCTGTCCATGGAGTTGCGGGCGTGTGGGGTGTTATTGCTGTCGGCCTCTTCGCGACGGACGGAGGACTTTTCTTCGGGGGCGGAACAGCGATGCTCATAACGCAGATCATCGGTGCCGTGGCCATCGTAACGTGGACTGCCGTCACCTCAGGCATCCTCTTTTGGATCATCCAGCAAACAGTGGGGCTCCGTGTGGACGGAATGGTAGAGGAAGAAGGCTTAGATGCACACGAGCATGGCATAGAGGCCTACGCACACTGAAACCTCAGAGTGGAATACGGTACACCGAAGGCGCCTCCGGGAAGGCGTTTTCGGTATGACAACGCGGAAAGAAAGCCCTAATTACCAAAAGTGAATGCGAACGCCTGCACACCTTTGCCCGTGAGCTTGAGCCTGACCTCGTGTTCGCCGTAATCTCCTTTGAAGAGATTGAAGAGGTCGTGCCTGTCCACCATGAACGTACCGAAGTCT
>JAGORY010000034.1 GCA_018062585.1 Candidatus Peribacteraceae bacterium | reverse complement strand
CCGACGACGAGCTGGAATCTATCCGTGATGTCTGGGTTCTCGTCGTTCCTGCGTGCGAGCGGAGAGAGATCCAAGGGATGCTTCGTGATGAAGACCGGCGAGACTATTTTCGGGCGGCTTACCTTCTTATAGAGCTGGTCGATGAGGTTGCCTCGACCGAGTTTGCTGATATCAAGATCGAGTGTGATACCCTTGTCGTTCATGGCTTTCCGAAGCGCATCTGCGGTCTTCGTCGTATCGTAATCGATGCCGCAATCTTTAAGGATCACATCGCGCATGCTGAGTCTCGGCCAGTTTCCTCCGAAATCGACCTCGATCAGTTGTCCGTCACGGTCTGGGATCTTCACTTTCGTCGTGTCGAGTGTTTTCGTCAGCAACGTCCTAAGCATTTCCTCGGTGAAACGCATGTTGTCTTCGTAGTCCCAATAGGACGCGTAGTGTTCGCACATCGTAAATTCCTGCAGGTGTGACGGATCCATGCCTTCGTTTCTGAAAACTGGACCAAGTGCAAAAGTTCTGTCAAAGCCTCCGACCAAACATTCTTTCTGATGCGTCTCAAGAGCGATGCGCAGAAACACGTCGAGATCGAGCGCGTTGTGATGTGTGGAAAAAGGCGTAGCAAGCGCTCCTGAGGCAGAATTGACAAGAACCGGCAGATCGACCTCCGTGAAGCCATGACTCCAGTAAAACTCGCGCATCGCCTTGATGAATGCCGAGCGGAATTGGAATCGATTGAACGCATCAGGATTACTCATCGTATCGAGATACCTTTTTCTGTACGCCGTCTCACGATCGGAAATGCCGTGCCACTTTTCGGGCGGCTGACGAAGTGCCTTCGTGAGCATTGTCCATGCCTTCACGTTGATCGTGGGCTCTCCTTTTTGTGTCGTAAAGCGTTCACCAGAAATACCGATGATATCACCGAGGTCGATCATTTTCTGCAGAAGTTTGTATTCTTCTTTGCCGAGTTCTTCCTCACGAAACGCGATCTGGAGTCTTCCCGTGTGGTCCTGCAGCTGCGCAAAGGTCAGTTTTCCCATTTCCCGAAACAGCATGATACGGCCTGCGACTGTTACTGCTGTGCCTTCTCCTGCATCGTGCGCTGCCTTGAGCGTATGTGAACGCGCGAAATTGGCGGCGTACGGAACGCGCTTCATCTCGCGGAGTTTCTGTGCTTTCTCAAATCGGATTGGCTCCATGGATTGCAGGATAGCCAATCCTGACTCACAAGTCACAATATAGAAGGTATAAGGCACATCTTTTTACTTGTGACTCATCTTGAATCAGTTTGTGTGAATCCTTCTTGACCACTCCCCATCCGGCCAGTAGAGTGCACCGGCTTTCGTCAGAAAAGCTTACGTTCCGATCCGCCTCTCACCTTTAGAAGATAAGCGGATGTGATGGAACCTCCAAGCACCCATATGGCCCTTGGCCTTATCGCCCGCAAGATCGGCATGTCCCGCGTGTTTCTCCCGACCGGAGAAGCCGTTCCCGTGACCTATTTGCAGGTGGAGGACAACACGGTCGTCCGCACGAAGACAAAGGCGAAGGACGGTTATGACGCCGTAGTCCTCGGAGCAGGCGAGTACACGCAGAAAACCCGCAAAGGTAACAAGCTCACGAAGCACTCTGATCAAAAGGAATTCACCGTTGATTCATTAGACGGCCACGCGATCGGTAACAAACTCACGATCGAATCCATTCCTTTGGAGACCCTCGTCACCGTAAAGGGGATCGGCAAAGGAAAGGGTTTCCAGGGTGTTATCAAGCGTTGGCACTTCTCGGGAGGCCCCGCTTCCCACGGCAGCCACTTCAAGCGCGAGCCGGGTTCCGTCGGTATGAGAACGTGGCCGGGTCGTATCCATGCCGGTAAGAAAATGCCGGGACACATGGGATCCGAGACCGTCACCCTCAAGCACCGCGCCGTACTCGTGAATGACGCCGCGAAGAAGATCATCGGTATCAAGGGTCCGATTCCGGGTGGAAATGGTTCCTTGGTCTACCTCACTGTCGAACCAGCAAAAGTCAAAGCCGCTCCCTCCAAGAAATAATCATGAATATCGACCTCTTTACAGCAACGGGCACCAAGAAGGGCTCTCTGGAGCTCCCAGCACGCTTGTTCGAGGCCAAGATCAACAAGGGTCTCATGCACCTCGCACTCGTTCGTCAGCTCAGTAACCGCCGCCATTCCATCGCCCACGTGAAGCACCGCGGCGAAGTCGTCGGTACGACGAAGAAGGCATTCGCTCAGAAACACACCGGTGCAGCCCGTCGTGGCGCACTCCGCTCGCCTCTGCTTCGTGGAGGAGGAAAGTCGTTCGGTCCTCGCAATGAATCCAACTTCACGAAAGACATGCCGAAGAAAATGCGCCGTGCTGCTCTCTTCTCCTGTCTCTCACTGCGCGCCAAAGAAGGCGCCATCATCGGACTCGAGAATTATCCCGATGACACCAAGACCAAGAATTTCATGGCGCTCCTCACGAAGCTCCCAGTTGAATACGGCCGTCGCATCGTCGTCGTCACCGCAGGTCGTCATCGCGGCTTGGAGCTTTCGACCCGCAATATTCCCCGTGTCAAAGCCATCTTCGCCCAGTACCTGAACCCCGAAGACATCCTCAACGCCAAGCACATCATCTTCTTGGCCGATGCGGTGAATGTCGCCGAGCAGACGTTCGGTGGTACCGAGTCTGTCACCGAGAAGCGCACGAAGAAGGATGAAGCTCGCGCAGTCGCCGCCAAAGAGAAGGAGTCAACCAAGGTTCCGACAGTGAAGAAAGAACCGAAGGCCAAAGCCGCACCGAAGAAGAAAGCTTCCACCTCCACCAAGGCTCCGGCGGACAAGGCCGCTAAAAAAGCTCCTAAAGCCACCACGTAATCCATGGAACTCTCCTCTATCATCATCGGCCCGGTCGTCACCGAGAAGGCAGAACGCCTCAAGACAGAAGGCGTGTACGTCATTAAGGTGCACCCCCAGGCAACGAAGATCGACGTGAAGAACGCGCTTCGCAAGTACTACGATGTCGAAGCCGAGTCCGTCCGCGTCATGCTCGTTCGCCCCAAGACCCGCATCGTCGGTCAGGGCACCGTCATGGAGAAGCGTCACCGGAGCAAGCGCATGATCGTCACCCTCGCCAAGAAGAGTAAGACTTTGGATCTCTCTACCTTCCGCACTTCCTAAAGCCATGCCCGTCATCCAGCAGAAACCAACGAGCAACGCGAGAAGGCAGATGAGTATTGCCGACTTCTCGGGACTCACGAAGAAGCGCCCCGAAAAGCGCTTGTCCAAGGGTAAGCAGCGCATCTCCGGCCGCAATAACATGGGCCGCGTCACCGTCCGTCACCGTGGAGGAGGACACAAGAAACTGCTTCGCCAGATCGACTTCAAGCAGACCGACAAGCAGGGGATCACGGGCCGCATCGCAGCTATCGAGTACGATCCCAACCGCTCCGCGTACATCGCGCTCATTCATTACGCCGATGGCGAGAAGCGTTACATCCTCGCAGCCGAAGGACTGAAGGTCGACGATGAAGTCGTCTGTGGCGAGCGCACGAAAGTGAAGTCAGGAAACCGCATGAAGCTCGAGCACGTGCCGGTCGGTTATCGTATCTTCAACATCGAGCTCCAGACCGGACGCGGCGGAAAGATCGTCCGCTCCGCCGGAGCCAGCGCCGTCCTCGTCGGTTTCGACGCTCCGTTTGCCATTATCCAGCTCCCGAGCGGCGAAATGCGCAAAGTCCGTAACGAGTGCTACGCCTCCATTGGAAGCGTCTCCAATCCTGACCATCACCTCATCACCATCGGAAAAGCAGGTCGTAACCGTTGGAAAGGCAAGAAGCCGGAAGTGCTCGGTAAGTCCATGAACGCCGTGGACCACCCGCACGGAGGAGGTGAAGGACACTCTCCGATCGGTCTCAAATATCCGAAGACTCCATGGGGTAAGCATGCCCTCGGCGTGAAGACGCGCCGTCCGAATCGTCCAAATAATGCGCTCATCGTCCGCCGCCGCACCAAGAAGAAGTCCAAGAGATAATAGTGTACACTCCGTCAGCTACGAGTTCAGGTACCCCCTAACCCCCCACCCCCAGATGTACCAGATCATCATCCCGCTCATCGCTATTGCTTTCATCCTTACGACGACCACTCTCTAAACCCCCATGACTCGCTCACTCAAAAAAGGCCCCAACGTTGATCCGAAACTCCTGAAGAAGGTCATGACCATGATCTCGAAGCAGGAGAAGAAGATCATCAAAACATGGGCTCGGGACTGCGACATTCCGCCCGAGTTCGTTGGATTCACCTTCGCGGTCCATAACGGAAAGGACTTCCTCCCCGTGTACGTCACGGAGCAGATGGTGGGTCACAAACTCGGCGAGTTCTCTTGGACCACGAAGTTCCGTATCCACGGAGGAAAGATGAGTAAGGCCGAAGCCGCTCCCGCTGCCAAATCCGTCATGACCGCTCCCGCTCCCGCCAAAAAATAAGCCACCATGCAAGCTCACCACTACTCCGCTCGGCTCGCCCCAAAAAAGGCCAATCTTGTCGCCAAGATGGTCCGTGGGATGACTGTGCCCGATGCGGTGGAGTTGCTTCGTAAGACGCACAAGAAAGCTGCACGCCTCGTTGAAGATGTGCTCCGCTCGGCTATCGCGAACGCTGAGCATAACTTCAAACAGGATCCCCAGACCATGGTCATCAAGAGCGTTCACGTGAACCAAGGAACGCACTACCGCCGCGGCACGCCGATGGCTCGCGGTCGCGTCCGCCCGCTCAAGAAGTATCTGTGTCACATCAGTATCACTCTCGGATTCGAGGGTGACGTCGTCCGCCCCGGTCCGTCCGTCCAGCGCCAGCAGGCCAAGGTCGAGACACCTGTGGCCGCAAAGCCCGCAGCCAAAGTAGCGTCCAAGAAAAAATCTGATTCTTCTTCCTCCTCCAAGTAATGGGACAGAAAGTTAACCCCAACGGCTTCCGTCTCGGCATCACGCATTCGTGGCCGTCCACTTGGTTCGCACGCAAGGAAAAGTTCCGCGGTATGTTCCTCATGGATGTCGGCATCCGCCGCTTCATCGAGAAGAAATTCAAAGACGCGGGCTTGAGCCTCATTGAGATCGATCGCGGTAAGAAGATTTCGGTCGTCCTCCACACGAGCAAGCCAGGTGTCATCATCGGAAAGCAGGGTGCCGCCATCGAGGATCTCCGCAAGGAACTGGAGAAGAAGTTCGGTGGATCATTCGAGATCAACGTCCACGAAATTCGCACTCCTGATGCCGATGCCGCCTGCATCGCCGAGAGCATTCAGGGACAGATCGAGCGCCGCATGCCCTACCGCCGCGCCTGTAAGATGGGTGTCGAGAAAGCCATCCAGGCCGGAGCCATCGGTTGCAAAGTGACGATCTCGGGACGCCTGAACGGTGCTGAGATCGCTCGTGCCGACGCCTTCAAGCAGGGCAACGTTCCACTCCAGACACTCCGCGCCAACATCCAGTTCGCCACCCGACACGCCATCACTCCGTACGGCACCATTGGTATTCAGGTGTACGTCTACAAAGGAATGGTGTTCAAGAAGATCAAAGAAGCCACCTCCGCTGCTCTCACTTCTCTCCCGAATAACTAAACGTCCCCTCCCATGCTTCAGCCCATCAAGACCAAATTTCGGAAGGCACATCGCGGTCGCGGACAGTTCCGCGGCAAGGCCACCCGTGGCGCCACGATTGCATTCGGTTCCTACGGCCTCAAGGCCCAAGAGGCCGGCGAGATCACGTCGAGGCAGCTAGAAGCCGCACGTCGCGCCATCACGCACGAAGTCGGACGCTCCGGCTCCATCTGGATCCGCATCTTTCCTCACAAGCCCATCACGCGTAAGTCTCCGGAGGTGCCCATGGGATCCGGTAAAGGCGCAGTCGAATTTTACTGCGCAGTCGTGAAGCCCGGCACCATCCTCTTCGAACTCGACGGCATCAAGGAAGAGCTTGCCCGCGAAGCATTCCGATTGGCATCCCACAAACTCCCTGTCTCCACCAAGTTCGTTCAGACCATTCACAAGCACGCAGCATGAAGAACAAAACCTCCGCCACCGACATCCGACGTATGACTGCTCAGGAGCTCCGCATGGATCTTCAGGTGAAACGCGCCGAAGCTGCCAAGATGCGCATCGGTCTGCAGATGCAGAGTGAGAAGAACTCCGGACTCTACCGCGCTCACAAGCGTGACATCGCCCGCATGACAATGGTGCTCCGCGAGATGGAGAAGAACCCCACTGCCCCCAAGCCCGAGGCAAAAGTTGCCGCGAAGGAAACTGTGAAAAAGGCTTCACAAAGCGTGAAGAAGCCTGTAAAACGTACCGGCTCCAAAACGAAGAAATCCGCTTAACCCCACTTATTTCCCCGCTCCATGCGTACGAAAACCGGAATCGTCACATCGGCCAAGATGCAGAAGACTGTCGTCGTGACCGTTCATAGGTCCGTGATGCATGCGATGTACGACAAGCGCTTCCGTGTTAGCAAGAAGTTCATGGCCGATTCCACGGGCTTTGATCTCGGTGTCGGAGACGAAGTCGTCATCACCGAGTGCCGCCCTCTCAGCAAAAACAAGTGTTTCCGCGTCACAGAACTTCTGAAGGCCGCTCCGCGTCTTGCCGCAATGAAGACGGAGGAGATCGAACTGCAGACCACGAAGCGTGACCACCGAGATGCCCTCGCCGAGAAAGTAAAGAAGCCAGTCCCCGCCGCATCATGATCCAGCAACAGACCGTCCTCGACGTGGCCGATAACACGGGTGCCAAGACCTGTATGTGCATCAAAGTGCTCGGAGGCAGCAAGCGCCGCTACGCAGCTGTCGGTGATGTCATCGTCGTCGCCATCAAGTCGGCAGCTCCCCGCGGCACCGTCCGTGAGCACGCCGTCGAGCGCGCCGTCATCATCCGCACGAAATTCATGACGCGCAGGCCCGACGGATCCGGTATCCGTTTCGATGACAATGCGTGCGTCATCATTGACGACAACAAAGAACCCAAAGGAACTCGCATCTTCGGTCCCGTCGCCCGCGAACTCCGCGCCGCCGGCTACCAAAAAATTATTTCTCAAGCACCCGACGTTCTCTAAACTCCCATGAAACTCTCACACGGCGACTCCGTCATCGTTACCGCCGGCAAGGACAAAGGCAAGAAGGGCACCATCATGCGCGTGCTCGCCGACCAGAACCGCGTCATCGTGTCCGGCGTCAACATGGTCACGAAGCACGTGAAGAAGACGACGCAGGAAGCAGGCAAGAAGATCAAATTTGAAGTCTCACTCCATGCCAGCAATGTCTCAATCCTCGACCCGAAGACGGGTAAGGGGACGCGCGTCGGTTACAAAGTCGACAAGGCAACCGGCAAGAAGATGCGCATCGCAAAAAAGAGCGGCGTCACACTCGAGCGTACGAAGATGGCGGCAGGCGAGAAGACAAGCCCAGTCTCGGCAACTGCAGCCTCCGGTAGCAAGCCCGCTGGCAAGAAGTCTCCGTTCTGGAAGAAAGTCGGCTTCGGTTCCGATGCCACAGTCGCCGCCGACGGCACCACTCCCACCGAAACCTCCGCTCCCGCAGCAGCCATTCCCGTGCACCGTTCCGGCGGCCGCGGTTCCTAATCCACAATGCCTTACGTCCCCCTCCAGAAACGGCTCCGCACGGACATCGCAGAAGCTCTCAAGAAAGAGCTCGGCGAGACGAATGTGCACGCGCTCCCGCGTATCACGAAAGTCATCGTGAACGTCGGACTCTCGACGAAGAAGTACGGCAGCAAGGATATCCAAGCGTTCATCGGCGAACAGCTCGCGCAGATCACGGGTCAGAAGCCGGCCATCCGCAAGTCACGTCTGAGCATCAGCAACTTCAACATCCGCGAGAACATGGTCGTCGGCATGGTCGTCACACTCCGTGGCAAAGCCATGTACAACTTCCTCGATCGTTTGTTCAACATTGCCTTACCCCGCATCCGCGACTTCCGTGGCCTCAAGCCGCAGCTCGATGGTCGTGGAAACTACGCACTCGGCATTGTCGACCAGTCGATCTTCCCCGAACTTCCTCCGCCGGAGGCCAATAAGATTTTCGGCATGCAGGTCCAGATCACCACGACCGCCGGAACCGACGAGCGCGGCCTCGCACTCATGAAACAGATCGGTGTTCCGTTCCGTCGTCCGCAGAAAAAGGCCGGCGACGTTGCCAGCGCCTAAGAAACAAGCGATACTCCCTTACCCCTAACTCTTCCTCGATTATCATCTCCATGGCACGCGAAGCACTCGTCATCAGCTGGCAGAAGAAGCAGGACGCCCATAAGAAGGCGCGCGCTGCGGGCAAGAAGCCCAAGTTCCCGACCCGCGTCTACAACCGCTGCAAACTCTGTCAGCGTAAGGGCGGCTACATGCGTTTCTTCGGTATCTGCCGCATCTGCTTCCGCGAACTCGCGACCGACGGCCTCGTCCCCGGCGTCAAAAAGTCTTCCTGGTAGTTTTTTATTTTTCACTCTTCATCTTTCACTTCGTTCATGCCCGTCTCTGATCCCATCGGCGATCTCCTCACTCGCATCCGCAATGCCCAGCATGGACGCCGCACCGAATGCCGCGCCCCATGGTCCAAGATGAAGCAGGGAATCTGCGATCTCCTGAAGACCCACGGTTACGTCGCAAACTCCTTCACGGATGGTGAGGGCATCCTGAAAGAAATCGTCGTGACGTTCCTCGATGATCGTCTGCCTCTCGAGCTGAAGCGCGTCTCCACACCTGGGGGCCGCACGTACGTCGGATCCTCTGAAATCCGCCAGTATCTCCACGGTGCCGCGATCGGAATCATCTCGACTTCCCAGGGACTCCTCACCGATAAAGAAGCCCGCCAGAAGAAACTAGGCGGCGAATTCCTCTGCACCATCTCCTAACTCGTCCACTTTCATCTCATGTCTAGAATCGGAGCCAAAGCCATCGCCATCCCGTCAGGAATCACTGTCGAAGTGAAGGGGGCTGTCGTGCATGTAAAGGGCCCCAAGGGCACGCTCACGTACACGCTGCTTCCGGAAGTCGGCATCGAGATCGAAGGCGCGGTGCTCACCGTGAAACGTATCAAAGAGAACGGCGAGGCCAAGGCCCGTCACGGACTCACTCGCGCACTCCTCGTGAACATGATCAAGGGTGTCGAGGCCGGTCACGAAAGGAAGCTTGAGATTGTCGGAGTCGGTTACAAGGCCATGCCAAAGGGCAAGATCCTGAACCTTGCACTCGGATTCTCACACCCCGTCGACTTCGCTCTCCCAGAGGGCATCGAAGTTGTTCAGGATGAGAAGAACAAGAACCTCATCACCATCAAAGGCATCGACAAGCAGCTTGTCGGTCAGGTCGCCGCCGACCTTCGTTCACTCCGCCCCCCAGAGCCGTACAAGGGTAAGGGCATTCGCTACTCTGATGAACACGTCCGCCGCAAGCCGGGCAAGGCAGCCGCCGCGAAGGGCGCCGCCTAATTTAATTTTCGTTTTTCACTCTTCATTTTTCACTTCTCTCGATGCGTCCCACCAAACTTTCCCTCAAGGCCAGCCGCAAGCGCCGCATCCGCGCCAAAGTGAGCGGTACTGCGGAGCGTCCGCGCCTCACGGTGACGGTGTCCCTCATGCGCGTTTCGGTACAGCTCATTGATGATACGCAGGGCAAGACCATCGCTCATGCCGCGTCTGCTAAAGGCAAGAACATCGCAGCCGCTGTGAAGGTCGGTCAGGACATCGCAAAGAAAGCCAAAGACCTCAAGATCACCGCCGTCGTCTTTGATCGTAACGGCCGCAAATACCACGGACGCGTGAAGGCTCTGGCCGATGCCGCCCGCGAAGCAGGACTCACATTCTAACCCCCGATTTCTTCCTCCGATTCATGACTGCAAAGACCACCAACACTCGGCCCGACCGCAAGAAAAACGACCGCCGCCGCGATAATCGTCGTGAGCCGAGCGAGTACGAAGACGTGACACTCTCCGTCGACCGCGTCACGCGCGTCGTGAAAGGCGGACGCCGCATGCGTTTCCGCGCCATCGTTGTTCTCGGTAACAGGAAGGGTAAAGTCGGACTCGGTACCGGCAAGGCCGGAGAAGTGCAGGTCGCCGTTCAGAAAGCTCAACGTGACGCCAAGCGCGCCATGATCATCATCCCGATGAAGGGCAACAGCATCCCGCACGAAGTGAACGTGAAGCACAAGGCAGCAAGGCTTCGCCTTATGCCGGCTAGCAAAGGAACCGGCAACATCACCGGAGGACCGCTCCGCATCGTGCTTGATCTCGCAGGCATCAAGGACGTTCTTGCCAAGCGCTTCGGCACCGGCAACAAACTCGTGAACGCTCAGGCAGCCATGAAAGCTCTCTCGATGCTCCGAGGCAGCCGTATCGCTAAGATCACCGACAAGGCTCCACATGCAGCAGGAGGCGCCGTTGCTCCGTCCTCTGTAGCAGCCAAGTCTGCAGCCGAGCTCGGCATCCACATCCCTGAGGGGCCAAATCTTCCGATCAAGGAAGTAACGGCCACCCAGAAAGACATCAAGGAGATGGGGGAGGGGCCCAAGGGTTAGGTGATAGGGGATAGGTTAGAGGTGATAGGAAGAAGTTTTTTTTCTATAACCTATTACCTGTAACCTATAACCTCACATGAAAGCTCTCCTCATCATCGCCAAGAACGGCTTTCAGGATAAAGAACTCGCAGCCGTTCGCGCAGCACTTCTTGCAGTAAATTTTGTGGTAGAACTTGCCAGCAGTACGAAGGGGTTGTGCACTGGAAAATTTGGATCGACAGAAGAAGCGCAGTACGGTTTTGAGGAGATCGATCTCGGAAACTTTGATCGCATCGCCTTCATCGGCGGACCCGGTGCTGCCGAGCTTGCTGAAGATGCCATTGCTCAGCATCTGACGCGCGCTGTCATGCATGCCGGAAAGCCGCTTGGAGCCATCTGTATTGCTCCGACGATCCTCGCCAAAGGCGGAGTGCTTCGGGGCCGCAAAGCGACCGTCTGGGATGATGGCAACGGTACGCAGATCGACTTACTGGAGCGTTGCGGTGCGGAGTTCGTGGATCAGTCAGTCGTGGTTGATGGACTCATCGTCACCGCGAATGGGCCGGAGGCTGCGGAGGAGTTCGGAAGGGTATTTGCAGCGGTAAAAAGCGAGTAGCGAGTAGAGGATAGCGGTTAGTTTTCGGGCGCAAAACCCACTACCCGCTATGCGCTACCTTCTATCCGCTCACTTCAGTACTTTCCTCGCCTTAACAATGTCATCGACCGCAAGGAAGCACATCGCCTCCCGTCCAAGCGACGTAGCGTAGATGTGATGAATGTTGATCTCGGCGCCGGCACACATGCGAGCAATGTTAGCGATGGCTCCTGGTTTGTTGTGGATCTTCATCGCGAGGACCTCGGTTGTCGTCGTCGGGCCAATATCACGAAGCACCATCTTGGCGGTCTCAACGTCGTCGACGATGAGATG
>JAGORY010000033.1 GCA_018062585.1 Candidatus Peribacteraceae bacterium | reverse complement strand
GTTTAGAACGCTGGGTTATCAGAGTCCATGATAAGATCTGCCGAACTCTGGACTTTTTGGCTTTCCGCAGTGATGAGGCCTTTGTCGCAGAACAGGATGCGGTCACACAACTTTGTTATCGCCGCGAAACTGTGACTCACGAGAATGACAGTTTTCTTTTTTGCCTTCAGTTCTTCTAGGTACTGCAGGCATTTCAATTTAAAACCTTCGTCGCCGACAGCGAGGATTTCATCGAACAGGTAGATGTCGGCGTCCATCTGTGCCGAAGCCGCGAAACCGAGCCTGAGTCGCATGCCGGTGCTGTAGCATTTCATCGGCAGCTCCGCGTGATTACCGATGTCGGCGAATTCTAAAACGCGCTTCGTCAGGTCGTCGATCTCATGCCTGTTCATTCCGTACAAAAGTCCGTTGAGGCGGATGTTTTCTCGCGCCTGACGCTCCGGATGAAAGCCGATGCCGAGCTCGAAGAATGCCGACAGCGTTCCGCCGATCTTCACGCTGCCGGTATCGGATGCGAGGATGCCGGCGAGGATCTTGAGGAACGTCGTTTTCCCGGAGCCGTTGGGGCCATAGAGGCCCACCCATTCGCCAGGAAAGAACTGGAGAGACGTGGGCTTCAGCGCTTCGATCCGTACAGGCTTTGATCGATGTCGCCAGAACATGAGTTCGTCCTGCAGGCGCATCGTCGGAATGGTGCGCCGGTGGTACACCTTGGAGACATTACTGCATTCGATGATCGGTGTCGGGGCCATTAGTATTCTTGGGGCAAGTACCGTTGTCGACGCTGGAACACGGCGTATCCGAAGAGAAAAATCGTGGCTGAGATGAGCGTCATGCCGAGGGCGTGTTCCATCGAAGGCGAATGCGACAGCGAGTCATAGAGTACTGCGCGCCGCGCATCATGGATGATGATGGCCATGGGCTGAAGGTGACTGAAGAGTGAGATGAGAGACTCACTCGGCTCCTGTCCGAGGATGACACGTGCGGCGTAGGTGAGCGACCCACTCGGTAGAGCGTACGGGTACATGATCGGCGTCAGCCAGAAAAGAATCTGAATCGCGATTGCCCACATGTGAGGGACGTCGCGGTATTTGAGACAGTACGATGACAGAAGCATGCCGACGCCGAGCGCGACGAGAGTCATCTGCGCTGCGGTGACGACGAGGTAGAGCGAGGAGACATTCACGTTGATGCCGAAGGCGAGAGCTGCACCGAAAAAGATCAGGAGATGCGTGCAGAAGATGACGAAGTTGGTCCAACCTACGGCGAAGATAAGAAAAATCCGCGGGAACACCATTCTCTGAATAATGGACGCCTTCTCATGCAGCATGCTCATGCACGAACTCGTCGTGACTGCGAAGTGTTCCCAGATGATGATCCCGAGAAACAGGTAGAACGAGTAGCTGGCGATCTTCTGCTGCACGTATGGTCCGAAGATGTGGAGAATGACGACGAACCGGACGATGGGACCCATGAGCGACCAGAGGTATCCGAGAAACGAACCGCGGTATTTGAGCACGAAATCGGACCACCCGATCGCCGCGATGACCGCGAAGGAGTGAGCGAGCGTGAATCGCCGTGTGGACATGCGGATATCGTAACACAGCGCTTGTGGAGCCTGTCCGAAATGGATACGCTCCGCGGGTATGCCGACCGTGACCTTCGTCTTACCCGACGGGCAGATCAAAAAAGTCGAGGCAGAGAGCGGTACAACGCTTCTCTCCATCGCGCTTGATCACAATGTCCCGATGGAATACGCCTGCGGCGGCAACGGTTTCTGTACGACGTGCATGTGTGATGTGAAAGAGGGGATGCCAAATCTGTCGCCCAGAAACGACCGCGAGGAAAACATGGGCGTCGTCGATGATCCGCATAGATTGAGTTGTCAGTCCGAGGTATTGGGTGACGTCACAATTCAGGTTCTGGATACGTAGCGGATAGAAGATAGAAGGTAGTAGGTAGAAAAGCAGATGAAACTACCCGCTACTTTCTACTCGCTACCCGCTATTCTTTCGATGCCAACGCGCTTATTTTCTGTTTTACCCCTTCATTGTACGGTTCGATTTTATTGATGCGACGGTACACTTCTTCAGCTTTCGTGTTCTCGTTCATCTGTACATAACACTCGGCAAGCAAATGCAGGAGCTCGATATCACGTGAGAGTCGTGCGATCGCTTTCTCGAGAAGAGGTGCCGCGTCTTTGAATCTGCGTGCGGCGATGCAGGCGCGGCCGAGGGCTGCGCTACGCTCCGGCGTCTGCGGATCACGATTCAAGGCTTCCTGATACGCGAAACAGGCGTCTACGTATTTGGCCTGCATGTAGTACGCGAGACCTAAGTTTGCGAAGAATGACACGTCGTCACGCTTCTGCACGAGTTCTTTGTACAACGCTTCGGCCTTGGCTTCGCGCGAGGTCGTGAGGTAGAGCTTCGCGAGTTCGGCTTGGGTGTCGGTGGAATCAGGATTGATCGTGAGGGCTTGAATCAGAATGTGTTCAGCTTCGCCGTGATTCTGGAGCGCGATCTCTTTTTCGGCGGAACGCATGAGCGAACGGACTTTCTGGAGTTCGATAGCTGACGTCCTTGGATTGCGGCGCGGACGGTCAACCGAACGCTCCTCAACGAGCGAGGCTCCACGATCTTCAGCCGACTGGAAACGAAGCTTCATGGACCGGACAAGCCTCCGGACGCCACGGTTACGCAGAAGCACTTTGCCGGCCACGAGGACGACAATGCCGAAGAACGCCGCTAGGAATACAACAACGTAAGGCATGCGATGAGTAATCCTATCACGCGCTCGCCTGCACTGCCAGTGCGAACCGCTCTAGGATCAGCGCCCGGTGGGCATTGGTCTTCAGCTGCCTCGCGAGCGCGGAGTACGCCTGCACGAGGATGGCACGCTTCTGAGCGTCTGGGTATTCTTTGAGGGTCAGGCCTAAGTGCGTGAGGACGTCGTCGAGGGACTGTTTTTTCTCCGTGGCTTTCATAAGCCAACCCAAACGATCTTTGAGCGATTTCGTCTGCCAGAATTGTTTGGCCTGCGAGTGGAGCTGTTTGCTGCTGCGGAGCACATCAGGATCTTCAAGGAGACGCATGAGCGTTCCGGGTGCGCCCTGCGCAATGTGGAGCGCGAAGCCAGCGTCTTCGTCGTCTCGGCCGTCCAAAAGTTTGATCATTTCCTCGTTCTTAAGCGGCGCGAACCGGAGCGTTCGGGTACGTGAGAGAATCGTTGGCAGCAGCAACGACGGAGCATCGGTTGTTAGAATAAAAATGACGCGCGCGGGTGGCTCTTCGAGGATCTTCAAAAAAGACGTCGCGGCGGTGGGTTGCATGCGCTCGATACCGCGGATGATGCAGCAGAGGTGCGGACTCTCTCCTGTCGCCTGCAGCCGCTCGGTGATGGCCCGAAGGTCATCGATACCTATGGCGTCGGTACGTGCGGGCGTATCTTTGCTGCGGTGTTGCTGTGGCACATTCGATGAAAGACCGATGACATTCCAGTCTTCGTTCTGATCTTCGATCCACAAATCATCGAGACACAGAAAATCAGGCTGGATGAATTTTTCCATCTTCGCCCGTACCGACTCTGCCTGATCAGGAGGCAGATGATCGACAAGAAGTCTCCATGCGAACCAACGGGCGACCGTGGTCTTGCCGATGTTGCTGGGGCCCGAAAAAAGATACGCGTGCGACACGTTTCCGTTTGCAATATCGCTCAGGAGTTCGCCCTGCTGCTTACTGTGGCCTGCGATGACATTGGGGATGTCGGGCATTATCAGCTGACTGAAGTCGAAGTATGGGAAACAATCCTAAACCCGTGGTGAGATCCGGTACAGCGGAATCCTTGCCGTTTAGGAATCGAGGCCGTGGCATTTCTTATATTTCTTACCACTGCCACACCTTTCGACGATGCTCAGGGTGCTCGTGCATCAACTCACGAAGCCGCACCGTGGCATTTTTTAAACTTCTTGCCGGAACCGCACGGACACGGATCATTGCGCCCCACGTTACTCGAATTCGCGGGCATCTGTTTCTTCGAGGCGGGGGATTGCTTCACAGGACCTGCGCCTAACGTTTGCAGCGCGCCTTCGATCTCGGCTTCGTTCGTCTGCAAATTCTCGACATCACTCGTCATCGTCACCTGTGGGGCCGCGAACTGTGCGAAGTCGATCTGCAGCAGTGTCCTGACTGTCGTTGCGGCGATGGTCGCGAGAAGTTTTTGGAACATCTGGAAGCCCTGATCCTGATACTCGATCAACGGATCGCGCTGGGCGTAGCCCGAGAACGCGACCTGCTCTCTGAGGTGGGCCATCGCGTCGATGTGGTCCATCCAGTGACTGTCGATGGACTGAAGCACCACGATCTGTTCGGCTTTTTCAGAATTCTCCTGTCCGTAGTGTTTGGTCTTCTGCGCGTAGAACGTGAGCATTGTCTCTTCGATCCGTTTCTTCACTTCCTCGGGTTCGGTCATGGTTTTGAGGTCCTCTTCGCCGACCGCGCGAGCGAGGTCAGGATGGAGGGCACCGAGCGCCTCGCGGAGCTTCTTGGTGTCCCACATCTCGGGGTCGTTATCGGACGCGTACTCGGCAAGAACCTCCACCTCGCGGCGGATCATCGTTAGTACGTCGTCGTGGAGTGATTCGGTATCCATCACCGCACTCTTGCCGCCGATCTTCCGAAGCAGTTTCTGGCGCCGCTTGTACATGATGTCGCGGTGCTTGTTCATGACGTCGTCGTACTGCACGACGTGGCGGCGGATATCGAAATTCCGGCCTTCCACTTTCTTCTGCGCGGACTCGATGCTCTTACTCACCATGCCGTTTTCGAGCGGCATGTCATCTGGGACATTGAGCCGCTGCATCATGGACTTCAGTCTGTCGCCACCGAAGAGACGCATGAGTTCGTCTTCCATCGAGACGAAGAACTGACTTTCACCTGGGTCACCCTGACGTCCGGCGCGGCCACGGAGCTGGTTATCGATGCGGCGCGCTTCATGTCGTTCGGTTCCAAGAATCGACAGTCCGCCGGTCTCCTTCACGTTGTCTCCGAGCTTGATGTCGGTTCCACGACCGGCCATGTTGGTAGCGATCGTGACCGCGCCGCGCTGACCGGCGCCTGCGACGATCTCCGCTTCTTTTTCGTGATGCTTGGCGTTGAGCACGGTGTGCGGGACCTGCATCTCGGTGAGCAGCGCGCTCATTGCTTCTGACTTCTCGATCGACGTCGTACCGATAAGAACCGGCTGACCCTTGGCGTTCTTCTCCTTCGCGATCTTGGCAACTGCCGTGAATTTGGCCTTCGTTGAGGCATACACAGCGTCTGACTTATCGACGCGCGACAGAATGCGGTTCGTCGGGATCTGATGCACAGGGAGTCTGTAGATCGACTGGAATTCCTCTTCCTCGGTCTTGGCGGTACCGGTCATACCGGCGAGTTTCTCGAAGATGCGGAAGTAGTTCTGGAACGTGATTGTCGCGAGCGTTTTGCTTTCGCGCTGTACCGGTACGCCTTCCTTAGCTTCAATTGCTTGGTGAAGTCCGTGGCTGTAGCGACGTCCCGGCATCAGGCGCCCTGTGAATTCGTCGACGATGATGATCTCGCCGTCTTTGGAGACGTAGTCGACATCGCGCTGGTAGATGGCGTGCGCGCGGAGTGCCTGCTCGATGTGGTGCACTTCTTCGAATCCTTTTTCGGTGTAGATATTCTCGACGCCGAGGAGGCCTTCCATCTTTTTGATACCGGCTTCGGTGAGAGTCGCGGCGCGCTGCTTCTCGTCTTTCACGAAGTCGTTGACCTCGACGAGGTTGCGGACGTACTTGGCATAGAGGTCGTATTTCAGTGTGGATTCTTCAGCCGGCTGACTGATGATGAGCGGCGTACGGGCTTCATCGATGAGGATGGAGTCCACCTCGTCCACGATGGCGTAGTGAAGACCGCGCTGGACCTGACGTTCGATGGAAGGCGACATGTTGTCACGGAGGTAGTCGAAGCCGAATTCATTATTCGTGCCGTACGTCACGTCGGCAGCGTAGGCGTCTCTCCTTTGTTCGTGGCTGAGTCCGTGGACGATGACGCCGACTGTGAGCCCGAGTGCTTGATACAGGTAGCCCATCCACTGCGAGTCGCGCTTTGCGAGGTAGTCGTTCACGGTCACGACGTGTACGCCTTTACCGGTAATGGCATTGAGATACACAGGGAGCGTACACACGAGCGTCTTTCCTTCTCCGGTTTTCATTTCGGCGATGGCGCCGCGGTGGAGCACAACACCTCCGATGATCTGCACGTCGAAGGGAACCATGTCCCACTTCTGGGTACTGGCTCCGAGTGTCACTTCTGTACCGACTAAGAGTTCACAGGCACGGATGGCCACCGCGAACGCTTCGGGGAGCATCGCGTCGAGCGTTTCGCCTTTCTGATAGCGATCACGAAATTCCTGCGTCTTCATCGGTAGGTCGGCGAGCGTCAGTTTCTGGATGTCGGCAGACTTCTGGATCGTCCGGACTTCGCCCACAATCGGTGCGATCTGCTTGAGCTCTTTGCGGCTCGGATCACCTAAAAGCTTGTTTAAGGTATCAATGACGGACATGGGCAAAGAGTATACCAGAACACTCCAGGACACACTGATATCCCATGTAGAGTGTCTTAGTTCTACTATTCGATTGATCTTTCGTTATATCCCTTCAGATGTCGGAGCCCTACACCCAAACCCCCACCTACTCTTCAGTCGATCATTCAGACGAGGAAGAACGGAGGCAAGTACCGACGATGGCTTGGTTTTAAACCAACCTTCGATCCGATCACAGACCCGAAGACGGAAGCTTTCTACCCATGGTTCAGGTGTCTGATCAGTATCAGAAAACCAATGCCACTCCACGGCTTGTGCTGTGCTGACAGACGAGGACGATGATGACGCAGAAGACGCGGTGCCTTCTGTTGTATCCGTTGCCGTCACTGTCTCCACAGGCACTTCTATCGAAACAGATGAAGTAGAGGATGACGAGGAAGACGAGAGAGGATTGCCCTGAGCATTTAGTCCATTCTGCTGCCGCAGTTGGATGAGCCATGTCGCATTTCCGCCACCGCCAGACGATGTTGCTGCAGCAGCTTCGGTGTAATGGACGGTGATGGTGATGTAGTCGATGCCGTACCATGGTGCAGCAACGTCAGTAAATCCCTGAGCACAACCAGTAAGAGGAACCTCTGAATATGTCCAACTACCAGAGATAGCAATGCCAAAATTTGTACTATTAATATCTGCTGCAGTCCACGTATTTCCCCACAAGTCTGTACTTCCACCATATTGCTTATCAGCAGTAGACCACTGTGTTACAGTATCTGCTTTATTGTCACCACTGATACTGCCTGATTTTACAAGCTTTACTGTACTATCAACCATGGCTCCTCTATCACTACATTGTATGCGTTCCACATTTGCGATAATTCCATCTATTTGTGCTCCATCTGGAATGCTAAAGCCAAAGTTTGTCGCTTTCAAATATTGACTTATAAGATTGGAGGTTATCTCTGTTGCAAGTGCATGCGTGCCATCATTGGCATCTATCTTTGTTGGGGTAGTCCACGCTTGCGTCCCAACAGTTGCATCATTCGCACCCGTGCCCGCACTCCTCGCTCCACTACTCGCCGCAAACGCAGGCGTTACAGAAACTCCAAACAAGAAAACGAAAAGAAAAAGAAAGGAAATATTTTTCATATGGCTCTGAGTATAGCAAAGAAATTGCGGGGGGGGTAGAGTATTTGGAATGCAGGCACAGAAGTAGAGACGTGCGGCGCGCACGTCTCATAATAGAACCACCGAGACGCCCCAACGGGCCGTCTCTACCGCTGCAAATGCTCGATCAAGGTTTGTAGAGACGCAAAATTTTGCGTCTCTACTTTTCCTGAAATATTCGTAATATGAACGGCTTATGACACTTCTATGCCATGACGTATTACTTCATGCGGCAGTGCAAAGAAATCATTGTTGAAATCATCCGCATGAAAACAGTACGGTGAAATATTGGGGTCGATATCCCTGCGAATACGACGAAGTTCCATATTTTCTTCGTGACGCGTGCCCTTGAATGGCACACAAACAACCGCAATATCAATGTCGCTGTCTTCATGGGCAGTGTCACTCGCATATGAACCGTAGAGATATACCTTCTGTACAGGTAGTCCTTCTTTAGCAAGGGCATCGAGATATCGCTTGGTGATGGACAGTGCGCTTATTTTTCTCATGGGAGAAGGGTGGCAAGAAAACTTTGTGATTTCGATATCCACAACATTGTATTTTCTGCGGTTGCAAAATGCTCCGCCCACGCAGGATCATCGTATCGTGCGGATACTGCAAAGTCAGACAGGACATCCAACAATTGCCGATCCTCTGTACTCCATTCTTCTTGGAGGATCATTGCGAGCTTGAACAGTTCATGAATTTTAGGATGTGGTTTTTTTGTTTTTTCCATAATCGCGGCTTTTAAAGCCTTTTCCACTGCCAAATGACAATGGAACAATGCTAATTCGTATTTACCATCTTCATATGAAAGCGTTGCTACTCGCAGAGCATCTTTTGCACCCTTACGCCAATGGGCGACAATATCGGACTCCGTCATACATGAAAGTATAACATACCCCGCCTCTTAGCCCTGCACCCAAACCCCCACCTACCCCTAACAAAGGGTGTACTATCGATCACCTATACTTCAAATTTTCAAGATTCATGAAGAATCATCGAAACGCCTACGCTTCCCGCCCGTACCACGGCGTCAGGGGAGTATGGACGTACGTCGCTTTCTCTACGATTCCAGGGATCACATCAGTGAGTTCCCTCATTGTCTTGAGGGGTGTCGCTATCAGGACTGCCGCTTGTTCCGGAAGAACTTCGCCGACGTACGTGCCTGTTACGCCTTTCAGTTCGTCGAGAGTGATCAGCAATGGCTCAGGCCACGTTTTTGCATGCACCCCAAAACCTCGGATAAAAAGAAGCTGCTTCTTCGTCGAGTGAATCCAGAGGACATCACTCGAGATTCGCGCGGCATACAGGTCCGAAAGATGTAGTCCGGCGATCGGAATCTTCAGGCTCCACGACAGTGCATTCGCAACCGAGAGTCCGACCCGCTGACTCATGAATCCGCCGGGGCCGGTGACTGCTGCGATGCGTCCGATGTCTGCAAAAGTACGCCCGTCTTTCTGCAGCAGCGCCTCGATCGCTGGAAGGACGGCAGATTCATCCGTGTGGTCCACAAGTGCACTTTCAGACACGACGCGTCCATCACGGACGAGCGCGAAAAGTTTGCGGTGACTGCAGAAATCGAGAAAGAGAGTAGGCATGACGGTATGGTAGGTGAGGTAGGTGAGGTAGGTAAGGCAGGTAGGGTATGATTAACGTCTGTCTATGGCGAAACTCTCCGTCATCATCCCCACCCACCGCCGAGCTGACATTCTCGCCGAGTGTCTGAAGCGGCTTGAGCGTCAGACGGTTGCGAGTGAGCTCGAAGTCATCATTGTTTCAGATGGCCACGACGACAAGACAGCCGCACTTTTCGCGAAGTCCACTTGGCCCATGGCAGTGAAGTTTTTTGAGATCGAAAAGAGCCAGCAGGGAAGTGCGCGTAACGAAGGATTGGCTCACGCAAGCGCGAAAACAGTGCTCTTCATCGGTGATGATATTTTTCTGGAGCCCAATGCGTGCGCCATTCACCTAGCGGTCCATGATTCAACGCCGCACTCGGTCGCCGTTCTCGGTCACACAACATGGGATCCTTCAGTCGGCATCACGCCGGTCATGACGTGGCTCGAAACGTCCGGGTGGCAGTTCGGATACCCAAAGATTTCCGCGTTTTCGCACACGCTGCTTCCGGAAAATATCCAACATCGTTTCACGTACACCAGTCACATCAGCCTTCCGCTCTCTGAAGCCAAGAAAAGACTGTTCCGCACAGATGTCCACCTCTATGGTTGGGAGGACATTGAGTGGGGGATGCGGCTCCAGTCCTCCGGTGTACGCCTGTATTACGAACCGCAGGCGAAGGCGCTGCATCATCACCGGATGACAATGGAAGATTCACTGAAGCGCATGGAAACACTGGGGCGTTCGGCTGTGGAGATTCAGAAGAAAGTCCCCGAATTTGACCGAGTTCCGACGGGGTGGAAATTATTCTGGTACAGAGTCGCGGCGCTCCTTCCGACGATGGCGGGCAGACACAGGAAGTTTTTCTTGAGGGGGTTGCGTAACTAAATAATAGTGTAAAAATGAGCAACATAACCCCCCTATATCCATGCCTCTATCATCGAGCCCCTCGTCGGAACCCTCGCCAGATTTTGACTCACTCGTACTCGACAATAGCGATGGCCTTACCCCAGAGTCTGATCCCATCGAGATATTGGATCGTGTTAGAAATGTTACGGATCAATATCATCTAGGAACCCCTGAGCACCCATTGGATCTTCTGCTAACAGGTCTTTCAGTATTGCGGCGCTTAAGGGGGTTGGGAGCTATTACAGACAATCAGTCCGACTCTGTAGTCGAACGCGTTAACCATCGCAGACCTCAGGAAAATCTTAACGTTTCAGAGCTTCCTACGGGAACGCAAGAGAGAAGCGAGTGAGAGTAGGTGATATATTATTATAAAATAATACAAAATTATTGCACATTGCCACTCAGGCTGATTTCATGATACGATGACATAACAGAATCTAATTCTAGGTTGATCATCCCATTTGTATAGGGATGGTCGCTTTCACGCTAGGATAACTACATAGTTTTTCACTTTTCATTTTCAATTTTTCACTTAGTTCTATGCGTGCCTCATTCATCGCCGCTATCAACCAGCTCTGTGCCGAACGTAACGTCAAAGCCGACGACGTCCTTGAAGCCGTCCGTCAGGCGATCGCGACTGCGTACCGCAAAGACTACGGTAACAAGGAACAGGAAATACGCGTCGTGCTCCGCGAGGATCAGGACATGCCGTCGGTGCTTCTCATTAAGGAGGTGGTCGATGAAGTGCTCAATGAAAACTTCGAGATCAGCCAGAAGGACGCGCGCCGCGTGAAGCCGGATGCCGACGTCGGTGATGAGATCGAGATCGATGTGACACCGGTTGGATACGGACGCATCGCCGCGCAGTCCGCGAAGCAGGTCATCATCCAGAAGCTGCAGGAGTCTGAGAAACAGTCGCTCTTCGAGATGTTTAAGGACCGCGAGAACGAGCTCCTCACGGCGACTGTGACGAAAGTCGAGCCGAACTGGGTCACGCTCGAGGTGGAAGGCATGACCGTCTCCCTCCCATGGAAAGAGCAGATCCCAGGCGAGCACTACTACACCGGTAAGCGCATTCGCGTGTACTTGGACAAAGTCGAGCTCACGGGCAAGGGTCCGCAGCTCCGCATCAGCCGCACGCACGCGAGCCTTGTGAAAAAACTTCTCGAACTCGAGATCCCCGAGATCCGAAACGGCGACGTGCTCATCATGGCGATTGCTCGCGACGCAGGTATGCGCTCGAAGGTTGCAGTGAAGTCCAATGATCCTCGTATCGACCCCATCGGCGCATGCGTCGGGCAGAAAGGTGTGCGTATCCAATCCGTCATGGAGGAGATCAACGG
>JAGORY010000032.1:6310-11878 GCA_018062585.1 Candidatus Peribacteraceae bacterium | reverse complement strand
ACGAGTATGGAGACGATAGGGGAGGAGGCGAGTTCCATCACCATGAGTGCCTTGGTCTGGAAAAACGATAGCGACATGTTCGAAGAAATCGCGACTTCGTACGGATGGACGACGATCCGCCCTCCGGAATGCACCGGTTTTCCGGCACTCCTCCTCGACGGCGTATCTGCTCGCTTGAATGAGATTCATACGCAGCTCGCAGCCAATAACGACGAGCGCATTCGCTTCACGAAACATCTTCCCGATCTCATAAAAGTACGGACGTTTCTGCGGTGGCTCAAGCAGCGCGACGCCGTTCGCGAACAAATGACGGTCACGGACTCCATGATTCTCATCACGGGCTGGATGCCGCACTCTGACGCTCCGCGCATCGAAAAATCTCTTTCCTCAGTCTCATCCGCCGTCGCACTGCTCCCTATCGAGCCAGAGCCAGAGGAAGAGCCGCCAGTACTCATCAGAAATTCGCTTCTCATTTCGCCGTTCGAAAGTGTGACAACGCTCTACGGTCTGCCGCTTGCGTCGGAGATGGATCCGACAGCGGCACTTGCTCCGTTCTTCACACTATTCTTCGCGCTCTGTATCACGGACGCTGGATACGGCCTCGCGATCGCAGTCATCATGGGCCTGTACCTTTTGATCACGAAGCAAACCATCCGCAAAGCTCCGCTGTGGTGGGCCGTGTTCTTCGGAGGGATCGCCGCTTTCTTCGTCGGTATACCGTTTGGGGGATGGTTCGGTCTTGATCCAAACAAACTTCCGGCAGCCTTGGACTTTGTCCGTACACCAGTCGGTAAAGGATATTGGTTTAAGCTTCAGGTCTGGAATCTCGGAACGCAGGAAGGCATTCAGTTCCTCCAGAATCTCGCACTCATTCTTGGTATCACGCATCTTTTCTTCGGCATGTTTCTGGCGGGATGGCACAAGTGGATCCATGGCAAGAAGGCGTCCGCATTCTGGGAACATTTCACCGCACACATCCTTCTCGTCGCAGTTCTGGTACGCGCTTTCGCTCCTGATGCCTACATTCCGGCAACCATGTATGCGCTCTACGGAAGTATCGCGCTCGTCGTGTGGGGTAAAGGTTACGGCAATCCGTGGTACCTGCGACCTCTCATGGGCATGCTCGGCACCGTGAACTTCGCCATCGGCCTCCTCAGTAACGGTCTCAGTTATCTTCGCATTCTCGCACTCGGTCTCGTGACGGGCGCCATCGCACTCGCGGTCGACCAAGTGGCCGTCGAGATGGGTAAATTGTTCCCAATCTGGATCGGCATTCCGGTCGTCATCATTGTCGCCTTTTCGGGTCACGCGGTTAGTATCGCGCTCAATACGCTCGGCAGCTTTATTCATGCTGGCCGTTTGCAGTTCATCGAATTCTTCAGCCAATTCTTCGAAGGCGGCGGCAGGGCATTCTCTCCTTTTTCTCGCAAGACCAATCCTTAAGCTATTTCATTTCCCCTTTTCCCCCCTTCCTATGAGGAAGTCTCTCTCCCTCCTCGCGATCAGCGCCGCCTCCGGTGTTGCACTCGCTCTTCCCTTCGCCGCCCTCGCCCAAGGAACCGCCGTGCCGGTTGCCTCCACGGTCGGTCACGTCACTGACTGGGCACTGCTCCTCGCATTCGCAGGTGCAGCGCTCGCCACGATGCTTCCGTGTTTCGGCTCGATCCTCGGCGTCAGCATGGTCGGTCAGGCTGGTTCCGGTCTGCTCACCGAAAAGCCTGAGCTCGCTGGCAAGGTGATCACACTCGCTGTGCTCCCCGGTTCCCAGGGCCTGTACGGCATGGTGATCTCGCTCCTGTTCATCTTCACCTACACCCCACTCATCACGCAGACGGTGGAAGTCAGCGCGCTCCAGGGCGTCATCCTTTTCTGCGCTTTCTTGCCGGTCATGTTCACGTGTCTCACCTCCGCTCCGTATCAGGCCAAAGTCTGTGCGGCCGGTATGCACATGCTCGCGAAGGACGGCCGTCTCGCCGGTCGCGTCATCACACTCGCTGCCCTCGTCGAAACGTACGCTCTCCTCGGATTCCTCATCTCGTTCTTCATGTTGAACGCGCTGAAGGGAGCCATCCTCGGCGTCGCCTAAAGCCAGATTTCACGAATTTTCTGACCCCAATTTTATGGCTCTTCAGGACATCATCACCGCCATCACATCACACGCTGATCGTGACATCGCTGCACTGCGCGCTGCTCATGAACAGCGCGTGAAAGAGAAGCGCACGAAGCACAAAGACGCTCTCGCTTCGCTCCGAAGCACAATGCTGCAGGAAGTGGAAACCAGAAAAGGTCAGCTTCTTCTGAAAGTGAAGACACACTCTGCCGTCGAACGACGTAACCGAATTGCTACTGTGAAACAAGCCGTCATCAATGCGGCGTTCGCTGAAGCCATCGCAATGCTCGCTGCTCTTCCTGATGAGAAAGTCGAACCACTGCTCCGCGCATGCCTGAAAAGAATCAGGGGTAACGGCGCGCTCCACGCAAGCCAGCGCCATGAAGCGCTTCTCAGAAAGATCGCTCCTTCGGATCAGTTCACGGTCGCCAGCGTTACTGATGCCATCGGCGGTTTTCGTTTCGTCGGCGAGACATCGGAAGCGGACTACACGTTCGAACATCTCGTCCACGGCGTACTCCGTCAAAAGAAAGAGCTCGACGTCGCTCATCTTCTCTTCGCCTCCCGCGCCTAATGTCTGCAACCGCATTCGTCGGCCAACACTTCGCGTTCGCTGCCGGCAGAACGGCGATCTTAAAGCAGCACCTGCTGTCGCAATCCGACGTCGACCGTTTACTCGGAAGCCACGGCCTTGCGGAATTCGAGCGAACGCTCCGAGAGCTTAAGCTCATGGCGAACGTCAGCGCAGGCACGGAGGGAGTCGACTCTCTTCTGAATGCTGCCGAGCAATGGGTGAAGCGCGAAGTAGAGGCAATGACGCCTCCCGCCAAGCGTCCGACTTTCGGAATTCTGTGGCTCACGGGTGACGCACCGAGACTTGCATACCTCTTAAAGAAATATCACGGACTGTCATCTGAGGTGAGCACGGAACCAGTCACGAGCCTCACGCTGTGGAACCCCGTCTCTCTCCGCGCAGCAGTGGAAGGATCGGTACCTCCGAATACTCTCCCCGAAACACTGACGTCATTCATCGCATCGATGAAAATACTGACGAAACCGTCACCTTGGACCATCGACCGCGCCGTCGCTCGCTTCATCGCGGAGCGTCGCACAGCCCTCGCTCACGCCAGCGGAAGCGCTGATATTCTGCAGTACGTACGGCACTCCATCGATGTCACGAACATCCGTACGGCTTTGCGTCTCAAGACAATTGGGACTCCGCATGCCGAAGAAGCACTACTTCCCGGCGGATCCGTGCCTCTGACGCGTCTTGCAGGCCCGAAAGCCGATATTCGTTCCGCAATTGCTGGGTCCGACCTGTACGCCCCGTTCATTCCGGCGCAAGGCAGTGCCGCTCCCATCGCCGTTGAACAGATCGGCGCGTCTATTCTTGCAGCCGACATCGGCCGGATGTGGACTGTCCCGCTCACGGTGGAACCGGTCTTCGCATTCGCCGCGATGGTGATGGCACACGTACGGCTGCTTCGCGCGATCGCCATCGGCAAACGGAACAAGCTCTCTCCGCAGGAGATCAAACAGATTCTTCCCCCGTTCATTCCTTCGACGCACTTCCCCGCATGACCTACCGCATCGCCATCGTCGGCCCTCGCGAAACCGTCGCCGCTTTCTCACTCCTCGGCGTGGACGTCGTACCGGTCTCCACCGGCCCCGAGGCGGTAGCCGCTCTCTTCAAACTCAAGCGGACGATGCGCGATGACCGCGGCATCCAAAGAAACACCTACGCCGTCGTTTTCATCACCGAAGACCTTGCCGCCACTATTTCTCCGGACGACGAACGAAAATTGCAACGCGGGGCCCTCCCCGCCATCATCCCTCTCCCTTCCATCCACGAAGCCGATGGGACGAGCTACGGTCTGCAGCGACTGAAGCGGATCGTGGAACGTGCCATCGGCTCCGACATCCTCCAGTAATCAATTCCCTCACTCCCCCATGTCACAGTCTCACGGAATCATCACCAAGGTCGCAGGACCTCTCGTCGTCGCCAGCGGAATGTCCCAGGCACGCATGTACGAAGTAGTCCGCGTCTCCTCGGAGAAGCTCATCGGTGAAGTCATCGAGCTTCATGGCGACTCGGCGTCGATCCAGGTCTACGAAGAGACGAGCGGCATCCGCCCGGGGGAAATCGTGGAGCGAACCGGCATGACGCTCACGGTGGACCTTGCACCCGGACTGCTGACTTCTATTTACGACGGCATCCAAAGGCCGCTCCAGCTCATCGAGGAGAAGGCCAAAAGCCCGTACATCACCCGCGGCATCACGGTGGACGCGCTCGACCGCGCGAAGAAGTGGGACTTCAAGGCGACAGCGAAGTCCGGTGACACGGTAAAGGGCGGAGATATTCTGGGAACGGTGCAGGAAACGACGCTCATCGAACACAAGGTGATGGTGCCGCCAGGAATTCATGGCACGCTCAAGGACATCCGCTCGGGTTCGATGACGATCACCGAAACGATTGCTACCGTCACAACGGAGAAGGGAGATACGGACGTGCAGATGCTGCAGCGCTGGCCGATCCGCATCCCGCGTCCGGTGAACGGCAAGATCGTCCCAAGTGAACCGCTCGCAACGGGTACCCGCATTCTGGATACGCTCTTCCCGATCGCGAAAGGCGGTGCCGGCGCGATTCCCGGACCGTTCGGTGCCGGAAAAACCGTCACCCAGCAAAGTCTTGCGAAGTACTGCAACGCACAAGTTATCGTCTACATCGGTTGCGGAGAACGCGGCAACGAGATGACCGAGGTGCTCACCGAATTCCCGCACCTCATCGACCCAAATACCGGCGAGCCGCTCATGAAGCGCACGGTGCTCATCGCCAATACATCGAATATGCCGGTGGCCGCGCGTGAAGCAAGCGTCTACGCCGGCATCACCATCGCCGAGTACTACCGTGACATGGGCTACGACGTCGCTCTCATGGCGGACTCCACATCCCGCTGGGCCGAAGCGATGCGTGAAATGTCCGGACGCCTTGAGGAAATGCCGGGTGAAGAAGGCTACCCCGCGTATCTCGGATCCCGCACCGCCGGATTCTACGAGCGCTCTGGTTCGGTGGAATGCTTGGGCTCTGCCAAGCGCCAAGGTTCACTCTCCGTCATCGGCGCCGTGTCGCCTCCAGGTGGAGACTTCTCTGAACCCGTGACGCAGAACACGCTGCGCGTCACGAAGGTCTTCTGGGCGCTCGACGCGCGCTTGGCGTACAAGCGCCACTTCCCGGCCATCAACTGGCTCCAGAGTTACACTCTGTACGCTGAAAACCTCTCGAACTTCTTCAGCAAAGAAGTATCTGCCGACTTCATGAAGAACCGCGAACGCGCCCTCAGTCTGCTGCAGGAAGAAAGTAAGCTTGAAGAAATCGTACGCCTCGTCGGTACCGATGCACTCTCGCCCAAAGAACAGCTCACGCTCGAAGTCACCCGCATGATCCGCGAAGATTTCCT
>JAGORY010000032.1:3746-6210 GCA_018062585.1 Candidatus Peribacteraceae bacterium | reverse complement strand
AACGGCGCTCCGATCAATCCGTTCTCCCGCGAGTTCCCGGACGACTTTATTCAGACCGGCATCTCGACGATCGATATGCTGAATACGCTCGTGCGCGGCCAGAAGCTCCCGATTTTCTCGGGCGCGGGTTTGCCGCACAGCAAGCTCGCAGCACAGATCGCACGTCAGGCTCGGGGACTCAGTAAAGAAGAAGTAGCCACCGGACAGAATGCGAATGCAGGCAAAAACGCAGACGAGAAATTTGCGGTCGTCTTCGCGGCGATGGGTGTGACCTTTGAGGAGGCGCAGTTCTTCCAGCAGGAATTCGAGAAAACCGGCGCTCTCTCCCGCGCAGTTCTGTTCCTCAACACAGCTGATAACCCCGTCGTCGAACGCATCGCCACTCCGCGCCTCGCTCTCACGACGGCCGAATATCTGGCGTACGAGAAGGGCTACCACGTGACCGTGATTCTCACCGACATGACGAACTACTGTGAAGCGCTCCGTGAAGTCTCGGCCGCCCGCAAGGAAGTCCCCGGCCGCCGCGGTTACCCCGGTTACCTGTACACCGACCTTGCGACTCTGTACGAGCGCGCAGGACGCATCCGTGGCAAATCCGGCTCCATCACGCAGATTCCGATTCTCACGATGCCGGAAGATGACGTGACGCACCCGATCCCGGATCTCACCGGTTACATCACCGAAGGTCAGATTCGTTTGGACCGCGCACTGCATCAGAAAGGAATCTTCCCGCCGGTCATTCCGATGGGCTCGCTCTCCCGTCTCAAAGGAAAAGCGCAGGGCGAAGGCAAGACGCGCGAGGACCACAGCGGCATGGACGCTCAGCTGACCGCCGCCTACGCGCGCGGCGTTGAAGTCCGTGAGCTTGCGGTCATCCTCGGAGAATCGTCTCTCAATGATGTCGACAAGGCGTATCTGAAATTCGCCGACCGTTTCGAGAAAGAATTCATCCGTCAGGGCGAGCAGGAAGATCGTTCGATCTTCGACTCGCTCCGTATCGGCTGGGATCTGCTCACCGAACTTCCGAGGTCCGAGCTCAAGCGCGTGAAGTCGGCTCACATCGACAAGTACATGCCGAAAAAGTAACCGCTACTTTTTTATTTTTCACTTTTCACTTTTCGTTTTTCACTTTCCATGGCTCTCCTCCGAGTGAATCCTACACGCATGGCCCTCATGGACCTGAAACGCAGGACCAAGTCCGCCGAGCGCGGCCACAAACTGCTCAAAGATAAGCAGGACGGCCTCATGCAACAGTTTTTGGCCATCATCCGCGATGCCCGTACGCTGCGTGAGGACGCGGAAGCGAAACTGCGTGGCGCCTTCCGGCAGTTCCTCATGGCCTCGGCATGGCTCGGGGACGCCGAGATGAGCAACGCCTTGAGTAGCCCACAAGCGACGGTGGAGCTGACGGTGGAAACGAAGAACGTCATGAGCGTCCGTATCCCATTCTTCACGCTGAAGAAAGAAGGGAAGATCAAAACGTACGGTGAGAGCGCAACGAACCAGCTCCTCGATGAAGCGGTGACCGCGTTCGACGAAGCCTTCGCGCTCCTCATCCGCCTCGCGCAGATCGAGAAGCAGGCCGAGAACATGGCCATCGAACTCGAGACGACGCGCAGGCGTGTGAACGGACTCGAGTACAAAATCATTCCCGATCTCAAGGAAACCGTGAAATACATCAAGATGCGGCTCGATGAGTCCGAGCGCGCAGGCATCATCGCCAAAATGCGCGTGAAAGCGGGGATGAAGGCATAGGCTTTCAGTCTATGCTCCACATGCAACCTGATCTTGTGTTGACATTGTTTACACACATGAAGTACAATGAGCGCATGACCACATTGCACGTTCGCCTCGGCGACAAACAAAAGAAGCGGGCGCAAAAAATCTTGGCGCAACTGGGCTTGGACCTTAGTCAGGTCGTTCGTTTGTTCATCCACCAAATCTGCATTACCGATGGAGTTCCTCTGCAGATTCTCACCGAAAACGGATTCAGCGTTGATGAAGAAGAGGCTCTGCTCCGCGATGCGAATGCCGCACGGGCAGGGAAAGGCGTAAAACGTTATAAGAATGTCGATGCCCTCTTCCGTGCCGCTTATGCAACGATTGACGATCGTGACGCGGCCTAGATACGAACGCGACCTTGGGCGTTTTTTGCATAGCGGTAAAGCGGCGAAACTGCTGTCAAAACTCCGGACGGCGATTCTCCTTTTGCAAGAGCGACAGGTGTTACCCACGTCTTTTCGCGATCATGCACTCAAGGGGCGGTTGAAACATCTGCGCGAATGCCATATCGATCATGACTTGCTACTCGTCTACGAAATTGCTGAGGAGCGCTTGGAACTTTTGCTGCTGCGCCTGTGTGATCACGATGAGTTACGAAAAGTAGCCGCATGAGGAGATACTTCGCGTACAAAGGAGGTTGGAGGAGTTACGCCGGAATCTCCCGCCACCCCGAGCGCGTTGT
>JAGORY010000032.1:0-3646 GCA_018062585.1 Candidatus Peribacteraceae bacterium | reverse complement strand
GCGCCGAGCAGTCCGCCGATGATGCCCGTCACCGCTTCGGTGTTGAATTCCAAAAACGCCTGTTTTCCTGCAATGCGCCGATATTCCTTCTCGCGCCCGAGCTCTAGAAGCGTGTCATACGTCATCGCCTCGATCGTTCCCGAGAGCAAGCTGCCGCCGATACCAATGAGAATTTCGGCAACCACGAATCGCCAGAATGTAACGCCCGTCGCATAGGTTATGTACGCCGCGAATCCAAACGCGCATCCGAGTACGAGCGTGTTTCTGCGGCCCCAGCGGTCTGCGAGATATCCGGTTGGGATCTCGAGAATGAAAACTGTGAGCGCGAACGCGGCCTGCAGGATCATGATCTCGGCGAGCGTCAGTCCATGCGACTGCCAGAACAGCACGATGATCGGAATCACGAACAAAGCCTGTGTTAGCGCCTGGATGACGTAGAGCTTCCAGATGTTAGAGGAGATCGCCGGTGTTCGGGGATTGTTCACGCGTGCATTCTACCGTCACACACATAAAAACAGGGAGCACTGCGCCCCCTGATAAGTCCCGATATGAAGTGAGTACTACTTGCTCAGATTCTCCCAGCTCTGGGACGGCTGGTTTCTGATATCCATTTTGGCCCGATAGATCATCGTGGCGATTTCGCCTCGTGTGACCGGCTGAGCGAGGAAGCGGATGGTCGGCGGGATGCCGTTTCGCTTCGAGAGTGCGTCTACGTAGACGAAGTACCAGCGATCATCGGTCGTGTCTCCCTGTTCCTGACTGACGCGGAAGATACGAGTCACGAGCTTGGCGGCTTCCACGAAGTTCACGTTGCGTGTCGGGCGGAAGTTTCCGTCGGGATAACCGTGGATGAGTCCGCGGGCTTTGGCGTTACAGATGTCGAGCGCGTGAACCGTATCGACGGTGACGTCTTTAAAGAGGTACATACCACCGGCTGCGCTGGTGTTGAGACACGCATTATCGCGGTCGGCCATGAGGAAATTGCTCGTCATGAGCTGCACGAGCTCATCGCGATGGAGACGCTTGTCGGGGTAAAACTTTCCGTCGGTGTAGTCGCCCTTGAGAATGTTGTGGGTGCGGAGGTATTCGATGGCCTCGTAGTCGGCGCGGCTCTTCGGGACATCAAGGAATGCTTTTGTCGAAAACGGTGTTGCCGATGGAGCGGTGACGGACGAAGACGAGGAGCTTGTGCCGGTCTGCGCAGCGGGCTGGCGTCCGATATCTTCAGGGAACATGGCGAAAGCGGCTTCGGCAGTCATCCAAAGGAGGAGAGCGAGGACCGGTCCTGTGAGGAGGAAGGTATTTCGTTGAGCGTACATCATATGAGGAGGGGAAGATTAACAATATTAAGACGCGTGGGAACGACAATCCTTACACCACAAGAGCCCCGCAAACGCGAGACTCTCACGGCGACGATCGACCATCCCTCACAGTGGCCGACCATTTCTCTTTCACTTGCCGCGGAATGCTCCCGTACCGCGGCCTACTGACCGAATTTCCTCTGGGTCAAAAGGGGGTGCCGCACCGTCTCCAACACGCTTCTCAAGCGGACGGGGACACTCTAACCCTTTGGTTTTAAGAGACGATTAAGAGGTTAGAGGTGATAGGTTATAGACAAGATCTCCGCTCCCTGTATTTTCTATAACCTATTCCCTATAACCTCTCACCTGAGAGGCCGAAAAAGCGATACGGAACGTCGTGCCCTTGCCGAGATCGCTCTCGGCTCGGATGGCCCAGCCATGCAGCTCGATGATGCGTTTGACGAGGGCTAAGCCTAGGCCAAATCCTTCCTTGGCGCGCGATGTATCGGCTTGGAAAAATCGATTGAAGATGTTCGGGAGATCTTTTTTGGCGATACCGATGCCGGTATCAGAAACCGTAAGCTCTTTGTGGGTGAGTGAAATCTTAACGCTACCGGAGGGCTGGTTGAATTTCACGGCATTGAGAAGAAGATTCGAGAGAACCTGCCGAAGGAGTGCTGCGTCACCACGTACCCAGACGCCGCTCTGAATAGCGGCCTTGATACCGACGTTTTTTTCGTGAGCGATGATCCGATATTTCTCGAGCGTATCCGACACGAGAGCCGAGAAATCAAACTTCTTATCCTCGAGTGCAAATTTGTCGATGCGCGCGAGTTCGAGAAGCCGCTCAATGAGAATCGTGATGTCTTTGACGTCGTCTTTTGCGGACAGCAAACCGTGCTGGTGCTTACCGGTCTTCAGCGCCAGATCGAGCGATGAATTGAGGGCCGCAAGCGGGGTGCGAAGTTCGTGGCTGGCATCCTGCGTGAACTGCTCGAGTCTTCGCATCATGTCCTCGGCGGGCCGGAGGCTCCGGCGTGCGAACGCGAGGCCGACGATGAACGTGAGTGCGGAGACGGAGAGACTCACGATGAGGTACAGAAGCGCCCGTACCGGCAGATCCCCGAGCGGCAGACGTTCCATGTCCGCAATCTGCGCATATGCCTTGATCTCTCCGCGCCGAATGACCGGTACTGTCAGCAGCATGAATTCGTCCTCGTCCATTCGCACTCGCGTAAATCCGTCATGCGGGGTGAACGGCACATCGGCGAGGAAGCTACCGGTGTACAAGGTCTTCCCCGACGCATTTAAAAATCTCACCCGTTCACGCATCTTGGGTGACAGTTCGCCAGGCCGAAGAACCGGAAACCGCGGATCGTCGATCTGACGGAGTAAATCGAACGATTCTCTGGATAACCGGAAGTGTGTCTGACGCCGAGCATTACTGATATCAGCCGCGAGGAAAATGATGCCGTTCAGAAGAAACAGTCCGAGCACGAATGCGGTGAACTGCAGTGCGATACGGAAGCTGATGCGTTTGAACATTCGCGAGAAAAGGAATGGACCCGACTACGTCTTCGGACTACGCGGAGGCTGGGATCATGTAGCCCTGACCGGGGACCGTCTCGATGACGCTTTTACCGAGCTTACGCCGGAGATAGGCGATGTGGACATCCACGGTTTGTGAAAACATAAGATCGTCCCGGCCGCCCCACACGTGCTCGATGATGCTGGGTCTCTGCTGCACGCGACCCTTGTTGCGGAGCAGGAACTCAAAAAGTCCGTACTCTCGAGGGGACAGCGATACCTTCATGTCGTCTTTGCGGACTTCACGGGTATTCGTATCGACGGTGATTTTTCCGGTCTTCAAAATCGGCGTTTTCTCGTCGCTCTTACGCCGCAGGAGAGCGCGGACACGGGCAAGCAGCTCGTCCAAATCAAACGGCTTCGTGAGATAGTCATCGGCACCGATGTTCAGACCATGGATGACCTCCTGCTGTTTCGCGCGGGCGGTAAGCATGAGAATCGGCATGTTTTTGCGGTTCTCTCGGAGCATCGAACAGATGACGTAGCCATCCATCCCCGGCAGGTTGATATCGAGAATGACGACGTCAAATTCCTGCGTCATCGCTTTTTCAAATCCGTCTTTGCCATCATGACAGACCGTGACCGCATACGTTTCGGTCTTCAGAAACTCCGAGATATTAGCGGCCAATTTTTGCTGATCCTCAATGATGAGAATATTCATAGTCGTACGGGAACAGAGTGAAGCATAAGCGCTCACTGTTAAGACGGCATTAAGAAGCCGCTCTTACGTTGCACAACAGGCGTTCCTGTTCCTTAAT
>JAGORY010000085.1 GCA_018062585.1 Candidatus Peribacteraceae bacterium | reverse complement strand
TTGCCTGCCTTCTCGACGATAGAACGACCTTCCTTGGCACTCATGAGCCACTTGTTGATCTTGTCTTCCACGACTTCGCGCTTCTCGCAGTACCGCTCGCGGGAGGCCCTGCGGATGATGTCGATGCGGCTACCGTCGGCTTCCAATGTGGGAGGCGGCAGCGTGGAGACGGAGAAAGGCTTACTCGCCATTCCACCAACCATGAGCCGGAGATACGCGTGGTACTTCGGAAGACTCAGGATATCTTTCTGGGTCACCATTTCCTCAAATTGCAGACTCAAATCTTCGGCGTCGTCGGAACCGACCTGGAAGCTGCACATTGATCCCACGTTGCCGAACACGGCGTCCTTGAGCGCGTCTTTGTTGTCACCAAGGGTGAGCTGTCCGATGTACTGGTGCGCGATCGTGAGGTTCAAGCGATACTTGCGGGCTTCGCTGAGGATCGTTGCGAACGATTCGGTGGCGAAGTTTTGGAACTCGTCGACGTAGAGGTAGAAATCCTTGCGTTCTTTCTCCGCAATGTCGGTGCGGCTCATGGCATCCAACTGAAATTTGGTCACGAGCATCGAGCCAAGGAACGCCGAATTGTCTTCGCCGAGATTTCCCTTGCTCAGGTTCACGAGAATGATTTTTCCGCTGTCCATAGCGTCGCGAATGCTGAGTTTGCTTCCGGTTTGGCCGACGATATTGCGGATCATCGGGACGGAAAGCAGCTGTCCGATCTTATTCTGGATCGCGGCGATGGCTTCTGTGCGATACTTCTCCGACCAATTGTCGTATTCGTCCTGCCAGAAGCTTTTGACCAGGTGATCCGAGAGATGGTCGACGATTTTCTTGCGGTACATGTCGTCGGAGAACATCCGGAGGATCCCGAGCATGGAGTTGCCCTGACCTTCGATGAGCGCGAGGAGCGTGTTTCGGAGGATGTGTTCCATGCGTCCGCTCCAGACATCGGGCCAAAGCTTCGTAAAGACGCTCATTAAGCCCGAGACCACGAGCGGATACTGATTCGGGTTCGTCGCGGCGAGCATGTTAAAGGACAGCGGGAAATCCCTGTCGGCGGGATCGAAGAGAATCACGTCGTTCGTGCGACTCGCGGGAATGAACCGGAGAATGGCTTCGATCAAGTCACCGTGCGGGTCAATGACACCCACGCCTTTACCGGCGATGATGTCCGAATGGATCATGTTTTCAAGCAGGGTCGATTTACCCATACCGGTCTTACCGATGACATACATATGACGTCGGCGGTCGTCCGGGCGAATCCCGAATTTCTGCCTGTGTCCGCGGAACACCGCTTCGCCAAGCACGGTGACGTCGGGGTCAAGCTCGGGAACGGGTAGATCGACGGGCGGCTCCAGTTTTTTACTGTAGACCCAGTCGATGTTGGGCGTCTTCACGAGCGTGTTCGGGAAATGCCACAGAGTCGCCAGTTCCTCGTCCGAGAAAATATACGGAACGGTGTGAAATTGAGGTGTAAGCGTGCGCGATTCCCTCACGCGCTTCGCCACAAATCCGTTGCAGTTTGCGAGCGAAAACTGTTTGTAGCTACTGACGATTTCCTCAAGCTTGTGCTCTGCAGCAACTCGGTGCTCCGGAGGTGTCACGATGCTCATCTGTACGTTGGCCGTAAACAGGAACCGGTTGACCTTGTCGATAGCTGCCGAAATCGGGTCCTCGGATTCGTGACTGCGGCGACCGGCCTTGAGCGTTTCTTCGTGCGTGTCCATGTCGCGTGAGGCCGATTCTCCGAGTTCGGAAACTGCAGGCAGACTGAACCAAACACGAAAACCACCCATCGCCATGTTGAGCGGAAAATAGACCCACCACCGGAAGCCGCGTGCGAGGTGCACGGTTGCGAAGAACTTGGCGTACCAACCGAAATGCTTGGCGAGCCCCTTCTCCATGAGCGGAATGAACTTCAGTACGCGCTTTCTGAACTTGGCCTTGAGCGGCTGGAAGACAATCTGTATGTGTCCGCGCATGGCGGGATGCGGATACCGCACGAGAACGGACGTAATGCCGCCGATCGTATCGATCGTCTGGCGCGCCAGCATGTCATCGAACTGCGGATGGCGCTTGATCGGGAAGATCTCATGCTTCGTGAGCCGGAGATCAGTCGTGATCATCATCTCGCCTTCTTTCGGTTCCAGCTCCTGCGGGTCCATCCGTTCGATGTCGATCTCCGGAAACTGCGCGTAGAGCTGACTCTCGACCAGCGAGAGCGAACGCTTGGTAGCACGGACGAAGTAGCAGATCTTTCCCTGATAGTTGCCGATTTCAAAGGACAGCAGTCCGTCGATGCCTTTGAGCGAATGCAGCGCAGCGATGGCCGGCTCGATGTGGAGCGGTCCGCGTTTGCCGCTCACTTCGTCCGGATCCGGCACAGAAGGACGGATGCGGAGTAAAGCCAGATCGGACAAGGAATTTGCTATTGGCGCGTGGGGAATCAGTCTCTGATGAGTGATGCGATCATATCGAGTGCGACGGTGTTGTAACCGTAGTCCATGCGCATGGGGCCGAGAATGCCGACCGCTCCCACTTGGTCGCGAACGCGGTATTTGGTGACGAGCATGGAGCAGCTCTGGAACTCGGGGCACATGTCCTTGTCGCCGACGAAGTACTGGATCTCATCGGTGAGCTCGATTTTGGAGATGACATCGGTGAGACGCTTCTCAAGAACTTCCACGACACCACTCACGAGCGTGCTGTCAGCCTGAAACTCCGGCTGACGGACGGCGTTGGCGAGACCGAGGTAGTACACGCGTTCACGATGTGGAACGGTCGCAAAGGCTACGTTCGGCATCATGTTCGCGAGCAGTGCTACAGATTCATATACGCGCTCTTTATCTTTGTGACGAAAATATTCTTCCTTCAAGTCATTGAAACGAAGGCGCACCGCTCGCTCGTGCTCGGTGGGCTTCATGAATTCTTTCACGTACATGCGGTAGCCCTTCACGGTCGGGATGCGACCCGCCGAGACGTGTGGTTGCTCGAGGAAACCAAGCTCTTCGAGTTCGGACATTTCCGAGCGAATGGTAGCCGATGACACTGAAAATTCAGCCGACTCCAAGAGCTTCTTGCTGCCGACCGGAATGGCGGACTCAATGAACTGGTCGATGATGGCCTGCAGAAGCCTCGCCTGACGAATGTTCATGGGTCTTATTATAGCACTCTTTTGGCTTGAGTGCCAGCGAAACGGCCCTT
>JAGORY010000031.1 GCA_018062585.1 Candidatus Peribacteraceae bacterium | reverse complement strand
ATGGGGGAGAAAGGAACCTGTGGAATCAAGAGAACAAAGTTCGTTGTCGTCACAGCAGAGCTCCCCTCTACCGAGCCTCAGCGAAGGGAGAGGGGCTGGGGGTGAGGCGGGCACGAGAAAAGCAAAAGTCATACACAACCACCCCTCTTCGGCATATACTTGCCCTCCCATGGAACAGCTCTACAAAGCCCTCCTCCAAAAGATCGGCGAAGACCCGAGTCGCCCAGGCCTGAAGCGCACCCCCAAGCGGGTTGCGGAAGCGATGAAGTTTTTGACGTCCGGTTATGACCAAGACCTGAAGACGATCGTGAACGGCGCACTGTTTCCGTCCGACACCGACGGCATGATCATCGTGAAGGACATCGAGTGCTACTCACTCTGCGAGCACCACATGCTGCCCTTCACCGGCAAAGTACACGTCGGCTACATCCCAGACGGCACGATCATCGGTCTCAGTAAAATTCCCCGCATCGTCGACATGTTCGCCCGCAGGCTCCAAGTCCAAGAACGCTTGGGCCAGCAGATCTGCGACGCGCTCCAGGAGACCCTGAAGCCTCGAGGCATCGGCGTCGTCATCGAGGCCAGTCACTTCTGTATGATGATGCGCGGCGTCGAGAAGCAGCATTCGGTCGCTATCACGAGCCACGTCGCCGGCAGCTTCAAAAAAGACGCGAGGACGAGGCAGGAGTTTATGGATTTGATACGGTCTTAGAAACATGTGACATCGGAGGTTTGCTTTTAATAAATAATATTTTATAATAAATAAGAATACTATGAACGTGAACTCGCACGACAGGGGGAACGATGTGCCCGAGAGGCATAGGGCAGAGACATCTCCGGATGATTTGGCGCGACCGCTTGTTAACCAAACCCATGAAAGACTGCATGCGACGATGGAGCTGGACGAAGACTCCGCGCTTTTGGCAAAAACCATCCAAGAAGATAGTGAGATGCAAAGAACAAAATTGGAAATGATCGCGATTCCTTCTGATGATGAGAAAAGTTTTTCGACGTGGATGCAGAAGTACACGACGATCTTCACCGATCCCTGGGACATGGAAGATGAAGAAACAATGAAGGCACGATGGAAAGGCGGTACGGCGCTTCTCTACATGATTGAAGGATCGATGGAGACCGAAAACCGAGAGATCAAAAGACAGATCGGCATACGCCTAGTGTATGTGAATAAGAGCGTCCCGGATGCCATCTACGTACCGTATGAAGGCATCGAAAAGAATTTCAGAGGTCTTCAGTGCCATACGCGCGCGACACAGCACAGTGCAAAAGAACTGACCGCAAAAGGCTACTCTATAATCCTCAACGACTGTGAGGACGAGGAGCGGCTGGAACAGTTCCGCGATTCGTACGAAGGACTGTCCGACAACGAGATTCGACAACTCTGCAAGCGCAGGCTAAAAATCCACATGAGAAACGGATATGAATTCATCGACGATCCGAACATGAAGTACTTGCGACCGGCCAGCGACGACACGCAAAAAGTTCAGGCATACGATCTTCTGGGATTCAACATCATCGCACACCCCGAGCGATACGCTCGCTATTTCCTGACGGACGATGACGGGCGTCGCACATATATCACCAAAGCAGGCTTCAAAGCACTGTACATCGCCCTCCAGGCACTCGATCAATGCAGTGAACCCGAGGAACGATCGCTACGCGAGAAATTCCCGGCCATCGACAAGTTCCTCACCGACCTCGAGAATTCCCCGAAGAACGAGTTCCCACTCTACAAGGATACGGTCGTTGATAAGAAATAAATCCGTGTTCACATAAAAGAGAAGGCACCGCGCCTTCTCTTTTATGTGCTGCGGCTTAGGCTGTGAGAACCTGATCCGCCTCCGACATCTTCTCGATCCTCTGTTTCACTGATGCAAGAACGATACTCTGGTGCAGTTTGTCGAAGCCCGCATTTGTGTCTCCGGCTTCTTCGACGAGTGCTCCACCGTCCATGCCCTGCGCCTTCAGATACTTCGCGATGCGGTTTGAAGAGTTCACGTATTCATGGTATTCGGGCGTGTGGTCCTTGAGTCCGCCTTCCGCTTTCACGGCACCGTTCTCGCGCAGCGCACGACGGGAAAGCTGCCGAATTTCAGCGATCTCAGGATCGTCTGTCAGCGGCATATCGACGCTCTCGTCGCCTGCTTCTTGCTCGCGGTGCTTAGCTTCGTGCTTTGCGACTCGGTCATCCTTGAGTCCACGTCCAGCGATGCCGATTTCGCGCGTGCCATCGTGCTGCAAGCCCACGACGGTGCCTTCATCGGGAAGGACATAGGCATCCTTTGCAGCCGCGATATTCTTCATGCGCTCGGCATGCTGCTCTTCGATGCCTTTGTCGACCTGCGCCTTAAGATCGACTGGGATGCACATGTCTTCGCCGCCCGCGGCCGAACCATCCGAACCCTTCACGTTCATGAGCTTGAGGAATTCCATACGCTGGAGATCCTTCACGTCCGCGACTTTCGCCTTCGTGTCGGCTGCGTTTTTGAGCGCGGCTTGTTCGGTCTTCTCGAGCGCGATATCGACAAGCTCCTGTGTCTCTGCCGATGATGCTGGGGTACGTTCCATGTAACGCTATTGTCGTCAAATTCGTCGCGCGCGATAGAAGCGAGGGGCGTGAAGTGAGGAGGCGCTCCAAACATGGCTCTGAGAGCGATGTATCGAGATGCAGCGAAGTGCTTACTTTTTGCTCTGACCGTTCTTTCCGTTGTCCCCGATAGCCTCTTTCTCCAGCATTTTGTACACCGTGAGCTTGGTGAGAGGCTTGTCCTGACCGTTGCCGCCGTTCTTCGCGCTTCTGGAATCCTTCTTCATCTTGCCCTTCCAGATTTTGTCGATGTTCACGCGGTACATGTTGTGATATTTCTCCAGCTCGTCGGGGCCCGCCATCTTAAGAACGTCGAGCTCGGGCGCGAACATTTCGGAGTACCGGTCGCGGCGGCGGATGAGCTTCGCGCTGCCGTCGGCGTACAGCATGATCATGCCAGGACGGCGGATGGTATTGAAGTTACTGGACATCACCTGCGCGTACGCACCCACGTCCATGGCGGCGAGCAGGTCTCCCTGACGCAGTTTCGGCATCTCGATATTTCGGCGGATGATATCCCAGCAGTCACAGGTGTTACCGGCGATGTTCACGGTGTGGATTCGGCGCTCGTTCATCTTGGATGCCGGAAGAATGTCGTACTGCACACTCGTCTGAATGAGCGCATCCGGAATAAAGTTGTACGTGGAACCATCCGCGATGACCATGCGTGAATTCACGCCAAGCCGCTTCTTGCTGATGACCTTCATAAGGCCAACGCAGGCGTTCATGACGATGCTCTTCCCGGGCTCAAAGATGAGCTGGAGAGGCGGAATGTTGTAGCGGTGCATGAGTCCTTGGAAGTACTTGGGGAAATCCTTCATCTTCTCGATCGGGAACGCGTCCTCTTCACCGATGGCTGCAGGGAAGCCGCCACCGAGTGACAAACTCTGCACGCGGATGCCTTTATCGAGACAGCTACGGATAAGTTTTGCGAACGTACGCGCCGCTATCTTGAAGACTTTCGGGTTGTAGACGTAGCCACCCATGAAGTGGAAGCCTTTGAAGTCCACGTACGGACTCTTCGTGGCCATGTCGACGGCACGTTCGGCGTATTTGATCGGAATGCCGTACTTATTGCCTTTCGTAGAGTACTGACCGAACTCGATCATCGGGTTCACGCGGATCACCGTATCGATGTGCTTACGGAGCTTCTTCGCGGTCGCCGCAATGTGCTCGATCTCTTCCAGAGAGTCGGCGGTGATGGACTGCACGCCGATCTTGATGGCGAAGTGGATGTCCTGCTCGGTCTTGAAGAGGTTCGTAAACGTGAGCTGCTTCGGCTTGAAGTCGGCGAGCAGCCCAAGGATGAGCTCTCCGACGGAGGAGCAGTCCAATTCGAAACCTTCCTGACGCACCATGCGCAGGATCTCTAGGTTGCTATTGCACTTCACGGCGTACTGCAGAGCGATGTCGTTGCCGAACACTTTCTTGAAGCGCTTGAGACGTGAACGGATCTCACTTTCGACAAGCACGTACAAAGCGGTGCCGTACTTCTCGACGATCTTGTCGATCGGCACGCCTTCGATGAGCATCATGCCCTTGATGTCCTGACTCACGAAACGCTCCCAGCGCGGCCGCATATAGCGGGAGCTCACCTTGTGAGGTCGGACTTGCTTGAATTTGTAGTGGCCCGTTGGGCGCTTAGGCATGGCGTAAAAAAGCAGACAGACCGCAATTATAGTGAGCGTGCATCGACTGTAAAGCAAAATGTGTGAGGCTTCATCCTCACAGATCGAGGAGGATCGCAGCGATCCATGGGAATGCAACGGTCACATCGCTCTGGATGATCTGGTAATAGCTCTCCGTGGAAAGTTTATCCCACGTGATCTTCTCCTTGCCACCTGCTCCCGAGTACGAGCCATACGACATCGGCGACGAACCGATCTCCACGAATCCCGCCCAGTCGCGCACCGCATGGTGTTGCACATCGTGTTTCAGTGATGGAACGACGCAGATAGGGAAATCCGCCGCGATGCCGCCTCCCAGCTGGAGGAATGCAATGGGAGCATTCTTTGACTCCTCCATGTACCAGTCGTAGAGAAACGTAAAATACTCGAGACCAGATTTCATGACGGTCGGACTCACGATAGGACTGTCCGGTTTTCTGTGTTTGCCGTCATACGTGTAGCTCGCGAAGATGTTCCCCATCGTGGAATCCTCGAATCCCGGAATGACGATAGGAATGTTTTTTTCATACGCTGCATATGTCCATGAGTCGTTGACGTTCGTGGAAGGATCGGGCTCGATAAGGTTTTCAGCGTAGAGCCTGCGAAAGTACTCGTGCGGAAAGCACCTCTCCCCTTTCTGCTCCGCAGCTTTCCACATCTTCAGGAGATGCGGCTCCATGATGCGAACGCTCTCGTCCTCGGGCAGAAACGTATCGGTAATTCTGCGCAGACCCGCATCACGCAATTGTGCTTCCTGCTCCGGCGTGAGTTCGGTATAGCGCGGAATGTGTGCGTAATGTGAGTGAGCAACATACCGGTAATAGGACTCCTCGTGATTCGCCGCCGTCGCTGAGACGAGGTGTACTTTTCCTTTGCGAATCAGCTCAGCCAGCGTAACGCCAATCTGAAAAGAGCTGAGCGCCCCTGCGAGCGTTACAACGAGCTTCCCACCATTGTCCGTATGTTGCTTGAGCCACTCGGCAGCCTGAAGCGTCGCGCCACCGTTGCAATGCCGGAGTGTGCGCTGGGCAAACGTGGAGATTGGAGTCGCGCTTTTTTTGATGTCCTGCGAAATCGTGTTCGTCCCCGACGCATCGGGCGCTTCGGTGACAATGTGCTTGCGGAGGTCTGGAGGCAGTTGATCGAATTTTTTGGTCATAATCAGGGGGGGGTGTGGAATTCATCGTACACAGTTTTGGAAACCCCTATGTGCCGATTGTGCCGATGAACGTGTCGTGCAGAACGTGAAGCGCACGCTCGGTGTCACCCTCATCGACGACAAACGTCATGCTCACGCCACCCGCCGCCTGCGAGATCATCTCGACCGGAATCTCGTGCGCACCAAGCACCGTGAAGATGCGCCCAGCGACTCCTGCGGCGTTGATACTGCCACCCACCATGCAGATGATCGCTTTGCCTGATACGACTTTTACTTCACCAAGTGAGCTCAGATCCTGAACAATGCCATCCAGATGTTCACAGTCATCTATCGTAAGGGAAACGCTCACCACAGATGTCGCAATAAGATCCACACTCGTACGATGTTTTTCAAAAATCTTAAACACATTCGCCATGAGGCCGCTGCCATCGAAGAACTCAGGGGAGCGGATGTGAATGACCGTAATCCCCTTCTTTCTGGAGAACGCCTCCACGGTGTGGCTCTTGCCGTGCCGCTCCTCAAAACTACTCACGATCGTCGTACCTTTTCCTTCAGGCTTGAACGTATTGAGGACCTGTACCGGCACACCTGCATCCATCGCTGGGAGGATCGTCTTGGGATGCAGGACTTTTGCACCGAAGTACGCGAGTTCACATGCCTCCTCAAATGCCAATTCATGGACGACCTTGGCTTCAGGGACGATCCGCGGATCAGTCGTGAGAAAACCATCGACTTCTTTCCAGATCTGGATCGCTTCCGCCTTGAGCGCGGCCCCGAGAATGGCAGCAGTGTAGTCCGATCCTCCACGTCCGAGCGTTACGATGTCGCCTTTTTCAGTCTTGCCAATGAAACCGGTAACGACGGGAACGACGTTCAGCGCCGAAATCCTCTTCTTCAGGAGCGGGAAAGACGACTTCAGGGGCTCAGCGTCACCGAATACTCCGTCCGTGATCATCCCAAGCTCCCATGCGGGGAAACCTTTGGAAGGTACGCCGTGCTTCGTGATGGCCGCAGCAACGATGACCGAGGACATCCGTTCCCCAAACGACTGAAAGACATCGAGCGTTTTCTTCGTAAGCTTGCCCTTCTTTCTGTGAGTCTGTTTCACGAGAGATTCTAGTTCTGCAAACTGTTTCTCAAGCAGCGTCGGCGAAAGTTTAAGGTCCTGCAAAATATCCGTGTGCCGGCCGTGAATACTCTGAAGAATATCGGTCCCGCCTCCTTCGGCCGCAGCTTGCGCCAAGCGAATGAGCGTATCGGTGACGCCGGATACCGCAGACACCACGACGACCGGCTTCCTCTTCTGATAAAGCTTCACGATCGCAGCCACTTCCGAGATCGCCTTCGCGCTCCCGACCGACGTGCCGCCGAATTTCATGACGATCATAGGTCAGTAGTGTGCCGATTCGGGACGTGGATGCAAGAGCGTGAAGAAAAATGGCCAAAGTAATTTCAGCGAGGAATGTGTATTTCCTGTATGATTCCGCGCATGAAATCCCCCCAGAAAAAAAGTAGAGTTGCCGTCCTCGGCGCAACCGGCATGGTCGGACAGCAGTATATTTCTTTGCTGCATGAGCATCCGTGGTTCGACGTCACGCACGTTGTGGCGAGCCCCTCGTCGGCCGGTAAAACCTACGCTGACGCCGTCGCCGGTCGTTGGCACATGAAGCATGCGTTTCCGGAGAACGTCAAAAAACTTGTCGTCCACACCGTTGATGATCTTGATGCCGTGAAAAAGAACTGTGATTTTGTTTTCTCGGCGCTTGATTCTGATATCGCAAAAGAATGGGAAGAGAAATACGCCTCTGCCGGCATCCCGGTCGTTTCGAATGCGTCGACGCACCGCATGACGCCTGACGTGCCGATGATCATTCCGGAAGTGAACCCCGAACACCTCGATATGATTGTAATCCAGCAAAAAAACCGTGGCTGGGACAAAGGGTTCATCGTCGTGAAACCGAACTGCTCAATCCAGAGCTACGTGGCACCACTCGCCGCCCTCAAAGAAAAGTTCGGCCTGAAGCACGTTATCGTGACCACGATGCAAGCGGTCTCGGGCGCCGGTCACCCAGGAGTCGCGTCACTCGATATTCTCGAGAACGTCATTCCACTCATTAAAGGAGAGGAGGAGAAGTCTGAATTGGAACCGAGGAAAATTTTCGGTTCGATCAAAGGCAACGCTCTCTCACCTGACGAATCTTTCACGATCTCGGCGCACTGCAACCGCGTACCGACGCTCGATGGTCACCTCGCATGCGTGTCGTTCAGCTGTGAAAAGAAGCCTACAGAGAAAGAAATCTTGGCGGCTTGGAAGGCATTCAAGGGCCCACCGCAGGACCTAGATCTTCCGTCTGCGCCCGCACACGCCATCACGTATAGGGAAGAAGCGAACCGCCCACAGCCACGACTCGACCGCGACAATGACAAGGGCATGACGGTGTCAGTGGGACGACTCCGCGAGGATCCGGTTTTGCACTGGAAGTTCGTCGGACTGTCGCATAACACGATTCGCGGAGCCGCCGGTGGCGGAGTACTCATCGCCGAATTGCTGAAAGCGAAGTCGTATGTATAATTTTGGTCCTATGCCAAACGGAACCATCCTCATCATCGGCGCCGGCGGAGTCGGCTCGGTCACCGCACATAAGTGCGCCATGAATTCTGACGTCTTCCGGAAAATTCATCTCGCTTCCCGTAGTCTCTCGAAGCCGGATGCGATCAAGAAGGACATCAAGAAGCGCTGGGGTGTCACCATCACAACGCATGCTGTAGACGCCGATAAGACCAAGCAGGTTATCGCGCTCATCAAGAAGGTGAAGCCGTACCTTGTTCTCAATCTTGCGTTGCCGTATCAAGATCTCACGATCATGGACGCGTGTCTCGCAACCAAGACGCACTACATGGACACCGCGAACTACGAGCCAATCGATAAAGCCGAATTCGAGTACAGCTGGCAGTGGGCCTACAAGAAGCGATTCAAGGACGCCGGCATCATGGCCGTCCTCGGCGCTGGTTTTGACCCGGGTGTCACGAACGCGTACTGCGCGTATCTCCTCAAGAAGTTCTTCGACACCGTCCGGAACGTGGATATTTTGGACGCCAACGCCGGTAACCACGGCAAAGCGTTCGCCACAAACTTCAACCCCGAGATCAACATCCGCGAAGTAACGCAGGTCGTGAAACACTGGAAGAAGGGCAAGTGGGTGAAGACGCCGCCGATCCTCGACGACAAGAGCATCCACTTCGGATTCAACTATCCGCAGATCGGCGAGAAGGACAGCTATCTTCTGTACCATGAGGAGCTGGAATCGCTCGCGAAGAACCTGCCAGGGCTTGAGCGCATCCGTTTCTGGATGACGTTCTCCCAAAACTACATCACGCACCTCAAGGTCATGCAAAATATCGGCATCACGCGTATCGACGAGGTGGAGTACGACGGCAAGAAGATCGTCCCGATCAAATTTCTGAAGGCACTGCTCCCCAACCCCGCCTCGCTTGCGACCAAGTACACCGGTAAGACCAACATCGGCTGCATCGTGACCGGCAAGAAAGCAGGCAAAGAATTCACGAAGTACATCTACAACGTCTGCGATCACGCCGCATGTTTCCGTGAAGTTGGATCACAAGCCATCTCGTACACCACAGGAGTGCCAGCGATGGCAGCCGCCATGATGCTCATGAAAGGCATCTGGTCAGGCAAAGGTGTCTACAACATCGAAGAGCTTGATCCGGAGCCGTTCCTGAACGTCGTCTCGAAGAACGGCCTGCCGTTCAAGGTTGTCGACCACGATCCACTCCCCGACTCCCTCACTCCATGAGCACGAACGACGTGTTCGAGCCTTCATGGGAACGTGACCGCGAAGGATTTTTCGCAAGTCTAGATTACTCGAAAGTGACGACTCCGGCCTACGTCATCCACGAAGGCGCTCTTGAAGAAAACTTGAAGATTTTGGCGCGCGTAAAAGAAGAAGCCGGCTGCACCGTTCTTCTGGCACTCAAAGGATACGCCACTTGGAAGACGTTCCCGCTCGTGAAGAAGTACTTAGATGGCGTGTGCGCGAGCTCGGTAAATGAAGCTCGCCTCGGCCGCGAAGAATTCGGGAAGCAGGTCCACAGTTACGCACCCGTCTTCAGTGACCGCGACATCGAGGAGCAACTTCTCTACGCCGATCACATTGTCTTCAACTCGCCCGCGCAGTGGATCAAGTACCGCGACTACGTCAAAAAGAAAAACTCCGGCATCCACTGTGGCATCCGCATCAATCCCGAATCCGCAGGAGCAGGCAATGACCTCTATAACCCCTGCGCCAAGGGTTCACGCATGGGCTCGACACTCGCCGAGTGTGAAAAGCACCCCGGAGTCCTAGAGGATAGCGACGGACTACATTTCCACGCGCTCTGTGAACAGAGTGCCGACGATCTGGAAGAAGCGCTGCAGCAGGTCGAGAAAAAGTTTGGGAAATATCTACAAGGCAAAAAGTGGATCAACTTCGGCGGCGGACATCACATCACACGCAAAGACTACGACGTCGAAAAACTCATCAGGCTCGTGACTGAGTTCAAAAAGAAGCACGGCGTGCAGGTGATTCTGGAGCCAGGCGAAGCCATTGGCCTCAACGCCGGAGTCCTTGTTTCATCGGTACTCGATCTCCTAGAGAACGACGGAAAAATCGCGATGCTGGATACAACTGCAGAAGCACACATGCCCGATGTGCTCGGTATGCCATATCGTCCTTCGGTCATCGGAGCAGGAAAGCCTAGGGAAAAGAAGCATTCGTATCGCTTTGGTGGCATTACGTGTCTTTCGGGTGACTTCATCGGCGAACATTCGTTTGACCACGAGCTGAAAGCAGGCGACAAAGTTGTGTTTCAGAACATGGCGATTTATACGACCGTGAAGAACACAACGTTCAACGGCGTTCGCCTGCCAGACATCATCGTGATGGATAAGGAAAACAACATCGTTCATACGAAGAAGTTCGCCTACGAAGATTTCAAGAATCGGCTGTCGTAGTGGGTCCGTCTTTGTTACCGTACGTGCGTACTTTTCATATGGATGAAAACCTCGTCACACTCGGCCTCGTCCAGATGTCCATGACGGACAACAAACACGAGAATCTCAAGAAAGCTGTCCGCATGACGGAGGAAGCGGCAGGAAAAGGCGCCAAGATCGTGATACTGCCCGAGCTCTTCGCGGGTCCTTATTTCTGCATCGTGCCAAAAAACACCGCGGCGCTGAAACTAGCGGAAAGCATTCCTGGACCCGTAAGTAAAGAACTCTCGGAACTGGCGAAAAGACTCAACATCGTGCTCATCGGAGGGTCGATCTACGAAGAAGCAGACGGTAAGAGATACAACACCTCGTGCATCTTCGGGCCAGACGGCAAAACGATCGGCAGTTACCGTAAAGCACACATCCCGCATGACCCCGGTTTCTACGAGCAAGACTATTTCGGGAGCGGCGACGAGGTCATCAAGGTCCATGAGACGCCATTCGGGCGCATCGCAGTCGGTATTTGCTACGACCAGTGGTTTCCGGAGTTCGCGCGCATCGCAACGCTCGCTGGAGCCGCGCTCATCGTGTATCCCACCGCCATCGGCGACAACCCAACGGTCGCTCCGGCTGACCCAAAGGTAAAAGAGAATTGGGAGCAGATGTGGCGAGCGGCACAGGTAGGCCACAGCGCAAGCAACTCAGTGTACGTCGCAGCCGTAAACCGTGTTGGCGATGAAGGTGCGACTCACTTTTTTGGTGGCTCTTTCGTCTCAGATCCGAACGCAACACTACTCGTGAAGGGCGACGACACAGAACAAGTGCTCATCACCGAAATCGACATATCGTACCCAAAAAAAGTACAGGAATCGTGGAGATTTTTATCAGAACGCCGGCCTGATCTCTATGAGCGTATTACGAAAAAGCAATGACGAATCCCAGTAAGCCGTCGGCCGAAGGTTTCCGGATGCCTGCAGAATGGGCTCCTCAGAGCGCCATGTGGCTTGCTTGGCCTTATAACTTGGAAGAGACATGGGCAGGACATATCGACGGAGCGGAGCAAGCGTTCGTCCGCATGATTGAGGAGATGTCACCGCACCAGATCGTCAACCTTCTGGTGCCGGATGAGAAAATTCAGGCCCGCGCGACGAAAAAACTGAAGGCCTCGAAAGCGAATTTTAAGAATCTCCGGATGCACACAGTCGTTACCGGAGACATCTGGATTCGCGACTACGGTCCGATCTTCATCACGAAAGAATCACCGCACGAAGTGGCCTACACGAAGTGGATTTATAACGCCTACGGCAACAAGTACGAGGAACTCCTTGTTGGTAACGAAGTCGCAGACAACATTCCTCTGGAAAAATATCGACGGTTCGATACCGACATCGTGCTTGAGGGCGGATCGATCGACGTGAATGGCTCCGGCACACTTCTCACGACCGAAAGTTGCCTGCTGTCGCCGGACCGCAACCCGCACATGACGAAAAAAGAGATCGAGAAGGCCTTGAGCGACTATCTCGGTGCGACCAACGTCCTCTGGCTCGGTGAAGGCATCGAAGGCGATGACACGACCGGCCATGTCGATGACCTCACCCGCTTCGTCGGGCCTTCGACTGTCGTGACCGCGATGGAGGAAGACCCGAATGACGGCAACTACAAGCCACTGCGCGAGAATGCCGACCGCTTGAAAACGATGAAAGACGAAAAAGGTCGGCCGCTCACGGTTCTCGAGCTTCCGATGCCTCGAAAATTCATGGTCGAGGACCGTCGCATGGCAGCTACCTACGCAAACTTCCTCATCGCCAATAACGTGGTCTTAGTCCCGGTCTACGCCCAGTCCTCCGACGACGTCGCGCTCGATATTCTCGGGAAATGCTTCCCTGACCGCACAGTCATCGGCATCGACTGCCGCGAACTCATCTGGGGGTACGGCAGCATCCACTGCGCCAGTCAGCAACAGCCGCTTTAAACCCG
>JAGORY010000084.1 GCA_018062585.1 Candidatus Peribacteraceae bacterium | reverse complement strand
TACTTTCCGATCTTCCAGCGCGAGACGCTGCTGAATGAGTGGAAGTGGTTCATGGCGACCATGGCGATCTCCGTCACGACTGCCGGTGTCCTCGGCTGGTACGCGTACTCGAACATCTCGCTCGGGGTGCCGCTCCTCGCCGGTACGTTTTTCATGCTCTACGAATATCTGCAGAAAATCGGTGCCGCGTTCTACACGTTTGCGTGGAAGTACGGGCAGATCGTCGAGCAGTACGCGAACTTCAAAACCGTGCAGCCGATTCTGGAAGCGGACCGACCTGAACTGCATGAGTGCCGGCTCTCGGACAGCTGGGATACGATAGATATCAAGAATCTCAATTTCACGTACAACGATGAGGAGCGCCGCACGCATCACCTGAAGGACGTTTCACTGACGCTCAAAAAAGGCCGCAAGATCGCATTCATCGGCGAGAGCGGCAGCGGCAAATCCACGCTCATGGTCCTCATTCGCGGTCTCCAGAGTGCCGACAGCGGCACCGTACTCTGCGACGGCGTGAAACTTGCGCATGGCTTGAAAGACGTCGGTTGCACCGTGACGCTCATTCCGCAGGAGCCGGAAATCTTCGAGAACACGATCGAGTACAACATCACACTGGGGACCGAGCACACGAAAGAAGAGATCGAAGACGATGTGAAGCTCGCGCGCTTCGAATCCGTCGTCGAGAAACTCCCGAAAGGCTTCCTCACGAACACCGCCGAGAAAGGTGTGAACCTGAGCGGTGGCGAAAAGCAGCGCCTCGCACTCGCACGTGGTTTCTTCGCGGCCAAGAATGGTTCGACTCCGCTCACCACAGGCAGCGGCATCATCCTGCTCGACGAACCCACGAGTTCCGTCGATCCCGCAAACGAGCGTCACATCTACGAGAACCTCTTCAAGCGCTTCGCCGACCGTTGCGTCGTGTCCTCACTCCATAAGCTCTACCTGCTGCCGATGTTCGACGAAGCGTACGTCTTTAAAGATGGTGCAGTGGTGGCGCACGGAACGCCGGAGGAACTTCTGAACGAAGGCGGTATTCTCCATCCACTCTGGAAGCGTGAACGCGAGATGACGGGGCGATGATGGCATTATAGCCAAGATGGCGATGCTACGCCTTGCAAGAAGCGGGTGGTTACATTGAGCTTCCAGCCAATGGGTGGGCGATGGATTGTTAGTCCAGAAGAATGTCCGACGGAGCTTTCCATCGCCACTTCCAATGTGTAAGGCCGGCCTTTTCCGGATTCAGCCATGTGTATTCGATACAACGCAGGAGGGCATCTTGATCTCGAATGAGATGATCGAAGGACTCTGGTTGCCAGAAAGATCCTGTCCGATTCAAGACCTTATTTGCTGAGTTGGCGGTAAATGATTTCCATGAGTGCAAGATCTGATGCAGCTGCCATTTTCCCATAGATGTAAATACGACATGAATATGATTTGGCATGATGACCCATGAGAAGAGGCGGTAACGCTCACCATCGAAATATTTGAGGGCGTTTGCGACTATCGCTGCAACCTTTTCGTTTTCCAGCAGACGATTTCCCTTGTCACGTTCAAGAATATCGAGTTTCCGGAAGTGCAATTCCTCTAATGCTTCCGATTCAGAATCAGTAAGCTGTCTACCTCTTTGATTCGCTGTGTCGAGAATATCAGCACGAAGACTCTCAATTTCTTTCTTGAGTGATGTAGGAAGTGATCCTGCAATACGGAAGGTGACAAAGTACCTTCCTCCATTTATGGTCCAGTGCGGAAGATACGCGCCATGACGTTTCTGAATGTCGGCCGTTCGGAATAACTCGGACATTGGTGGAGCATGATACTCCTCCTTATTCGTACATTGGAAACATTGTTGTCATACCGCCCACCCATTGGCTGGAAGCACAATGCCACCCACCACATTACTCTGCCTCGAATCGGAACGTCGTCGAGGCAGTCGCGGTATTGAAGTACTTGTCTGTCACTGTGACGGTGAGTGTGTGCGTGCCTTCACGGTCGAGCGTCCTTGGGATGCGGATTGTGCGGTCTGCCCACGGCGCTTCCGTAAACGTAAACGTAGCCTTGTTGTCGATCGTGTATTTTACCTCGCTGAATGCAGAACCGCGACTGAGCTCCAGTTGTGTTGCGAAGGCAGGGTAGGGAACCTCGTCGCCGGGCGCAGGAAAGCTGATGGACACCTCGGGCATGACATCGCGGCCGGGAGTAAGCGCCATGTCACACTCTTTCGTGGGTGCAGCAGGTAAAGGCAGGAGTGAGCCCGAATGCGTTTCATTCGCGTCCCATGCAATCATCTGCTTCGTCACCCATTCCTGCATGCCCTGTTCCCACAACGGCCAGCGACCCGGGAGTTCGCTCTTGGGCAAGAAGAACGCGCGTTCCTCGATGGCGTCCGCGGGGCAGCTCGGGGAGGACAGCAGCCCTGTCACCTTGTCGACGCGGAGCACCACACAGGCTGGGTCTTCTTCTGACGGAATGTTTTCATCGAGGAAAAGATCCGTGCCGCGCAGATTCACGGGCGTGCATACGGAGGCCAATTGACCGGACAGTTTTGAAATCTGCGGACGTGACATCCGAGACGGGTAGGTGAAAGCGGCCTGCTTGTTTTCGAGCTTTTTGTGCGCGTCGACCATGTAGTCGTGCCAGACCGGAGCGGCGGTCGTGAGGCCATCTGCTTTTTCGAAGAGTGACTGACTCGTTGCATTGCCCGCCCACACACCAGTGATGAGATTTGGCGTGAAGCCGATGGTCCACGTGCTTTCGGGGCGGCGCAGAGTGCAGTTGTTTTTCGTGTCGCGCTCAAGACATTTATTGCTGGTACCGGTCTTGGCTGCGGCTTCGTAACCGGGCACCGACAGGATGCTTTTCCAGTAGTCGTTCGGTCGGGCGGACACGTCACTCAAGATGGAGATCACCTGCGCAGTGAAGCGCTCGTCGATGACTTGGTGCGGCACTTCTTCTTTGGGGAGGTAGCGGATATTTCCGTCTTTATCCGTGATCTTGAGGATACTTTTTACCGGCAAGAAATTACCTCCGTCGGCGATGGTTGCGTAGCCTTGTACCATTTCAAGAAGCGGCACTTCGGCAGCACCCAGCGCGAGTGGCCAACCGTAATCAAAATCCGGCTGTGTCTTCCTAATGGTCGCTTTCTGCCCCGCGGCGGACGGAATTCCCATGCGGGTCGCAAGCGAGAGGAGAGAATCTTCGCCGCCGCCGAGGAAGAACGCTTTGATGGCCGGAATGTTCCTCGATCCGCCGAGTGCCAGACGCATCGAGGTTAAGCCCCAGAACGTTCCGTCGTAGTTCGAGGGCTGATCCGAACCAAA
>JAGORY010000083.1 GCA_018062585.1 Candidatus Peribacteraceae bacterium | reverse complement strand
CGAAGAAATATCCGTCGACGTCTTTCAGCTTCTCGGTTGAATCGTTCCAGCGGAACACGAACGCATCGAAGCCGCACCGCTTCAGTACGCGCAAGTTATCCACTTCACCGTTGCTGCCGGGGAAACTTGGGATGGCGAACAGGGGCTTTTTCTTCATGGCGAAATCCTACCATGAGAGATGGAACTATACCCGCCATTCTTCATGCCAAAGTTGCAATTCAAGGATGTATAGGCAGAATGGATTCTATGAGGAGCATCAACCATACCAACACCGTCCGACAAAGTAACGTCATCTCTGATGCATGCGACAGTTCAAAACTCAGACCTACCATGCCGCGGTTCACTCATGTGACGATTGGGCAGCAGCAGGAGACAGTTGCAGCTCAGGTAAAGAATCGATTAACTGAAAACGCTGAGTAGAGAAACAAATTTTTAGTCTCTACAATGTGCTCGATCAGACAGTCATCACTTCCTGGTCTTTCTTTTTGACGCTGTCCTCAATCGCTTTGTTGCCGTCATCGACGAGCTTCTGCAGATCTTTCTGGATGCGCTCTTTTTCGTCCTCGTCGGCGATCTCTTTCGCGGCATCATTGGCTTTCTGACGCTCCTGACGGATAGCGATCTTGGCGGTTTCTGCGAGCTGGCTCACGATTTTCTTCATCTGTAAGCGACGTTCCTCGGTCATCGGCGGAAAGTTTAGGCGGATAACGATACCGTCATTGACCGGGTTCACGCCGATATTGGCGATCTGAATCCCCTTTTCGACGGCTCCGAGAACGGATTTATCCCACGGTTGAATGACAATGCAACGAGCGTCTTGGACTGAAATGCTCGCAACACCCTTCATTTCCATCCGCTGTCCGTACGCTTCTACAATGATATTTTCGATAAGTGAGGCATTGGCACGTCCAGTCTGCAGCTTGCTGAATTCAAGATGGAGATGATCTACGGCTTTTTTCACCCCAGCATCGAACTGCGAAAGAATCATGTGCATAGGGCTTCATCCTAGCACAAAGATTACGAAATCAAGATCAGTCTTTTACGAGTGTGCCGATTTTCTTGCCCATCGCGGCATCAAGGAAGGCGCCTTTCTTTCCGTAATCGAAAACGATGATCGGCAGGTTCTGCTCACGGCAGAGACTGAAGGCAGACTGGTCGAAGACTTTGAGATTTTTTTCGATCGCCTCTTGGAACGTGAGATTTTCGTATTTCTTGGCGTTCTTGAACTTCTTAGGGTCTTTGTCGTACACACCGTCCACCGTGGAAGCCTTCAGGATAACGCCACAGTTGAGCTCTAGGGCTCTCAGAGCGGCTGCGGAGTCCGTCGTGAAGTACGGGTTACCGGTGCCTCCTGCGCAGATGACGATGCGTTTCTTTTCGAGGTGACGCTCGGCTCTGCGACGCAGATAGGGCTCAGCGAGCTGTGGCACGTTGATGGCCGAGCAGACGCGCGTTGCAACTCCGAGGTTCTCGATAGCGGACTGTAACGCAACCGCGTTCATGATAGTTGCAAGCATGCCCATCGCATCCGACGCCGTCCGCTCGATGCCGCTTTCGGTCGTGTCGCGAAATCGCCAGATATTGCCGGCACCGACGACGATGACGACTTGGATATCCGCATTGCGAACGGCCACGACCTGAGCCGCAATGTCATGCAATTTGTCGTAATCGAAACCAAAACCGCTGGCGAGTGCTTCGCCGGAGATCTTGAGGAGGACTCGTTTGTACTTCATATGTCGTCGTTAGAGTACCGGAGTGGTGGGTGGAGTGTCCACCGGCGAATCGGGTGAGGTCGGCGGTGGAGTGGCGGCTTGAGATGCAGACGGCCTAGAGTGATCAGCCTTCTTGAACAGACGCTTGAGGACGTCAGCGAGGCTCTCTAAGAGCTTTGCGAGCGCATGAACCAAGTCTTTCACCTTCAGGTTTCCTTTGGCGAGCTCACCAGCAACAGGGACATCTTCGTACTTTCCCTGCGCCGCATGAATGAAACCCAGGACCATCCCGCCGACAATGATGAGCACGAGAAACTTTCCGACGTACGGAATCATCGCAGCCGGAATCGTGAGAAGAAACAGCACGATACCTTGCTTACTGTGATACTGGATGAAGCGAGAATCTTTCCGTGCGATGTAAATGATAACCGACATGATCCAGACATAGCTGAATGCTGCGATATCTTTGTTCACGCGAATATCGCGCTGGTCGTCGGTTTCGTGTGGGGTAACGGGGGGAGTATTTTCGTCCATAGGTGAGGAAGTGTACATCAAGAAGACGTTTGTGGGCGCGTGTTCTTTCTTACGTAGAGGCTATCTTCTGGACTGTGTTCCAGTTTCGGGTCGTCACGTCTTTGCCGTATTCCTTTTCTATTGCCTCCATAAGGTCCACGGATCGTCTGCCCTCCGTCACAATCAGGACACTACAGACCTCCCCTTCTGTGGCCTTAAGGATGCGAAAAATGCCATTGCCGTAGCTTGCCGGCAGATTCAGTGTCTTCGTTGGTTTCTTACTCAAAAACGTTACGTAGAGCCGAGTTTGCGCAGTCACGGTAATACCCTTGAACGGAACCGATTTCACAAGTCTCATGATCTCATCATGCGGTCTCACAACCGTATGCGAACCGAAATCGAACTTCTTCAGGATGGCTGATTCGATCGTATCGCGGATGCTATTCGTACTAGCTTCTGTTGCATCAAAAACGACATTCCCGCTCGCAAGCAAAGTCTTCACGTTTTTGAAACCTACTTTCTCCAAAACTTTTTTGAGATCGGCCATCGGGACTTTCTTATTGCCACCGACATTGATTCCCCTGAGCAAAGCTACGTATCGAGGCATGACCCGATTATACACTTCCTTTCATAAGCAGCTTGCGGTGGGGCAGCTCGACTTCGCTGAGGCTCCGCTCACTGTCATTCGACTCCCTAATGAAAAAATTGCCGGAGCCCCGCAGGGCGACGACCATGAGCGAGCGTAGCGAGTCGAATGGTACCCCCGGCAGGAATCCCGCATCTTCGTACGGGACAGGCCGAACCTGCGACCAACCCCGCAACACCTCAGCGTATGCGGGGCTGCTCTATCCACCGAGCGACATTCTTGGAATTTTTGATTTTCCTTTCCAAAATCCTAGCCTCCTCCATCGTTGTGCAGGGAAAGAATTTCACTAATTTCCAATCGCCAATTCTTTTGGTCGTATGTGTTTGGCCGTGCTCATGTTGAAGCAATCTTCGATCCAAATCACTGGTACAGCCCACATAGTATCTTGAGCCCTTGAGGATGTAGACACCTTGCTTCATAGATTGGTACCCCCGGCAGGAATCGAACCTGCGACCAACCCCGCAACACCTCAGCGTATGCGGGGCTGCTCTATCCACCGAGCGACATTCTTGGAATTTTTGATTTTCCTTTCCAAAATCCTAGCCTCCTCCATCGTTGTGCAGGGAAAG
>JAGORY010000030.1 GCA_018062585.1 Candidatus Peribacteraceae bacterium | reverse complement strand
CGATCATGGCTTCTGGCTCACGATAACGACGCTGTAACCGAAGCGGATATGAAACGCTTCGAAGCATTCGCGCAACGCCGAGGAAGAGGGGAGCCGGTTGCGTACATCACCGGGCAGAAAGAGTTTTTCGGCCGTATGTTCTTTGTCACAACTGACGTACTTATTCCAAGGCCAGCGACGGAAGAGCTCGTGACATGCGCGCTCGATTTTCTGGACAACCCGAGATTCATCGAAAAAGAAATCGACTCAGGTATCAGCGCACTGTGCGTTCCGCTTGCCTCTGGGAAACCGGAAATTCTGATTGATGTCGGCACCGGCAGTGGCTGCATCGCGGCGACACTCGTGCTCGAGGGACGAAAAGAAAAAATTCTTGCAGTCGACGTGTCCGAAGCAGCACTCGATATCGCGAGAGAAAATTTCGCTGAACTGTCTGCTCAGGTTATAACCGCGTGTGGCGACGGACCATCATTCGTGAGCGCCATGCATCAGCCGTTCGTCATCGTCAGCAATCCTCCGTACATCGCGGATGGCACGGTGCTTCCGCGCGATGTCGCACACTACGAACCACCGATCGCGCTGTTTGCCGGAAAACTCGGCATGGACGTGCTCACGGCTCTGGCGCGTGCTGCAGCAGAGAACCCAGCCTGCCTTGGTGTGTGCCTCGAATTGGAGACCGGTCAGACCGCGGTCATAAAGAGGCTCCTAGGAGTGATGTAGGTGTGGTATTCTCTCGTCATGAAGACGCTTCTGAAGGACTTAGGCCAAGTGTCCGCCATCATCGGCGCGCAGTGGGGAGACGAAGGAAAAGGCAAGATGACCGATATTCTGGGATCGCATTTCGATATTCTCGCCCGCGCCTGCGGCGGAGCGAATGCCGGACACACCATCGTCGTCGGCGGCAAGAAACACGTATTCCGCCTGCTTCCGTCCGGTTGTTTGCACGAGGGAAAGCCAGTCGTCCTCGGTTCCGGCATGGTGATCCACCTGCCGACACTGCTTGAGGAAATCGAGATTCTCAAAGTTGCTGGTATCACGATTCTGGATCGACTTCTTATCTCTCCCGCCGCGCACATCGTCTTCGATTTCCACAAAGAGATCGACGGCGTACTGGAGGAGAGGCGCACGAAAGGCATTGGTACCACAAAGCGCGGCATCGGCCCGGCGTATATGGATAAAGCCGCACGCACGGGTGTACGCATGGAACGCCTCAATGACGATCTCAGCGCCGAACTGACGTCACGAGCAAAGGATGTGAAAGCGATGTACGGCGTGACGGTGAATATGGAACAGGAGACCAAGAATTTGGCGGAGGCTCGTAGGTTTTTACTGCCCTGCGTCGTGCCGTCGCTTCCAGAACTCATGCAACACTTTCTCGAAGAAAAAAAGACTGTCCTCATCGAAGGCGCGCAGGCAACACTCCTTGATCTCGACCACGGGACGTATCCGTACGTCACCAGCAGTTTCACCACCTCCGCAGGCGCGCTGCAGGGACTCGGCATGCCACCGAAGTCACTCGCATCCTGCATCGGTGTCATCAAGGCCTACTGCACACGCGTCGGCGCCGGAGATTTCCTGACCGAAGACCCAGGTGAGATCGGCGACAGACTCCGTGAAAGGGGAGGGGAGTATGGTTCCATCACCGGTCGTCCACGCCGCTGTGGCTGGCTGCATCTGCCTGATGTCATGTACGCCGCATTCGTGAACGGTTTCTCGTGTTTCAACCTCACAAAGCTCGACGTTCTTGATGAAGAAGCAGAAATCCCCGTAGGCATCCGCAAAGATCCGACCGGAGCAGTGGAATACCGCAGCATGAAAGGCTGGAAGACATCTACAAAAGGCATTCGCGAGTGGAAAGAATTGCCGAAGGAAGCCCGCGAGTACGTGGAATTTATCGAAACGTTTACGAATGTTCCGGTGCGGCTCATCGGCACAGGACAAGCCAGAGAGGACATCATCGTACGGTAAAGAAAATTAAGGGTTTCATCGAGAGAAAATAGCCTCGTCCTATGCTAGTCTTACGCTCGTGCATTCGCGGAACGGTTCATTATCGGAAACCCAGAAACGTCGCTCGTTTGAGTACCGTATCTTCGTACTCCACGGGATTCTCATCTTTGTGTGCCTGATCATCGTCGGACGCCTCATCGAACTGCAAGTCGTCAACGGTGCGGAATACAGCCGCAGAGCCCAAGAACAGCAGTATGGCGGTGTTGTCCTGTCCGCCAAACGTGGCGAAATCATGAGCCGCAACAGCAAGACCGGTGAGACGAGCATCCTCGCGACAAATACGACTCTTGATCTTCTCTACCTTGACCCGCTCATTATCCCTGGAGATCACGCGACGATCTCGGATGAGCTTGCCGATATTTTGGTCACACCGGAGTTCGATACGGCGTGTAGGAAAGGAACTACCGCTTGTCCGAACGAACTCATCCAGTTCTACCGACCGGCGTTCGATCCTCTCGCCAAAGTGAGAATCGTCGAGAGCGGCTTCGGCTCAGGCTACACGATCGCGATCCAGACGGGAGCGCTCATGGGTGCCGACGGTTCTCTCAATCCGCTTCCGGATCTCACCGAAGTGAAACGACTCTTCGCACGCTACATCGAAGATCGTATTCGTAGGCAGTCCGTGACGTTCGTGCCGCTTCTCTACAGCGCCAATAAGAAACAGGTCGCTGACACAATCAGGATGAATATTCCCGGCATCTACGTGAATCAAGATCAGAAACTGGTGTACGCCAATCCAGATCTCGTCGACCAAGACGCGATCAGCGAAATATCGCGGCAGCTGTCACCGGTTCTGCAGCAAGATCCAAGTGTCCTCAGGACCCGCATGATCCAGCGTCCACTGCGGTACGTACCGGTCATGGGAAGACTTCCGCCCGAGCTCTCACGCCAAGTCCGCGAGCTCAAGCTCAGACACGCCGAGGAGGCAGCAGCCAAGGCGGCAGCTGATCCCAACGGCAAGAAAGCTGCCCAAGCCTACGATCCATTTCGCGCAGTAGCCTTGATCCCACAACACTGGCGCTTCTATCCGGACACGCGCATCGCATCGCACGTCATCGGATTCATCAACACGATCTCCGAGCCCCAGTACGGTGTCGAACGCACGTACGACGCAGTACTCCGCGGTCAGGAAGGTTTGATCGCATCCGTCAGCGATCCGTTCGGTGGCCAGATCATCTCGAACGATCAGAAATTTATCGATCCCCGTGACGGGTCCACGATCACACTCACGATCGACCGCTTCGTCCAGTCGCGGGTGGAAGAGCTGCTCGATGAGATGGTACGGAAGATCGACGCCGAATCTGGGCAGGTCATCATCATCGATCCCTACACCGGTCGTATTCTCGCTATGGCAAACGCGCCGCTCTTTGACAATAACTCGTACGCCGCCGTGTACGAAAAAGAACCAACCATCGTGGACCCAGACCGCGAGAAGCAGATCGTCGTCGAAGTCTACAATCCCCAAACGAACGCACGCGTCGTGAAGGCGTATCTTCCGGACATCGAGCCCAACGGCCGCACGAGGCTCAGCGCGGAGATTCAGGACAAGATCAAAGAACTCGAGCAGCTCTACGACTTACCAAGCATCAGCCGTTATTTCCTGTACCTCGGCGATAACAACCGGCGTGAAGTTTTCCCGACCGACCGCAAAGGTGTGTGGCTCAAATACAAAAATAACATCGGCGTCGGTTCGTACGTGAATCGCAACGTGCAAGAAGTCTACGAACCGGGCTCGGTCATGAAACCAATCGTGATGGCGATCGCGATTGATCAGGGCGAGGTGTCACCACTCGACATCTACAACGACACCGGTGCCGTGAAAGTGGACGTCTTTACGATCAAAAACGCCTTGAACACATACTACGGCCAAGTGACGATGGTCGACTGTATCGATTTTTCCATCAACACATGTATGACAGCAGTTGGCCAAAAACTCGGCCGCAAACTCTTTAGTTCAGCGCTTGATCAGTTTGGTTTCGGTCGCATCACGGGCATAGAACTCGATAACGAGCTCCCAGGCGACCTCAAGTCGTGGAGGGAGTGGAGCTCAGCTCTCACGATGACGATGTCCTTCGGACAGGGAATCACCTCGACGCCGCTGCAAATGGCAACCGCGTACACCGCGCTAGCGAACGGCGGCAAACTCATGCGCCCGACGATCGTGGATCAAATCGAGCACGCTGATGGCACGATCGACAAGCGTCAGCCGACGGTCGTGGGACAGGTCATCAAACCCGAGACCGCAGCGACGATCACCGCAATGCTCACATACTCTGCGGAGTTTGGTTTCGCGAAGGCAGGAAAAGTGAACGGTCACCGCATCGCCGGAAAAACCGGAACGTCACAGATCGCCGGTCCGGGCGGAAAATATGAATCCGGCACCGGTTCCACGGTCGCGTCGTACGCCGGCTACGCCCCAGTCGATAGGCCCCGGTTCGTGATCCTCGTGAAGCTCGACCGACCCAAAAAAGACGACTTCGGCTCCAAGTCCGCAGCTCCGCTGTTTAAGGACATCGCACAGTTCCTGTTTGAGTACTACGGGATTCCGCCGGATGAGAAGTAGAATCGCATTCCTGCCAAGGAGCTTTCAATTTGGCTCTCCTCTTTCTCCTTCACTCTTCAGCCATATCCTGTTATCGATTGATCTGAAGAGATCCCCAGCAATGTCATCTTCTGAAGAAACTTGCAGATGAGCAATATCGCATAAGAGTTCTTCAAAAGATTCACTGCGCATAATATCCCGAATTGACTCGACTACCACGTCTACAGTTAAGAGAGAGTCATGTATATGGCAACCTCGAGCGACAACTGGAAAAAGATGCTCAAAACAAAATTGGATTTGTTCGCGAGTCAATCTCCTCGTTTCGTTCACTTCACTTGGTACAGGGATTTCTGATGCAACTGCAAAAAACTCGGTGGATATTTCATCCAATAAACCTTCTTTGTGCCACTGTTCAATTGTCTCAATGATAGACATAGAAAAGCGGAAATTACTTCACCGTCACGCTCTTCGCCAGATTCCTCGGCATATCCGGATCCCTACCCCTCTTCAGTGCCAGTAAGTAAGCCAAAATCTGGATCGGGATGATATTCGCGATCGGCTGAGCGGCGCCTGCGTCCGGCACCTTGATCCAGTGGTCGAAAGCTTCGTGCTTCTTGGGGGCAATGCCGATGATGAGAGCGCCACGCGCTTTGAGCTCCGAGATATTACTCAGCATATCGTTCGTGAATTCGTCGTTGCCCATGAGTGCGACGCACGGGGTGCCTTTTTCGATGAGCGCGATCGGTCCGTGCTTCAGTTCGCCCGCAGCAAATCCTTCGGCGTGGATGTAGCTCACTTCCTGGATCTTGATCGCAGCTTCCATCGCCATCGGATAGTTCCAGCCCTTGCCGATGATGTACATGTTGTCGTGGGTGTGGATCGCATCGGCGACGTTCTGCACGTGCTGCACGTACCTCGGGTTCAACATGTCGTTGATCTGCCCCCCAGTTTCCTGCAGCAGCAAACGTCCGGCGTTCAGTTTGCCCGCGACGGCGTGCGCGATGAGAAGTAGCACCGCCATCTGTCCGGTTGCGGCCTTCGTCGAGGCCACCGCTTTCTCGGGACCTGCGTTGATGAGCAGTGTGTAGTCGGCGGCTCGGGCGATACTCGAGCCCTCGGTGTTCACGATTGCGAGCACTTTAGACCCTGCGGCCTTCGCGACTTTCATGGCTTCCAGCACGTCCGCGGTTTCGCCGCTCTGGGAAACGACGATGATGAGGCTTTCTGGCTTCAGGAAGTGATGGAAGATCGGGAACTCGCTCGCAGGCGTGAAGTTCACATGGCGCTTGGCGACGACCGAGAAGAAGTAGTCAGCAGCCATACAGACTTTGCCCGCGGTACCACAGGCGGTGAGGATGCAGCCGAGGCACGTCTCAATGGCCTTGGCGACTTCCATGATTTCTTTCTCGTCCTGATGGATCGCGCGGCGGATGCTTTCTTTCTGATCCATGATCTCTTTCATCATGTAGTGCTCGTATTCTCCTTTCTCGGCGTCCTTCACTTCCCAGTCGATAAGGACATCGCGCTTCGTCCTCTCGGATCCGGATGCGATATCAAAAAATGTGATCGCGCCGTTTTCGATGACGACCATTTCGCCGTCGTCCAAGTAGCGAACCGTGCGCGTGTGTTCCAAAAAAGCCGGAATGTCGGAGGCGACGAAGTATTCTTTCTCGCCGACGCCGATGATGAGAGGGGAGCCAGTGCGCGCAGCGACAAGTCCTTTGGATTCCTTATCCATGACGAGCACGGCGTAGCGTCCCGTGAAACGGAGGCATGCCGCACGAACGGCGTCCACAAGCGGCATTCCTGACTTCAGAAGTTCTTCGATAAGATGAGGAATGATCTCGGTATCGGTTTCTGATGTGAAGACATGGCCTTTGGCTTTCAGCTCTGCGCGGAGTTCGACGTAGTTCTCGATGATGCCGTTATGAACGACAGCGATGCGGTCATCACAGCTCGTGTGCGGATGTGCGTTCTCCTTCGTGACGCCGCCGTGTGTCGCCCAGCGCGAGTGTGCGATAGCGAGACTCGACGTGTCGGCATAATCCTCGGGCTTCACCGCGCCGATCTTGCCGATGTCCTTGCCGATCCGAAGTGAGCCATCGTCCTTACGAAGAGCAACACCCCACGAGTCATATCCGCGGTACTCCAAGTTTTTGAGTCCTTTGATGACGATGGACCCCGCGTCATTTCTCGGCCCGATGTATCCGAAGATTCCGCACATGAGAGAAGGTGAAAAGGGCAATCGGAGGAAAGCCGCAGTCATGATACCATAATCGTTCGTTGTAGAGACGTGCGGTGCGCACGTCTCCCAGACGCCCCACCGTCTCTCTGGCACCCCGAGCCCCCGAGACGCCCCAGCGGGTCGTCTCTACATCCAATCTTTGTTTTCTTTCTTAACTTGGTCTTCCTCATATTCTTTTTATGCTAGCCTCAATCCGTTCGCTTCTCCATTGTCCACCCTATGAAACGCGCGCTCACCGCCATCTCCTTCTGTCTGCTTCTGGCCGCCTGCGGAAAAGACACTACGGATCCTGTCGTTCAGAATGCACTCACGAAGATGCACACAAGAATGGTGGAACGCATCATGACGCACGCCGTCACCATCGAGTATCCGCTCCTCGCGAAAGCAACGTCCGAACTGAATGTGAAAATCATGCCAGTCGCGGAAAGCTATAAAGGAAACGCGAGCATCGCTCTCACGACGACAATGAACTCGGACGCGACAGACGCCAAAAACCCGAAGGCAGATCTATCTCTGCAGCTCATCGCATCAGCCGATATCCCTTCGGACCTCGCCCCGAAACCGGACAAAGCGAATCTCTCTGCCGTCATCAATGCCCGTGCGGTCGACCGAACGCTCTCGGTGAACTTCGAAAAGATGGACCTCACGGCGTCGACTTTCCTGCCAGAACCTTTCACCCTACCGCCGCTCCTTGCAAGCCGCTGGTACGGACAGACGTTCGCCGAGCTTGATGCGATGCTCCAGAAATCCGAGAGAGGGCAGGGGAGGGGAGTGCAGCCGCCTATCGAGCAAATCCTCACGAATGCGCTTCGGGGAGTACGAATGACTCCTGCCGACCTCAAGAAATTCTTAAGCCAAGCACACATTTGGAAGGGCATCCGCATGTTTCCAGGAAGGGAAGACATCGGGCTCATCCAGATTGAAGTCGAGTCCGACAAAGAAAAAATTCGCGATACCGTGAGAGCGCTCCTTACCTACATTCAGGTGATGTCCGGTCCGTCCTTCGAGTCGCAGATGCGCACGAACGAGGAGTTGCAAACGATGATGCAGTCGCTCACGAAGAATGACGCCGAGTTCATGCGCACGATGGGATCGGCGAAGGGAATCCTCAGCGCTGACAAAACCACCTACGACTTCCGCGGCTTTGATGGCGATATTTTTTCGGAAGCCGGAGAGCAGACAGCGAAAGTGGAAATTCGGCACCATGTGAACGGTGATTTCAGTATCAGGATCGTCGACCTAGCAACCAAAGAATCGTTCGAGTTCATAAAGCAGGGGGCTGATATATGGCTTACTTCTGCGGACAGCGACCTCCTCAGGGGAACTCTCACGAGAGAGAAAGCTGACATAACGCTGATGGGGAGAGAACACGTAGTGATGGAAGCGTCGTTCGATATCGATACGCTCACGAAAGAGAACTTCGAGATCAGCCGCGGTGTCTTTATCTTCCCAACGAAAAAACTCACGGTCACAGTGAATACTCTGGCCATCAATCTCTCCAATTCATTCAAAGATTTTCAGATGACAACCAAAGCCGTCGGCACGCTTGATGGCAAACAGCTCTTCACCGCCGACTTCGAAGCCGCACGTACCGAGATTCCCGCATTCACACTCACGAAGCCTCCGTACCTACCGTTTTCGGAACTGCAAAAGGATTTCATGGGCGCTTTGATGCCTTCCCCCGCCTTCGCCCCGTAAAAGAGAGGAGAAGCTGGTGTTGACTTCGTTTCTGGCTTTCCCTACGCTCTCCGAGCTCTCAAGCACCCTTAACCTATGCCGCTACTCAAAGCCTCCATCAAGCACGCTCGTCAGTCCGAGGAGCGTAATGCGCGTCGTCAGCCGTACAAGACGGGCATGAAGACGCAGATCAAAAAAATCCACGATCTCGTGAAGGAAGGCAAGAACGCCGAAGCAGCCAAAGTGTTGCCGGTCGCTTTCAAAGCAATCGACACCGCCGCCAAGAAGAACATCATTCACTGGAAGAACGCCGCCAAGAAAAAGTCAGCGCTCGCTCGCAAGGTCAGCCCAAAAAAGTGAAAAACGAAAAGTGAAAAGTGAAAAATACGATTTCATGTACAGTACTCGCAGCTTTTTTTAATTTTTCACTTTTCGTTTTTCATTCCCATGACTCTTCTCGGTATCGACGCTGGCACTCGCAGAACCGGAGTCGCTTTTGCTGATACCAAGGCTGGCTTCGTCATGGCGCTTGATACGATCAAACACAAGACTCCGGAGGAACTCGTAGTGAGGATCACCGAACTTGCGAAAGCAAAGAACGCCTCCGAGATCATCATGGGTCTTCCGCGTCTGCCACAGGGCGAAGAGGGGAGGCAGGCGGGCCTCGTTCGCGAGCTTGCGGCAGCACTCGAAAAAGCGCTTGGAATCCCCGTACAACTCATTGATGAACGCTATTCATCACAAGGAGGAGCACATGGCACTGACCCCGACGCCAAGGCAGCCTGCGAAATGCTCTCCGTTGTCTTAGACCAGAGGAAAAAAGACTATTGACAGCTATACCTATTATTGTATTATAACCCCCCTCACAAGGGATCTATCTTGCTCATTTGTCTGCCGTAAAATCGTTGACATCCCTCACTCTGTCGCAGAGCGGTAGGAAAGAAAGTTTAACTTTATTTTCTGTCAACGTTCTGGTACAACAAGATAGTTTTATTCCTCCCTCCGCCGCATGTCGTCTTCCACTACCTCCACCGGTTCCGCTCAGGCGGCATCCGCGAAGTCGCAGCTCAATCTGAATCTGCAGGACTTGCTCGGCGACCTCTTCTTGGTACTCACCCAGAAAGAGACGGAGGTGATCAAGCGCCGCTTCGCTCTCGCAGGTCAGAGCAAACAGACACTCGAGAGAATCGGTAAGCACTTCAACGTCACTCGCGAACGCATCCGTCAGATCGAGAGCATCGCGCTGTCGAAGCTGAAGCGAACGGTCCGCACGACGCGACTCAACGACGTGAACGAGATGGCGAAGGGAATTTTGCGATCGAACGGTGGACTCATGCTCTCGACGGAACTCGTCTCATCGGTCCTGAAGCGTCTACCCGGAAGCGAGATGGTCGACGGTTCGATCCTGAAGCTTTCCTTCTCCATCGACAGCGAAATGGCGAGCGAAGGCCGCAGTCAGACCTACAAACCGTTCTGGAGACTCAGCAATCTTTCGATGGACGACATCTCGACGATCGTCGACATGGGCGTGAAGTTCCTCAACAAGCGTCATTCCTGCATGAAGGCCGCCGAAGTCATCAGCTCCATCCAAGCTATGCCAGCATTCCAGGGACGCGTTCCGTCTCCGGAGCTCATCGTCAGCTGTCTCAGCATCGACGAGCGCCTTAAGGAAATTCCGGAAGGCTGGGGACTCACCGAGTGGAGATTCGTTCGCCCACGCAGTATCCGCGACAAAGTCGAGATCATCCTCAAGAAGTCTGGGCGCCCAATGCACTTCATGGAGATCGCCAACTCCATCAAGGAGGCTGGCTTCGATCATAAGAACGTCACGGTCCAAGCGGTCCACAACGAGCTCATCCGTTATCCGCAGTTCGTCCTCGTCGGTCGCGGTCTCTACGCACTCCGCGAGTGGGGCTACGAGCCGGGTACTGTCGCCGATGTCATCGAGAACATTCTGAAGCAGAAAGGAGCACTCAGTAAGAAGCAGATCATTGAAGAAGTCAGCAAGCAGCGCACCGTGAAGGTGGGCACGATCAGCCTGAATCTCCAGAAGATGCCGTACTTCGTCCGTGTCGGTCGCGCGGTGTACGACTTCGATGCTGCGAAGAAGAAATAGTCTCTCCTTCCCACGAATGCAAAGCCGCTCGCAAGGGCGGTTTTTTTCTTCCGTACCCATGTCACGGCGAGGAGCCCCACAGGGCGTCTCGAACCGTGCTTGTACAATGTGAAATCCCTCTCTATTCTTTCGGTCATGGAGGGACTGTTTATTCTCATCGGAATCGGACTTGTCGTCATGTGGATCATCACTCCATTCATGGTCTTCAGTCTTTCGTCGCGCGTGCGCAGACTGGAAGAGATTGTCCGAAGCGGCAAGCTTGCTACTTCGGCTGCCGCATCTGTCCCGAAGCCCAGCGCCACCGTGCAGCCACAGGTGAAAACCGAAGTGCCACAGCGAACCGAACCTTTTGCATCGGACAAACTCATCGAATGGGTGAAAGAAGATTGGCTCCTTAAAATGGGAGGACTTCTTCTGCTTCTGGGCTTCGGATGGCTGACGACGTATGCCTTCATGAACAACTGGATCGGCCCCATGGGACGAATCGGACTCGGTATTCTTGCAGGCACTGCGATCCTCATTCTCGGAACATGGAGAATCAAGGCGCAGGTGCACCAAGGAAGCGTCTTTCTGGTTGTGGGATCCACGACAATCTTGCTCACCGTCTTCGCAGCACGTCAGTACTACGACTTCTTCACTCCCGCCACCTCACTCGGCGTCATGTTCCTCTCGAGTGCGTACGTCGCTTTGGTAAGCGTCAAATTCAATAATAAAGCACTGTCTCTGGCGAGCGTGATTCTCGCAGGTGTCGCACCTCTCCTCACAAATTCACCGACCCACGACTTTGTTTCCTTGTTTGCGTATCTTCTCGTCATCGTGCTCGGCACGGTGTGGATCGTTTCGGTCACCGAGCAGCGTGAGATCACCGCAGCCTCACTCATCCTCGTGACCCTGTACAGTCTTCCGCAGATCATGAACGGATCTCCGGCGGGAACACTTCTGTTGTTTGCATATGCGTTTTCCGCAATCTTCTTCGTCACGAATACCATCGGCATCGTGAAATTGAAGGACAAAAATCTCGGGCCGGACATGGTCACCGCCGCAGGGAACGGATTGTTCCTTTTGGCGTGGATCATGACGAAGGCTCCGGAGGACTGGAGAAGTCTCATCATTTCGGGCTGGATGCTGGCGTTTATCACGGGAGCGTTCATGATCTTCAAGCTGACGAACAAACGCGAACCTTTCTATGTCTATGCAGGAGTCGGCATCGCCATGCTCGCTGCCGCAACGGCCGCAGAACTGAGCGGCGCCGCTCTCACGATTGCCTTCACCATCGAAGTCGCAGTGGTCTCCTGGAACTCGTACCAGCTTACTGGTGACAGAAGCCTCGCCGAGAAACTGTGCCTGCTCTTCATCGGCCCCGTCCTCTTGTCGGTCCAGAGCCTGCAGTCGTACGCTTGGCGAAGTGGTCTTTTGCATCAAGACTTCTTCGTGCTCCTCGTCCTCTCCGGAACCCTGATGGCACTCGGCCTGCTGTATCTCGATGCTTCGAAGCGCGAAAAGTCTCCACCAACAAAGGTCACCTCAGCGCTGCTGGTGCTCGGTTCGGTCTACGGCTTCGCGCTGCTGTGGCTGTCACTCCAAGCCACGCTGTACTCGCACGACCTTGCGGTCATGGTCTCTCTCCTTGTCTACACGCTCATCGGTCTCACGGCCTACTTCTTCGGCAGAGTCCACGGTAGGAAGGGCCTCGGACTCTACGGCGGTACGCTGCTCGGCTGTGTCATCGCCCGGCTTCTCCTCGTCGACATCTGGAACATGCCGCTCTCGAGCCGCTTCATCACATTCTTCGTCATCGGCATTCTCCTTATGAGCACTGCATTCTTCGCACGAGGAAAGAAACCCGCTTCACCCAAATAATCATGATGCATCGTCTCCGCAGTCTGAGTCTCGTTGTCTTACTGTCCGGGGCAGCGCTCACGGCATTTGCCCAAGGCGTGCCGCTTGTCATGAATGCCTACAGAATGACGATGAATATCGGTGTTATCGAAATCGCCGTACCAACGGTGGTTTCCGTCATCATGCCGCAGGAATATCTGGAACGTCGCGACGTCGCAGTTTTCGACAGCACCGACGCAAAGTTCGTCCCGTCCCTGTTTCTGGAAAAGACACAGGAAACACGTGTCGCGGTCCGGACCGAAGCCACAGCAGCTCGCGTCGGCTTGATGTCTGACGGCAACACATCAACCTTCGCAGAATTCTCGCTCCCCGAAGATGCACAAGGTCAGACTCGCATCCGCCTCACGGGTGACACCGCGATTACGTCTTCCTCTATCTCCATTCTTCTCGATAATTTCGTCGCCCTACCGAAGACCATTGAGATCCGCGTTATGAAAGACGGGGTAGAACAGATTCTTCTCGCGACAACCAAAATGCAGGGGCAAACGGTCCGCTTCCCGAAAACAACCGCGAAAGAATGGATCGTGTCACTGACCTACGGACAGCCTCTTCGCATTGCGGAGCTTCGGCTCGTCCAGGAACAGGCCAGCGCTCAGAATTCGCGCATGGTGCGCTTCCTCGCACAGCCGCTCCATGACTACACCCTCTACTTTGATGCCGACCGTTACGTCCAGATCCCAGTCGGAGAAGCAGGCAATCTTTCCTCCGACGACAACGTGCGCACACTCCCAGTCATCCCCGCGATCAAAAACAGTGCCTACGTCGTCGCAGATACAGATACCGACGGCATTCCTGACATGCAGGACAACTGCGTCCAGACGTCCAATGCGGATCAGAAGGACATCGATGGGAACGGCAGAGGCGATGTCTGCGATGATTTTGACCGTGACGGAGTGATCAACATGAAAGACAATTGTCCGAACGATCCAAACAGGAACCAAGCCGATACCGACGGAGATGGAATAGGAGACGCATGTGACAGTGAGGAAAGCAGAATAACAGAGAAGAATGCCTGGCT
>JAGORY010000029.1 GCA_018062585.1 Candidatus Peribacteraceae bacterium | reverse complement strand
GTTCAGCAAAGTGACGCTTATAATTTTTTTGCTCGATGGAGATCTGTTTGAAGCCATTTCAGACTTGTTCAGATAACAAACAGATCGAAGGAATGTACGGAGCAGTACTTGAGACCCGTCCAGCGTTCGGTACAAAGGTAGACATCTACCCTCTTCCCACCGAACCCCATGGCCATCGGCAGCATCGATCGTACGGAAGTCACCACACCGACGACCATACCATCCCCAAAAACTTGGGGTGGCTTACTAGAGATGCACTCGTTGATCGCTGGCACGTTTCAAGCGGAACGCCAAGCGGTACTCATCAGTGAAAACTACGAGGAATTTGTCCCCCTCGACTCGAAACTAACTCAAGCAGCATGGTCGCGCATAGGTACAAACAATCTTGAGGAAGAACTGCCAGCGGATTTGCAAAGAGCCGCGTCTGAGATGTTGAAACTCATGAAAATTCGCCAAACCAAAAGTGCGGCAAAGCAACGTAATACAGACCATGAAGCCCGTGAAGGCAGTGTCAGCAGTGAAGCCGAACGTCAACTATCCCCAATGATCGGAATGCTTATTGCTGCATGCAGACGACTGAGTGGAAAGACCGTCGCCCCAGGATCAAAATAGCTTTTCCCTCCGCCACTGCTCGATCTTTTCGTGGTGACCGGAGAGAAGGACATCTGGCACGCGTTTGCCGCGGAACTCCTCGGGCCTCGTGTACTGCGGGTACTCGCGCTTGCCGCCGAACGCTTCTGAGAAACTGTCGAAGTCACCAGACGCCTCTTTGCCAAGAACTCCTGGAATCTTGCGAGCGACAGCATCGATGAGAACCATCGCCGGAATTTCGCCACCGGTGAGAACGTAATCACCGATGCTGATCTGTTCGTCGATCCAGTCATCGATAACGCGCTGATCCACTCCTTCGTAGCGACCACAGAGAAGGATGAGCCATTCGTGCTCCGCGGTCGCGTCCACTTTCGCTTGTGTCAATCGTTCGCCTGCAGCCGATAGATACACACGATGAGGAATAACGTCATCACTTTTCACTTTCCATTTTCCATTTTTCATTTCCTCACGTCCCTGTGCAACCACCCCCTCGATTGCGGCTACGATAACATCCACCTTCATCACCATGCCCGCTCCTCCGCCGTACGGCTTGTCGTCGGCCTGACGGTGTTTGTCAGTCGCGTAGGCGCGGATGTCGTGCGTATGGATCGCAAGGAGCTTGTCCTCCACCGCGCGCTTCAGGATGCTCTCGGTGAGAGGCCCCGTGAACATGTCCGGAAATAATGTCAGGATATCGATTCGCATACTCGGATCATAGCTTGCGGTAGCCATCGATGACGAGGATAATCGCAGTTATGAATGCAATAGAAGCCCCACGCTCTCATTCCACGAGATTCACTCCGCAAGCAGCCGACAGAATCCGTGATCTTGCGAATACGGTCGCAACAACCTTGTCCAGAGGTGTTGCAGGTACTCGAGAAACGATCGCATTCCGATTTTCGACGAGCCTTTCGAGGCTGGCCGTGGAACACGCAGTTGCGAACCAGGCCCCCGAACTGACCTCTATAGAGGTCGATGCAGTCATGGAAGCCGCGGTCGAGGATTTCTTTCAACAAATCGACAAAGATCGATAGAGCCCTGCCACTTGATTTTCTTCCATTGTTCCGTGAATCAACCGCTCGTCGATGTCCTCATACCGACATATAACCCGAAGCCCGAACATCTGACCGATGCACTGAAATCTTTGGTGGGACAAACTTTCTCGGGCTGGACGGCACTCGTCCATGACGATTGTTCGTCGGTCGACGTGCGTGCGATCGTCGCGCCATTTCTCTCGGACACTAGGATCCGCTTCGTCCGGTCTGACGTACGGCTCGGCATTGGCGGCAACTGGAACGCATGCGTGAAGCAGACCTCGGCACCTTTCGTCGCATATTTATTTCAGGACGACGTCTGGGCTCCCTCGTATTTGGCCGAAGCGATGAACGTGCTGGAAACGAATGCGGCCGTAGGATTCGTATCGCTGGAACACATGTACACAATCGAGGGAGAGATGACGACGGCTCCACTCTACGAAGCCGTCCGTGACTTCAGAGACCAACACGTGAAAGCCGGGCTTCACAGCGGCACTGCGCTGCTCACATGGTGGATTGAGCGTGAGCTCACCCCGAACATCGTTGGTGAACCGAGCTTCGTCGTCATCAGGCGTGAAGCGATGGAAAAGATGGGGCCATTTTTAAACGACATGCCGCAGTTTCTGGACGTCGAATACTGGACCCGCCTACTCCTCGCGTACGACTGGTACTTTCTCCGCGGAAATTTCGGCGCGTTCCGCGTACACGTAAAAGGCGCGAGCGCGGTGAATCAAGAAACCGGACAAGGACTCTTCGATAGGCTTCGATGTTTCGAGCTGCTCATTGCTACCCTCTCGCGGGAGGATAGACCGATAGCCGTTTTGGCGCGGGGGAAAGCCCTGAAAGCGATGGTGACAAAATTCCGCCGTCGCGTCGGTTCCGGCAAAAAAGTGAGTGCGCAGGGAAGCGGCGAACTCAAAAAATTCTGCATGCGTCATCCGATCCTCATCCTGAAAGCGATCGTGCAGTCGTACGCGTCTGGAAAATAGCATTGCGTCGTCTTACTGGGAGTCTGTACGCTCCTCGCACTATGAAACTCCAGAAATTTTTCGAGACCGCAGTCGCCCTCGGCATTGAGCATGATCCGCGCTCGAAGAAGCAGATCGATAAAATGCTGCAGAAGTACAAGGACAAAGAGAAGGGCTTAAAGGAAAAAGAAAAGCCATTCTTTGATGCAGAGCGCACGTGGAACCCTTACAGCGACTGTCGGATCATCAATGGAGACGGTACAGAGGAATTCACCCACATCTTCGTCGGCATCGACATCGAGACTCCGGAGCTTCTGCTCGTGGACCGTCTTCGCGAAAAAGGAAAAAAAATCGATGGAGTTCTTATTCATCATCCAGAAGGACGTGCACTCGCAGACCTCGAGAAGGTCATGTCACTGCAGGTAGATCTACTCGCAGGTGTCGGCGTTCCGGTGAACCAATCGGAAACCGTCCTGAGGCCACGCATGGACAAAATTTGGCGCGCCATTCACGCCGATAACCTCTTCCGCGTCGAGCGTGCCGCAGAGCTACTCAATGTCCCGGCGGTCTGCTGCCATACGATCACAGACAACATGGTCTGGGCTTTCATGGAAAAGCACATCTGCAAGAACGAGTACGACGATATGGGCGAGATCCTCAACGCCATCAGCGAAATACCGGAATACACGACGTACGCAAAGAAAGGTAACCCGCCGATCATCGTGAATGGTTCCAGAAACAGCAGGGTCGGCAAGCTCGTGGCCACCGAATTCACGGGCGGTACGAACGGTCCTGAGGAATTCTTCGAGGCCAAGGCACGAGCCGGAGTCGGCACCGTGCTCTCGATGCACGTCACGGAAAAATCGCTTGAGGAAGCCAAGAAACACCGCATCAATATCATTCAGTGCAGCCACATGGCGTCGGATGCACTTGGCGTGAACTTGATGCTTGATGAGATGAAGAAGAAGGATTCCAAGATGACGTTCATCGAGGCATCCGGCTTCATCCGCGTGGAACGCAAGAAGTGGTAATTGATCTTCTCACGTCGAAAAAAGCGAAGTGACTGATTCGCATCAGGTCTTTATTTTGCGACTCCGGTCTCCTTCATCACCTGATCAAAAATCTCCGGATGGTGAATGGCGAGCTCGGAAAGGATTTTGCGGTTGAGGGCGATCTTTGCCTTGGCAAGAGCGGGTACGAACTGGGAGTACCGAACTCCTTTCGCACGAACTGCTGCGTTGATACGAACCGTCCAGAGTGAACGGAAGTCACGCTTCTTGAGCTTACGGTCGCGGTAGGCATTCTGTCCGGCCTTGATGATGGCTTCCTTACCCTTCTTCACCGTCGTGCGCTTCATGCCGCGGTACCCCTTCGTGAGAGCGCGGAGGGCTTTGACTCTTCTGTGCCTATGGATACCACGTTTGACTCGCATGGGCTTAGATGTGGGGGACGAGCAACTTGATATTACGCTCGTTGGCGGAGTGCATGAGTTTCGTGCGATTCAGGCGCTTCTGGCGCTTGCTCTTCTGCATAAGCAAGTGGTTACGGCTGTGGCGATTGAACGCCAGTTTGCCGCTTCCGGTTCGTCGGATGCGCTTTTTTGCGCCGCTGTGGGACTTGAGCTTGGGCATGAGCCGGACGATCTTAGCCGCAGGCAGCGGAAAAGCAAAGGGAAAATGACAGACGGTTACGGGGCCTGACTCTACTTTCGGGGCTTCAGGATCACCATGAAGTGATTCCCCTGCCGCTTGATCGGCTGATCGATCTCTGCGACATCCGTGAGGCTCTGGACGAATTTGTTGAGCTTCGAGATGCCGTACTCCTTATTGGTGAGCTCACGACCGCGCATGACGATCGTCACCTTCACCATGTGGCGCTCGGCCAAGAATTCGCGGCTGCGGGCGGCTTGGCGATCCAAGTCACCGGTATCGGTGCGGAAACCAAAACGAATTGCCTTCACTTCGGTCTGCTTGCTGTGGGATTTCTGGAGCTTCTCTTTCTTCTTCAGTTTGTAGAGATAGCTTCCGTACTCACCAAGTTTCACAACCGGTGGCACTGCCTTCGGCGACACTTCGATCAAATCGAATCCCTGCTCCTTGGCTCTGGCCAAAGCCTCGGCAATAGGCAGCTTCTCGGCTGCTCCATCATCGGCGACGAGGAGAACTTCGGGCGCGCGAATTTGCTCATTTACTTTCGGACGGGCGAAATTGAACGAACGCTGGGGGGTATATCGTTGTCTCACAGGTTGTCGGATGCGGGGAAAGTGTCGGCAGTATCGGCAAAAGTCGGCTTCAGGTCAAGCAGGAGCGCTTGTGGACCCACCGCACATGGACTGATACAGGCCGCGCGAGGACATCTGTTTCAAGCACGGATGTGTGAGTATCGACTGCACATCGGGCGGATAGTATCCGCGGAAAACGTCGGTGACGTAGAAGAAAGTTCCCTGCGCATACTTGCCGAAGAATTCCGTCCGGTCGGCGTCGGAACCGAGCAAGAATTTTTCCCATTCCGGAAGCGGCAACGAATCAAAAATACCAGGACCAGAGACCGAAGAGTCTGGCAGAAAGCCGACGACCCACGGTGCCATATTGTCCATAACGACAACTGTCGAACCCGCAGGAACAGACTCGGGAAGCGCCGCGAATTCCTCCAGCCACTCGGGCTGTACGATCGGATCGATCATCGACATGCGATGGAGCAGTAGCCCACTCTGAACGACGATGAGAACCGCGAGTACCGCGCGTCCTGTGGTCTTGTGTTTCCAGAGTGCCGCACATGCGAGTGCCGCACATGGCAACAAGAAGAAATCAAGCGGCAAAAGAAACCGACGATAAAAGAAAAACATCCCAAGCGACGCGACGGCGCACCATAAGGCGGCCCACTGCCAAGGCGTTCCTCTCTCGTGCTCAAGCGAGAGCGCGAGGCCAGCGACACCGGCGAGCAGAAGCGGCAGCGACAGCTTCAGATATTCTGCAAGTGACAGAAACGCGCCTCCAGCAATATCCGGACGAGGAGTAAGAAGCGCGAGAATATCCGGAGAATCCAGAACCACGGGAAGGAGTGAGAGAAGAACAATGCACACGGCTGCACCGACCATCCAGAGGAACCGCCTGTTCTTCTGCGGTAGCCAGACAAGTAGCGCACTGAACCCCCCGACGATAATGAGCGCTGCAAGAAGTGCGAGCAGTGTTCCAGATTCGAGAAGTCGCGGGATGAGATCCTGAAGTGACCTCTCGTACGTCGGGAAATACCATGCAGCGCCAAGCAGAACCGTGAGTGTGAACTCGCCACAACGCCGAAGCGGGATCGTGCGGTTATGCAGAACGAGAGAAGTAGTCATCGAGCTGCCGATAGCGACGACAAAGATGAGGCCGATTTGTTGATGCGTGGCGATCGTGAGCATGCCGAGTAACACCCACAACACCGAACCCGCTTCGAATGCAGAGAACGCAAGCGCGCACCAGAGAAGTGCAACGAACGTCTTCTGATACATCATGAGGAAACCTTCGTATTGCACCGTAGAAAGGAGCGCTACGACGAGCACGAAGAAGCCAGCCATGTCGCCATGACGGCGGCGCACGACGAAAGCGAGAACGACGGCAAGCGCAATCGGAACCAGGTTCCAGATCCATCCGATGAGCATGTCAGCAGAGACGCCGAGGTGCATGAGAATATTCGTGAACACAAAGAGCCCCGGTGCATGGACCTGCGCCCACGGCGGCAGTGTCGCTGCATCGAAGGGTGGGAGGACGCCCGAGTGACGGATGAAAAGAAATCGATAGATCCCCGCGTCGTACCCAAAAGGAACCTCCGGAAAGAGATACAACGACCAGCAATATTTGAGGACCAGAAGGAGCAAGACCACCGCAAGCGCGGGAAGCAGCCGCTTCTGAATCGTCTGTTTCATTGTCTATGAGTGTAGCGCACCGAAGAGTTTTGTGTGAGCGGTGATTTCAGTGTCGCGATCAAACCGTTGTCGGCACTCTTGGCAACCAACATGCAATGTTCGCCACAGTGCATCGTCCTGAAGCATTCGGATGATGCCTGCCGCGACTGACTCCGGATCAGGAGAAACAAGAAGGCCCGTTTTTTCATCATCGACGATGGCACGAAGTCCTGAAACGTTACTCGCGACCACAGGAGTCCCAGCAGCGATGCTTTCCGCAGCTGCAAGCCCAAATCCTTCGAGACGCGACGGGCATACCACGAGGCGCGCGGAACCGATAAGAGCTTGAAGCTCTGTGTCCGAGAGCCTGCCTAAAAAATTCATACCGTCTCTCGGTGAGTCATTCCATCCAACGACGCTCAGTGTGGCGGACGGAAAGTTTCTTTGGACGATCGGCCACGCTGCTTCCAGAATGTCCCAACCTTTTCTCGTATCGGGACGGCCCACAAACACACAGGAGTTTGTATTGCGTGATGCATTGTCTGCGTTCATCCACGGAGCAAGATCAAACCCGCACGGAATCACTGTGATTTTGGACGCCGGAATACCGTAGTCATTCTGCAGTGACGCCGCGGTATCCTCCGAGATCGCGATGACGCGATGAGCGCGTTCGTACATCCGCATCTCTATGGCAGCAAAGATTTTTTTCCATGCTTGTCCTGGAAGCTTCGCCTGAGCGGCATACGTATGATTGGCGGTGATAACGGTCGTGACAGAATGCGGCAAAAACGGCATCAGGACGCCACCTGGACCGGCATGAAGATGAAGGATTGTGATACCGTTTTTCCGGACGAATCTCTGTAATCTGAAACGAAGACCACACGAGAAGCCGATGCTTTTTGCGAGTGCGAAAGCAACCCTACGGCGCGATCGATCGTAGACCAAGACCGTCATCCCCTCTTTCTTGAAGCCCTCCACAAGCGAACCGACATGCCTGCCCATGCCACCGAGAAACGGTGGAGCATCCGGACTCACGATGCCAATGCGAACATTAGAAGACGTCATGCATGTACCGTGAAGCTATCGAGTCGATATTAAATTTTTCTTGCACGGCTTTTTTCATGGAATCTCTATTCCACTCTTGCATCAGCGCGGACTCGACTGCGACTGCGGCACTCTGCAAATCAAGCGGCAAAAATCGTAGACCGGTGACGCCCTCAATAACCGAATCCTTGAGTCCTTCAAGATCAGCCGCTACGACGGGGATACCTCGGGAAGCGGCTTCCAGAGCGGCGATGCCGAATCCTTCCATGTCACCGAAGACAGGAATATTCGGCATGATGAGGAGCGACGCGTTTTGAAAGAGTGATTCTTTTGCTCGCTCTGGAACTGCCCCCACAATCTCCACCGCATACTGCCAGTTCTGCGCGGCGACGATGCTACGAAGCGATGCGATCTCGGGGCCGTCACCCGCTATGACGAAGCGCATCGTCGGATGACGTGCGAGGAGGAGTGGGAAAACATTCTCCAAAAACCAACTGACACCTTTGCGCGGAACGAGTCTCCCAAGTGAGAGTAGTACCGGATCCTGTGGTTTTTTTCTGGCGCTGATTTCAGGCATCACAATGCCACATGGAATAACGACGATGCGCTCCGAACCTATACCGAGATCCATACACGCGCCCGCAGTAGCCCGACTGACCGCGACGACCCTATGCGCAAAACGCAACGACCGCCTGATGAGAATGAGGTACCACAGCCTATTCCACACGATATCAAGTCCGTGCACCGTGACGGTCCTCTTGAGACGCGGCCGGAAAACAGCGAGTACTGGAAAAAAGAGTGAGAGAAGCGCGTCCCCGATGTGAACTGTGTGTGCTCTCGTGAAAAGAGCAGCGAGCAATGCGTACGGAAAAAAGAGGAAGAGACCGATGCGTCGTCCTCCGTATCCCACAACGCGAAGCGAGACGTCCGGATTCCGGCGCAATGCTTCGATGAGCGACGATGCCTGGGTCTGCATGCCGCCGTAGCCAGTACTGAGTGTCCGCGAAATGAAGAGAATACGGCGCGTCATGACTGGCGAGAGAACGTACGCTCCTGCTCATGCGCGAGCCTGCGATCAGCGGCGTACGACTCTGCGATGACACCGAGAACAAGAAACTGTATCCCCGCGACTGTGAATAAGATCGCGAGCATCATTGAGTTAAAATGAAAAGCAAGATCCCGAAACGCATACACAGTGATGAGTCCCGCAATCACCAAGCACGCGGCCGAGAGGAGAAGGAATTTTCGAAGCGGACGATACAGAAACGTGGAACGGACGATGGTGCCGCATGAACGGAGGATGTGATGCCGAAGCGTACGGACAAGCTTGCTGCGGCCGTGAGCGCGGGGCAGGAACGTCACTGGCACTTCTGCGGTTCGGAAGCCGTAGGCATCGGCCTGAATGAGCATCTCGTGGGTGTAGGTATGGCGACTCATGATCCGCAGTGCTTTTCCGAGGCGCGCCGTAAACAGCCGAAATCCTGATGATGCGTCCGTGATACGGGTGACGCCCATGATGCGCAGCATGAAGCTCCCGATGACATTACCGATACGGTTGCACACTGGCATGTGAGTGCAACGAACGACACTGCGGTCACCGACGATGAGATCCGCCTTCGTGCGACGCATCGTTTCGAGTAGCACCGCGATCTCTTCAGGACGGTACTGCCCATCCGCATCCAGAGTCACAATAATATCGGCATGACTGTCGAGCGCGGCCTTGAGTCCGGTCCTGAAAGCCGCGGCGAGGCCGAGTCTTTCGGTGTGCGTGATGACGATGGCTCCATTCGATGCCGCGATGCGCGCGGTATCATCCGTGCTTCCGTCACTGACCACGAGGGCACGGATCTCAGAGATATGCGGGAGTGTTCTCGGGATCGCAGAAAGAACACGAGCGATACTTTTCTCCTCGTTGAAAGCCGGAATGACGATACGAAGGCGCACAGTGTCAGCCTACCCGCAATTCGTTATCGGCTGAAGACCGTGAATTCCACAGTCCAGCGGTCACCTGCGCGCTCTAGGCCGGTCACCTTCATGAGCGGAGTGGGCCAGAGGCCCTTTTGATACAGACCGGCGGCAATCCCCGAGAAGGCAGAACGGACACTGCCGAGTCCTCCGGCGAGGAGCGTTGCTCGGATATCTGAGACGACCGCTGTCGGCACGTCCTCAAGCATGCGCTGCTCATTCTTGTCCGGATCAGCGGCGTACTGCATGAGATCCAGATACAGGAAATCTTCAGCGCGCCGCAGCGAGTGCGGGGACACTGCTTCTACTTGGCGAAGGAATAGTTCCTGCACCTCAGGACTGAGCGTGTCACGGACAACCATATCGCCGCCAAATCCCAGGACCGCGAGCATCCGTGCCATGTTCTGGAACGAACCACGGAATACCGCGTGAGCCGCGAGTGTCTTGAAACTTCCCTCATCAGTCGGCTTCGCGTCGAACGTCAGTTTGTCGAGTGCGAAAACTCCATCCGCAGCGAGCGCGCGGGAAATTTCCTGCAACGTTTTCACGGTGCGGGGAGACGGAGAGGTGTTCGGAAGCACGTAGACTGCGGCCTGCTCCTCCCGTGCCGTAAGAGCTTGATCCGCAAATATGCGTTCTGCTTCCACATTGGCGGACAGCAATGCAACGGCTGTCTTCAGCTCCGGTAGCTGTGTCCCGATCATAACCGCGGTGTCCCGCTTCTGAGAAAACAGACTGGCGTGGGATGCCAGTACGCCACACGCCGCGATCGATAACACGATGCCGGCGACGAACGACGCAACACCGCAAGTCTGCCGATGAGTGACGAAGAATTTATTCACGGTGAAATCGGAGTGTCAGAGTAAATGTCGAGAGAGAGCCCCCGCCCGGTAGCGGCTCGGATGTGTATTCGGGTTCGGAAACAGAATCAAAGTCGGGAATCGCACGAAGCTCGTCGACGAAGGTCGCAAGCAGCTGCATCGATCTGCCACCGGTATCTCTGACTTCGCCATGGAGCACGAGTGCGTTTGCGGTTCCATCGAAGGAAACACCAGGGAGCGAGATCGGATCAGCGGATGGCGAACGGAAGCTCCTACGCACGTCTTCGACACTGAGCATCCCCGCACCCACCGGAGACATTGCGGAGCGCAGCCTCTCCACCTGATGGAGAACCGGTGCGTCCGAGTCGGCAAGAATCTTGCGGCGCTCTTCCATGAGATCGGCCATTTTGTTGTGTAAACTTTTCTCTTCGGATTCCAGATCGTGAAGACGCACCGTCTTATCCCCTACTCGTACCGGAAAACGGTCCGGCGAAAAGAGCATCGTAAGCACGACCGCGATGAGGAAAAAAGTAGCGCCGAAGATGCCAACCGGAAGGCCGAGCCTTGCGATCGCAGGCAGCAGCACTGGTCCCTCGTGTGGAACGACGTGTTTGTCCGCCGGTTTTGGCTGAGTACTGCGGTCTAAAGGCATCAAACTATTGTAGCAGAAAAGCTACATCGCTGCTAGAGTGCCGAGGAAGCCTTTTCTCCCTTTCCCGTGGACGAGATTCTCCGCAAACTCACCGAGCTGCTGAGCGCCGTGAACATGGGCAAGGACTCTCTTTGAGCGGCGAGGCATCCCCACTCACATCGCCGAACTTGAGTCGCTCACCTCCGCTCCGGACATCTGGAACGATCATCGGAGAGCCGAGGGTCTTTTTCAGAAACTGAAGGGGTTCAAGAAACAGTGGGAGCCTATTGCCGAACTCGCGCAGAATGCAGCCGACATCATGCAGATCGCGAACGAAAGTTCGGTGTCAGATATTCCGGCACTTGAGAAAGAGTACGCGTCACTTGCCGAACGCTGGGGCAAAGCCGAACGCGCGCTGTACCTCGGAGGAAAATATGACATCGGTAACGCCTATGTGACGATCTCAGCCGGAGCCGGCGGCACCGAAGCTCAAGACTGGGCCGGCATGCTCGCACGGATGTATCTCCGGTACGCCGAGCGCAAGGAGTGGAAGACTGAAACCGTAGAACGCACCGACGGACAAGAAGCCGGCATCAAATCGATTACCATCTACTTTTCCGGAGACGCGGCGTACGGACACCTGAAGTGTGAACGTGGCACACACCGCTTGGTACGGCTCTCGCCCTTCAATGCCAAGAGCCTCCGGCAGACCAGTTTCGCGCTCGTTGAAGTGCTTCCTGACATGGCCGGTGAGCACGACATCGAGGTGAACCAAAACGATCTGCGCGTTGATACGTATCGCTCGGGTGGTGCAGGTGGACAACACGTGAATAAAACCGACAGCGCTGTTCGCATCACGCACATCCCGACTGGCATCGTGGTCGCGTGCCAGAACGAACGGTCTCAGATCCAAAACCGCGAACGCGCGATGCACCTCGTCAAGGCCAAGCTCGTGGAACGCAAAGAGGCGGAGCAGGAAGCAGAGAAAAAGCGCCTCCGCGGATCAGCGGCCAGCGCCGACTTCGGTTCGCAGATCCGAAGCTACGTTCTGCAGCCGTACCAGATGGTGAAAGATCTCCGAACCAACTACGAGACAAGCGATACGGCAGGCGTCCTCGACGGAGATCTGGATCTGCTTATTGAGGCGGAGTTGAAGCGGGAGGCGAGGGAGGTCTAAGGATGGCATATATTTTCTAATATGCAAAAAAATACACGGGCGTAACTGCTCACTGATCTTGTGCATTCCTGCTCCTCATCCGGCCCCCACCCCCGGCCCCTCCCCCCGGCTCTGAGGAGCAGCGGGGTGAGGGGAGCTTCGTTCTTCCTGTTTCGCAAAAAATGTTCCCCTCCCCCGGCTTGTCCCTCAGGACCCGGGGGAGGGTGGCTCCGCAGAGCCGGGTGGGGGCCGGAGAAGGCATAGCATGAATGAGTGCGAGAGTAAGAACGCAGGGTCGGTGAGCAGTTAGGCGAGGTGTGTGATGGTCAAAATAATACTATTGTTGTATAATGGAGATCATGGGTACCGACTCACTCGACGAGGCAAGCAGGGCACCCTTGATACCTGCTGACGCTAACAATCTGACAGTCGGACGCTTTCTGCACGATCATCTTGAAACGCGCAAATCAACGCTTCGAGATCTTGAAAGTATCATTCTCCTTGCAACGAACAAGGCACGTGCGACGCTAGAACAACTCCGTGATCCAGAGCAGCAAGAGACGTCGCGTGCTCTCTTGGAGATAGAAGGCGATTTGTCTGATTTGATCGTCACGAAACTTTCTGAGCAAGAAAAAGTTTCTCCGGCCTACATACAGGACATTGATCTAGAAGGACTCTTGGACTGGGCGGTTGCGCAATTATCACAACGCGGAACCGATATCGAGCTACTTTCCGAGGCGGCGGAAGCGATCCGGCAGTCGATAAGGGAGAGTTTGCCGTTCGCCAAGAATCGGCCCGCCCGTCTGAACATTTTTAGGGGAGACGACGATACCGAAGAAGCATAGGAAGCAGCTCGGAGGCCAGCATCTTTTTTTCACGTTGCACAAGCCCGAAAGAACGGATTAGAGTAGAAAGACATGAAGATTCCGAATAAGCACCTGCAGGATTTGTACGAACTCATGGCGTCGCCGAAGAACGCGGCAGATGCCAAGCAGCTCCTAGCGGACCTTCTGACGCCGCAGGAACGTGGGAAACTGGCCGAGAGGTGGCAGCTCGTGAAGTTGCTGGCAAATGGCATGACACAGCGCACGGTGGCAAAAAAGCTCAAGATTTCGATCAGCAAAGTGACACGCGGCAGCAGGCAGCTTCAGTTCGGCAGTGGCGGCTTCAAGAAATACCTGAAGAAGAACTAAAAGCTTGCGGTGTCCGGTATCCATGGGTACGCTTTGCCGCGCTTCAGTTGTACTCATGTACCGATACATTAAGACATGGCGAAATTCACGGTCACACAACCCGGCTCCACTACCGTCAGTACCGATTGTCCGGAAATCGCGCTCATGTTCGGCGGACGAGTCATGGATCGGGAGAAACTGAAGGTCTTCCTCCAGCCTCATCTGGACGTGCAGACTGCGATACGGGCCCTGCTCGAAAAAGGCC
>JAGORY010000082.1 GCA_018062585.1 Candidatus Peribacteraceae bacterium | reverse complement strand
CGCGAGGTGAATCAGCAACTCATCAAATTTGCGAAAGAGTTGAACGTACCCGTCGTTGCCACCTGCAACAGTCATTACTGTCGCACCGAAGATGCCGAGGCGCACGACGTGCTTCTGTGTATCCAGAAAAATGCCAACGTCGGCGACGCGGGAAGATTCTCGATGCGCGACTCTGATTTTTCGATGCGGCCGGATGCTGAGATGCGCGAGGCGTTTGCGCACATCCCAGAAGCTTTCGACAATGCGTCGCTCATCGCGGACAGGTGTAACGTCACCATTGAGTTCGGTCAGTACCGTATCCCGAAATTTCCGGTGAAGGGGGCTGATACGGAGGAGTCGCTGCTCAAATCCCAGTGCGAAGCCGGCTTTCTAAAGCGCTACGCCGCCCAGATGAAGACCGATCCGGCGCTCGAGAAGACCGTCCGCGAGCGACTGGCGTACGAGCTCGAGGTCATCAAGAACATGGGCTTCTCGGGGTACTTCCTCATCGTTGCTGACTTCGTGCAGGAGGCCAAACGCCGCGGCATCACCGTTGGGCCGGGTCGTGGTTCTGCCGCAGGTTCCATCGTAAGTTACGTCCTCGATATCACAACGCTTGATCCCATCGCCCAAGGACTTCTCTTCGAGCGATTCCTGAATCCGGAACGTATCTCCATGCCAGATATCGATATCGACTTCGCGGATACGAGGCGCGATGAAGTCCTCGAATACGTGCGAGAAAAATACGGTGCTGACCGTGTCATTCAGATCTGCACATTCGGAACGCTGGCCGCTCGTGCTGCTGTGAAAGACGTTGGTCGAGCATTTGGTGTGTCGTTTGCAGAAATGAACGCCCTCGCAAAAGTGATTTCGGATCGCCCCGGAACGACGCTTGAAGAAGCGCTCGCGACGGATGAACTTCAAGGAGCCATCGAATCCAACGACACGTACAAAAAAATCATTGAGATCGCACTCAAGCTGGAAGGTAAAGCGCGCCACGTTTCGGTTCACGCGTGTGGCGTCGTCATCACCCCAGAGCCCGCGATGAAATACACCGCGTTGCAACGTGCTCCTAAGGATGAAAACACCGTTATCACACAGTTTCACGCGAAGCCGCTGGAGGCTCTGGGACTCCTTAAGATGGACTTTCTGGGACTCAAAAACCTCACCATTATCCAGACGGCGCTGCTCATCATTGATCGCATTCACAATGTGAAGATCGATATCGAGTCCATTCCGACCGACGATAAGCAAACCTTCGACCTTCTTTCCCGCGGCGAAACCACCGGCGTTTTTCAGCTGGAGTCCGCTGGTATGCGCAGGTACTTAAAACAACTGAAGCCGACACAGCTCGATGACATTACGGCCATGGTGTCTCTGTACCGTCCGGGTCCGATGGATAAGATCCCGGATTACATCAAATGCAAGCACGGTGATAAAGAAGTGACGTACGTCCACAAGGACATGGAGCCGATCCTAAAGCCGACGTACGGTGTCGGTATCTATCAGGAGCAGATTCTTGAGATGGCTCGCGTGTTCGCTGGGTTCTCACTCGGTGAAGCTGACTTGCTTCGGCGCGCCATCGGCAAAAAGATCAAGAAAGAACTCGATGCGCAGCGTGACAAATTCATCAAGGGTGCGGTGGCTCGTGGTTACACCGAGAAACTGGCGGTGAACATTTTCGACGACGTCATTACGCCGTTCGCCGGTTACGGATTTAATAAATCACACGGAGCCTGCTACGCGCGCATCGCCTACGAAACCGCGTACCTGAAAGCCCAGTATCCGACCGAGTTTATGGCTGCCCTCCTCAGCAGTGAAGGCGGTGACACGGACCGTATTTCGATCGAAATCGAGGAGGCGCGCGCGATGGGACTCAAGGTGCTGCCGCCGGATCTCAACGAATCCTTGGCACACTTCACGGCGCTCCCAGAAGGCAATATCCGCTTCGGACTGCTCGGTGTGAAGGGTGTCGGTGAAAGTTCTATCCGCCAGATTATCGAGCTTCGTGAAAAAGAAGGAAAATTCGCATCCATCGAGGACTTCGCGAGCCGCGTGCCGGCTAAGATCCTCAACAAAAAACTTTTGGAGTCGCTCGCAAAATCCGGAGCCTTGGATTGCTTCGGAGAACGTGGCGTGCTCGTCGCTCAGTACGACAAAATCGCCGAGTTCAGCAAGTCAGCAGGTGGCGTCGGCGCGTCGCAGACCGATATGTTTGAGTCTTTGGGCCGCGGTTCGGATGGTGCGACGATCGAGTTTGAGCAGCAGGAACCGGCAACCGGTTACCACAAGCTGCGGTGGGAGAAGGAGACACTGGGGCTCTACGTTTCGAGTCATCCGCTTGCCGGACTCAAGAAGTACATTGGCAAGAAGGCTCGGCTCATCGAGAGTCTTGGTGGTGACGACGTCGGACGGAAGGTTACCGTTGCTGGCATCGTGGAAACCACGAAAATTCTTCACACCAAGAAGGGCGAGAGCATGGCGATCATCACGGTGGAAGATCCGACCGGAAAAATCGAAGTGATGCTGTTCCCGCGGACGTTCGCCTTGTACAAAGACATGCTCGAGAAGCCGGACTCCATCCTCGTCATGGCGGGCACGCTCGATATGCGTATGGGTGCGCCGCAGCTCAAAATGGAAGCGATGAAGCGCGCATCTCTCGAGACGATGGTCGCGAATGCCAAGACAGCCGGAATGTTCAATGACGATGAAGCCAAGAACTGGCGCGGTACCCAGCGTCGCGAAACGGAGGAGGCTACCGTGGAAGCGGTCAGCGAAGAAGGCGAGGTCGTCCCTGCGGTCACCGTTGCCATGACGGCCCCTGCACAGGAGGAGCCAACGGACACGCTCCTCGGGCCACTGGCGCAGTGGATTCATAAAGGAATGCCGGTGAGTGAGCCATTGGAGAAACTGGGTTTAGAGGGTTACATACGTGACCAAGCGGAGAGCGGGAAGCGGGTAGCGGGTAGCGCAGATTCTCATCGCTCGGATATCTCCATCCACACGATCGAACTTCCAGCTCGTGCACCGCGGTCACTACTTCTGGAAATCAAAACGATTTTTGAGATGTTCCCGGGGCCAGAGAAAATCCAACTCAAAATCGGTGATGAAACGGTGCCGGTCGGACTCACGGTGACGATGTCGCACATTTTTGAGAAGAGGATCGAAGAAGTGTTGAAGAAATACGAAGCCGTCGCATGATGATCATCCCAGAATCACCGGAAGCTCTTGCCGAAGCAGTCGAGATTCTCCGCAGCGGAGGCACTGTCATCCATGCCACCGAGACGTGCTACGGCCTTACGTGCGATCTCACGAATGAGGACGCTGTAAAGGATCTCTTTGACGTCAAGAAGCGGCCGGAGGATCAACCCGTGAGCGCGCTCTTCACGTCGCTCGAATCCGCACGCACGTATGTCGACGTTTCTCCGAAAGCCGAAGAACTTTTCCGGAAGCATCTCCCCGGTCCGCTCACGATTGTTCTTCCCAAAAAAAACGGCGCTCCCCCGCTCTGGCTCACGGCTTCTGGCGGTGGCGAGGATGCTTGGATCGGGGTAAGAATCTCGTCACATCCGTTCGCCGCGAGGCTTGCGGAGGCCTACGGCAAGCCAATCGCGACGACCTCGGCCAA
>JAGORY010000081.1 GCA_018062585.1 Candidatus Peribacteraceae bacterium | reverse complement strand
AAACTATGTTATAATAAGCATGTCACAAGAAGCCCCCATGAACGTCAACACACATATGATTCTCCGGCGCTCCTTCCTCGCAACTTTTCTTGCACTCACCGTTGCAGGTTTGTTCGGATGGACCCAGATGAAGAATGAGCGTGCTGCTCTCGCCGAAGCACCGACCCGTACGATCGCACTTCTTCCACAGAGTTCTTTGTCGTCCTCGGCACCCCTCGATATGAGTGCAGCCATCGACGCACGCATGGCGATGCTTGAACGCACGGTTGCAGTATCGTTTGTCAGTGAGCCGGGGAAGGCTCCGGTCTCGAGTTTCGATATTTCTCTCAAGGATCATCCGCTCTGGATCACCTTCAACGTGAAGGGCAACAAGGCTACCGCCACTCTCGATGTCGCGCGTCTGAAGCAGTATCTCATCAGCTATCCGCCGCAGGGCATTCCGGAGCCCCAGTCGTGCATCCTTCTCTCCAGCTGGACTGACGATGACGGCGTTGTCCGTGCGCAGACTGATTGCATCGCCAAAAGCGGCTATCTCTACAATGTTGATGCACTCGCGCACGACATTGCGGATGCTTTCGAGCACGCAGCGGACACGGTCGAATACATCCTCACAGCCGTACCTGCCGTCGTGACGGATCCGACAAACGGTTCCGCGATGCCGATGAAACTGCTCGCAACCGGTCACTCCAGTTTCGAGGGATCGGGTTTGTCCCGCAAAGCCAACGTCCGAAAAGGCCTCAATGAACGCGTTCACAACGTCCTCGTACCTGCTGACACCGTGTTCTCGTTCAATGACACGCTCGGCATCGTGTCTATCAATAGGGGATGGCAGATGGCTCTCACGATCTTCGAGGGTGCCAATCTTCGTCCGGCTCCGGGCGGCGGCATCTGTCAGGTCTCGACGACGACGTACCGCGCCGCTTTGGCTGCGGGGCTCCCTATCGTTCAACAGAAGAGCCACAGCTTGTACGTGACGTACTACGAGAAGTTCGGCGTCGGACAGGACGCAACTATTTTCCCAGGCAAGCAGGACTTCCAGTTCAAGAATGACACCGGCGGACCGCTGCTTATCCAAGCCTACAACGACGGCGATGAAGCGTTCGTCCGGATCTACGGCACGGACGATGAGCGCACGGTCGCGATCACGGGTCCGTACTTCGGTAAGACTGCACCGAAGGATCTGCTTGAAGATGGCAAGATTCTCCGCAACAACGAAATCGGTTGGGTCCGTACGGTCACGATGCCGGGAGGCGAGCCCAAGCGCGAAGTCTTCATCGCGAGGTACACCGCCATTCCGAAGACACTGTCCTCACGGTGGGAACTCACGACCATCATCACCCGTGGAGACGCGACGAAAGTGGTGGCCGAGCGTTAGGCTGTGATGTGCTTCGTCCGCGGAGCGTGGGACAGTCTCCACGTCGCAATCGCAAGAAGGGCATACCCAAGCCCTCCAAGGACTTGCAGAATAGAGGGAGTAGCTTCGTACCCCACGATAATTTTTCCGATGTCCGCGATGAACGTGTCATCCGCGAGGAGCCAACTCGTGTCCCACGCCTGAACCGACAGCCAGACGACCGTTCCGGCTTCCTGAAATTCGCCGATGCCGTGCATCGTGAGACCGGTTCCGAGAATGAGGAGGAAAATGCCGGTGAACGTGAAGAACGTCTGCATGGGGATGAGCCGCACGCCGCGCAGCATCAGGGCCGCAAGAGCGATGGCCGTGACCATGCCGATACCGATACCGGCAAGCGTGTGGGCATTTGATGCGCTGAGGAGAGTTGCATGAATGAGGATCACCATTTCAGCGCCTTCACGCGCTGTACTCGTGAAACTGAGCAGAAAGATTCCGAGCGCGCTGCCGCCGGCGATATGGGTGGCCATGTTCTTCTCGATGTGTGACTTCATGGTTCGTCCGGACATCGCCATCCACCCGATCATCCAAAGCAGCAGACCTGCGGCCGTCATCATCATGATGCCTTCATAGATTTCCTTCGCTTCTTCACCGAGCGACGCGGCGTACATCTGCATGATCCATGCCAGGATGACGCTGAAAACCACGCCCGCGCCGACCCCGAACCACAGTGCGGAGACGTAACTCCGGCGCTCGGAGCGTTCCAGAAACGCCAGCATAACGCAGACGACGAGCGATGCTTCAAACGTTTCACGAAGTGAGATGAGAGCCGCGGTGGTCATGATGAGGTGGGGAAAGCGCGGAATGTGAAGTCATCCGCCGCTGATGGTGCCATGATAAGCGTGAAACAAGCAGTATGCAATTTTGCACTGGAAAGAGGCGTACAAGTGAAAAATGAAAAAACAAAAAAAACTATCGTATTTTTCACTCTTCACTTTTCGTTTTTCACTTCGTTACGCGATCGGCAGCCGTACCGTGACTGTGGTGCCTTCGCCTTCACGGCTCACGATGGACACTTGGCCGCCTGCCTGTTCCACGATTCCCTTTACGATGTAGAGACCGAGTCCGTTGCCATCGGCTTTGAATTTGGTAGCGTTTCCTCCACGCGTAAATTCCTCGAACATCCGGTGCAGGTCTTTCTTCGGGATACCGCAACCGTGGTCGATGACGGAGAATTCGGCGTACTTGCCGACACGCTTGGATCGCACGGTGATGGCGCTGCCGTCGGTGGAAAAATCTATAGCATTCGTCAGGAGTTCGAGTGCGACTCCGGAGATAAGTTTTGGGTCCAGTTTCATCGTGATGCTCTCCTCAAGATCCATGATGACGTGCTGACTCCGTATGGCGAGTTTGGGTGCGGCTTCCTTCACGACTTGTTCAAGGACCGACGTGAGAGACGCAAATTCTGGCTTGTACTCGATCTTCCCAGAATGCACGGTGTCGGCGCTTTTCAAGGTTTTTAGGATCTCGGTCAGGCGCTTTACGCCTTCTTGAATATTGGCGATGCTCCGCTGAATGGACGCCGAACCTTCATCCGCCAGTTCTTCAAGTGACCAGCTGATGATGGTAAGCGGTCCGCCGAGCTGATGGAACGCTAGCCTAAGCAGTCCCGAGCGTTCGATCTCTAGTTTCTCGAGTGATTCTAAGCGACGCCTCCACACGAAGAGCGAGCTTCCTGCACCAACGCACACCGAGGCGAGCAGAATGAGGAGTAGGGCGACCGGAGAGAAAATACTGTTACTCAACGCCGCGAATTCGGTGGCCGCCATGTCGATGCCAAGCACACCCGCAACCTGACCGTTCTTACGGCGGATCGGCGCGTAGCCCGAGATGCTGGAACCCCACTGGTCGGTGGCGACATGTTCGTCCACGGTAGGGTGTTGGAACGCGTCGTTGCCAAGTGCCGGCCACTCGCGCCAGTCGTACGTCTCACCCGGAATCGACGCCACTTCATCCTCATCGACGATTCCGTTGTTGTTAGTGTCCAGCTCTGCATCCGTGTGAGCCAAGTCGCCATCCGCGACGAACTCTAGGAGATTTGGGTCCTCGGTCTTGCGCATGATGTAGGCAAATTTCACGTGCGTAATACTGTCGCGCATCGCGTGCAATTTCATGACCGTGTCGCGCAGAGCAGGGGAGGATTCCATCGTGTCACCTGTCTTGATGAGGTCCAACGTTTCGCCGTCGAACTGCATGGCTGCAG
>JAGORY010000028.1:13390-13882 GCA_018062585.1 Candidatus Peribacteraceae bacterium | reverse complement strand
CGCAAGTCTTTTTGAAATATCAGAAGTGATACCGATGTATTTCTTTGTTTCGGCATTCACCAGAACGTAGGCGACGAAGCTTCCTTGCATACAAATTTGGTTGCGGGGACAGGATTTGAACCTGCGATCCCGCGGCCGCGGGATTATGAGCCTTGCGAGAAAATCCTCATCAGCACCTGGAGCCCGTCCCCGCCCTTCTGCTTCTTCATGAGCTTTTCCAGTCGCAAAGCTTCTGTGTGAGACATTACCCTGCTGGACCACAATAAAGTCCATGGTCCTCGAAAAGAAGTGTACTCGGACTTTCCTTCATTATGCTCCGCAAGTCTTTTTGAAATATCAGAAGTGATACCGATGTATTTCTTTGTTTCGGCATTCACCAGAACGTAGGCGACGAAGCTTCCTTGCATACAAATTTGGTTGCGGGGACAGGATTTGAACCTGCGACCTCAAGGTTATGAGCCTTGCGAGCTACCGGGCTGCTCCACCCCGCGT
>JAGORY010000028.1:0-13290 GCA_018062585.1 Candidatus Peribacteraceae bacterium | reverse complement strand
CGGACAGTTGAGTATGCAGTTAAGCAGTCTAAAAAGCAAAAAAAATAACTGATTTGAACCTGCGATCCCGCGGCCGCGGGATTATGAGCCTTGCGAGCTACCGGGCTGCTCCACCCCGCGTCGGACAGTTGAGTATGCAGTTAAGCAGTCTAAAAAGCAAAAAAAATAACTGATTTGAACCTGCGATCCCGCGGCCGCGGGATTATGAGCCTTGCGAGCTACCGGGCTGCTCCACCCCGCGTCGGACATCAAATATGCGTGACGAAAGCGAAAAACGCAACGTCACTCCGTATCGATGTCCTCTTTCTTTGTGCTGACCTACTGCAGTGCTACGATACAAAAGTTTTCCACTGACTCTGAAGCGACGCACGATCATCACCGGTTTGGTTCTCATCCTGGCAACTGCCGGGTTCATTGCTTCCCGCTACGCATCTTCCTCACTTCAGGGAGCACTGTCGCCATCGGGAAGTTATCACTATTTCACGCCACAGGAATCAGAGGCGGGGATTACGGTGGTGAAAGGAAAGTTCACGGTCATGTCCTGCGCAGGTCGCGGATTTTTCCCCACCATGACAAACGGGTTACGGAACGCATCGGGAGCGCTGACGTTTTGGGCGCATCAGTATCCGAGACGAACGAATCAGGTTGGATCGTTCATGTACTCGGAGGGCAAACTCCGGGCTTCTCCGTCTCTGCGCCCCACAAATACTCTCGGGCAATTCGAGCGCGGCTCTCGGTACCACGTCTTCACCCAAGAGCATGATCTGACCTTCCAATGTGGCGTCGGTCTTAGTGTGATACCAACGTGCGGAGATGGACTCGTGATAGGAGAAGAAGCGTGTGATGGTGGTCCGAATAATGAAGACGGCTGCAGTGATCAGTGTCAATGGAACAACGAATGTGAGGACGGCGTCGACAATGACGGTGATACTCTCATCGATGTCCCCCGTACTGTGGCTACTCTTGCGTATCCACCAGACCCGGTGCAGTACAAAACAATTGCGATCTCTGCGTACACCCCCCCAGATGGAGACAGGATATATATGATGATGGTGCGCAATAGCAATGGGTTCACGGTCATCCGAGAAATTCTTCTCTCTCCTCTTTCTCTTGGGCGAGAACTCGTTATTCCCCTGAACATGACATCTGCTAATTCCGGAGATCAGTTTAGTGACGGGGTGTTTGTCGTAAATCCTACAAATCAAAAAGCCTATGTTTCGGTCAGCAACAATGACGGACAAAAATTCATCGCACGGATCGACCTGCCCTCCATGTCATACAATCCCACGGTCGATCTTGCACCTTTAGCTCTGCAAGACGTCAATGTCTCGACCGGGGTCATCGATCCTCAGGGTCGATATGCCTACTTTTCAACTTTCATCAATAGCGGCTTCAACCGCATCATCAAATTTGATCTGAGCACATTCACCCGTGTCGGGCATATCGATGTGTTTGGAGGAGAGAACAACAGAGTCGGGTTCCTCACATCGTTTATGAATCCAGACGGATCATATGCATATTTCGGCGATACGCAGGGGCGATTGACGCGAGTGAATCTTGCAACATTCGCGCCGCCGTCGTCGGAGGATATCTTGCAGCTCACTCGCGCCGACGGAGGGCAGAACTCCCTCCAAGTTTCTGCGGTTGCGCTTTCCGGCACCGAGGCTTACATCGTTTCTGTACCGCGATTTGTCTATGCAGCCCCCCAGAAAGCATCGGAAATATATCGGATCGATTTGGATGATTTCAGCCTCATCCAGACCCTTGTCCTGCATCCGTATCAAGGTCGTATTCAAGCGTTGTCCATCGATCCCTCAAACGGAAATATTTTCTTTAGTACTCTTCCGGATCCATTGATATTTCCTGTTCCCTCCTCCGTTCATGGAGGAGTCATGGAATTGACGCCGAATCTGCAATCAGCAGACTCGTACACCATGGATCTGGCTGGCTACTATGTATTAGACCCGATTGTCATTCTCTATCACGAAGGAGTTCGTCAAATGTTCGCACATTTTCAATACGACCCCGGCCATTTCATGCAGTACCGGATTGGTGGAACCGATCCTGGTTGCACGATGGAATAACCGACTACATCCGCAATCAAACTGACGGAAGGGCTGAGCCATAGCGACAGTACCTACTAGATGTTCTTCTTGAGATCGTCGATTTTGGTCCTATTGAAGAGATACAACTTCCAGTGATCAACAACACGAATGCTCCGTAGATTCTCCTCAAAGATCGCCTGCTTATCCTCAGGTGTCAGATCAGCCTCACTGTGAGTGAGAGATACAGTTTCGGCGATCCTGTTGATGACGAGCACCTTCTCTCCTGCGCGAAGAACGCCGAAGTTCTCTTTGGCATACTTGTCCTTGTACTGTGTGGATTCCAGATACTGTAACTGGTCGTAGCCGTTTGAGATCTGCTGCTTGAGGCGTGTGTTTCTCTCCTGCATCGTGATCAGCTGTCGATCAAACAGAATGTTCTTGTAATACGACAGTGCCAAGCCAAACGCCATAAGACCCACAACGCACAATCCGACGACGATCGTCATCTGTTTGGGAATCGGCGCTACTTCGTTATAGGGCACGGAGGTTAGGGTATCACCAGAGAAATACGTCACAAGTCACAAGTACTAAAGTCACAAGTAAAAAACACTTATGACTTATGACTTTTTACTTCCTGCTATTATGTATTCATGAGAATCTTCTGTTCTGGCATTGGCGGAATCGGGCTTTCGGCATATGCGGCGCACGTGCGTGCTTTGGATCATACGGTTTCAGGCACGGATAAAGCTGAGTCTGAGATAACGCTGTCGCTGAAGTCTCTCGGTATAGACGTCACACTTGTTCAGGACGGTTCTGCGGTGCCATCCGATGCGGAGCTCTTCGTCTATTCCGAGGCCGTACCACCAGACTCTCCCGAGCGGTTGAAAGCGGCGGAACTTGGCATCCGTCAGATCTCGTACTTCGCGGCGCTTGGCGAACTCACGAAAGGCAAAGATCTCATCTGCATCTGCGGTACGCACGGCAAATCCTCGACGACTGCGATGGCGGCTAAAGTCTTCATCGACGCTGGTTTGGACCCAAACGTCGTCGTCGGCACCAAGACCGCAGACCTCGGTGGAACTAACTGGCGCAGGGGAAAGGGGGATCTATGGATCATCGAAGCATGCGAATACCGGAGGTCGTTTTTGCATCTCTCTCCGAAAACGGTGCTCGTCACCAACACTGACGGAGACCACTTCGATTCTTTCAAGGACATGGCCGACTATGAATCCGCATTCGTGGAATTCCTCTCGTCGCTCCCCAAAGAGGGGAGTGTCATTGCCCACGGTGGCGACACGAAGACGACGGACATCGTGAAGCGCGCCGGAAAAACGCTCATCGACGCCGACAGCGAGCTACTTCCAATGCTCACGATTCCAGGCGTCCACATGCAGCAAAATGCACAGCTCGTTATGGCGCTTGCGAAGCTCCGTACCATCGATCCTGCCAAAGCCCAAGAAGCTCTGCTCAAATTTTCGGGCTCGTGGCGCCGCATGGAACTGAAAGGCGATACAAGGCTCGGTGTTACCGTCATCGACGACTACGCTCATCACCCGACCGAAATCCGTGCGACGATTGCGGCGATCAAGGCGGCGTATCCGGATCGGAGACTCGTCTGCGTTTTCGAGCCGCACACAAATGATCGAACACTGAAACTCTGGAAGGAGTTCACAACGTCTTTTTCGGGGGCGAATCTGGTGCTCGTCACGAAAGTTTTCGATGCACGACCCGACAAAGACACTGAGCAGGCCGATGTTGCCAGACTTGCAGCCGAAATCGGCCGAACGAGCAAAGTGTCCTGCCGTCCTTCGGGAACGCTCGGTAAAACCAAAAATACGCTTGATACACTTCTCATGAACGACGACGTCTTACTGGTCATGGGTGCCGGTAACAGCACGAAACTCGCTGCAGCAATGGTGACTCCATAACGACTACTTGCGGTTGCCGCGAGTTTTCACTTCACGGGCTTCCACGTATTCTCGGAGCGTACGGCGGCTGATGCGGCTGCGGTCCACATTCTCCTCTTCTTCGACGTTACAGCGTAGCGTGACGAGAGTCGTATTGCGCTTTTCGGGCTCGACGTCGATGGTCTGCACCGCTGGCTGCAGACACTCGTCCGTCTTCGGGAAATACAGACTGTACTTGCCGGCGGGGAGATTTTTGAACGTGTGGGGAGTCCTGCCTACGTACGTACGGCCGGAGGGTCCTTTCATGCGGAAACGGAGTGGAGTGGGATCACTCGTGACTCCCAGTGTACCGAGGCGCGTCAGAGAATATCGGATGACGAAGCGGTACTTGCTATTTGTGTAGAGCGGGAACGAGTACTGCTGGGAATCGATGTTCTGTACGAGTTCGCCACCGTTATAGACCGAGATGACGGCTGACATTCCCGGTGGGGGAATGACGCTCAAAGTCGTCTGCCCCAATTCGGTGAGTGCCATCGAAAATCCTCCGGTGCGGTCCACGCCGTCGTCTTTACTTGAGCGGCTGCTTCCGTCACCAGAAAGCAATGTCCATGTTCCGTACACGGACGGGGAGAGCTGCTCAATTGTAATGGAAGCTTGAGCGGCAGCGTTCACGGCAGGTACGCCAGAAGAAAGTGTGATGAGTGCTACGAGAAGATAGATGCATTGTTTCATATGCATCCAAAATACCAAAGCATCAGCGCACGTAAAGAAAACTCTCTTGAGATTAAGACGAATGTAACGCGCGTTCGAGTGAGTCTGACCAGACGCTACGAAGCGCTTGGAGCGGCTTATCAATGAGCGTTGTGCCGCTACGGCTAACTGAAAGGACTGGTTCGTGCGTCGTTTCTCCGATGTGAATAAGCTCAAGGCCTGATGTCTCGGCAAGTTTCTTAAGTCGCTCTGCACTTTTTTCCTCGACCTCCAGAATGAATCCACCGGTTTCGCTCCACAGCACAAGATCTGCCCGAAGCCCAGGCGCGACGGGACTGAGGTCGACCGAGACGCCGATAGTACCGCCGACTTTTCTCTGCGGCAGCGTCATTTCAAAGAGCGCGAGCAGCAAACCTCCTTCACTGATGTCATGCGCCGAGAGAATGAGTCCAGATGAAACCGCCTTGGACATGAACGTGATTTCTCTCAGCACCTCAGGAAGATCTGGGGACGGCACGTTGGCGCCGAGGTACGCATTGCGCTTGGCACCCGACAGGGTCTCGAGGACGTGGTAGTACGCGCTGCCACCGCATTCATCTTTCCGGTCACCGAGGAGGAAAAGCATAGAACCGGCATTCTTGATCTGCATCGAGATTGCTTTGCGCGCATCCGGCATGACGCCTGCGACGCACACGTTGGCCGTCGGATCGATGGGACCTTCCTTCGTTGCGTTGTAGAGACTGACGTTGCCGCTAATAATCGGGATCGCTTCGCCTCCAATCGAGAGTGCGCGTGCTGCATCTGAAATTCCTGCGACTCCCTGCTCCAGCGCCCACAGCTGCTCCGGTATTTCGGGGTTGCCGTAGTTGAGGCAGTCGGTGATGCAGCGAGGGAGTGCTCCGGCTGTTGCGATATTACGTACGTTTTCGACAACCGCATTCACCGCCTGCAAATAGGGCGAAATTCGTCCGTACCGGCTATTACCGCCGCAGGCGAGAGCGACACCCGTGAATGTCTCGGCTTCGGAAATATCGTCGGCCCAGCCTGGGTGCGTTCCTTCGAGCACGTAACTCTCGAGGTCGGCAAGTGGCATGATGACCGAGCAGTCGCCTTCACCGGGTTCGATGACAGTATTCCCGAGAATATTTTTGTCGTAGTGCCCGAAAACACCAGACTTACTGGCATGCGTCGGCTGACTCAGGAATGCAGCGAAGATTTCATCCATCGTGAATGCCTTCTTGCCGACCTTCACGGTGTTGTCTATGCAGGAAATAACGGGTTCTTTGAACGACGTCACCGGCGCCTTCGTCGGACGAACGTACTGAAGTCCCGAGGTAATGTCTTCTGATGTGGCGCTGCACACTGTTTCGCCTTTGTATGTAAGCGTGAATGTATCGTCCTCCGTAACTTTGCCGATAACACTGGCGCGAGCGCCCTCGGCGACGGATGGTAGATCCCACGTGACGTTGTAGTGCTTCAGGATCATGTCCGTAAGCGACGGATGGCAGATCCAGCAAAATCGTTCCTGCGTTTCAGCGCACGCGATGACCTGCGGCGGAAGGCCAGGGATCGCGACGTGGATGTTCTCGAGATCGATCACGGCGCCCATGCCAACCGGAGCTACCTGCTCCACGGACGCACAGACATTGCCGCCGGCACCCAAGTCCTTGAAACTGACTTTGTCGAGTTTCTTCTCGCGCACCAGCCTGTCGAAGAGAGCATAACTAGACGCCAGAAGGTGGCGCTCCAAAAACGGGTTTGGTTCCTGCACCGCTCCGGCGTTTTGTTCTTTGTCTTCCTCTTCCATGACCACACTCGCAAATGATGCGCCGCCAAAGCCGCTTTTGTCAGTTGGTTTGCCGACGATGATGATGTCGTATCCGGCTTTTCCGGCTTCTTTCTGAGCGTAACTATGAATAATCTCATCTTCACGGATCAGTCCGAGCGCAACGACGTTCACGAGACAACTCTTATTGAACGCATCATCGAACACTGTGTCTCCGCCGAGGTTGGGGATGCCAAGCGCGTTGCCGTAGCCTGCTACTCCGCGGATCACTTCCGTAGCAATGGCGCGTGTCTCATCTGACTTCAGATCTCCGAGACGGAGTGAATCCATCGACCCGATGACGCGGGCGCCCATGCATAGCACGTCACGCACGCAGCCGCCGACACCGGTTGCGGCTCCTTCGTACGGCACGACCTGCGAGGGGTGGTTGTGGGATTCATGACTCATCACGAGTCCCCAGCGCTTGCCCTTCGGTCCGTCCGTGATCGCGATGATGCCACTGTCCTCTTTGGGACCTAAGATAACGTGCCTGCCGGTCGTCGGAAAATTTTTGAGAAACCGTCGGCTTGATTTGTAGCTACAGTGCTCACTGCCCTGAATTCCCCAAATCGTCGCCTCGGTCACGGTAGGCGGGCGCTTCAACATCGTCTCGATTTTTCGCGCTTCCTCGACAGTGAGGCCGATGAGGTTCTTCGAAAGACACGCCTTCACCTCGGCGTCGGTCATCTTCGAAAAGGGGAGTGTTTCTTGCGGCATATAAGGTGCATCGATTCTAACGACTAACCGCACGTTTAAAAAGCGTCACTTTCTTAGGTCTCTACGCTACCCAAATTCCATGGCTATGCAGGTCAATGTGACCGGCCTGCACAAAGAACATAAGGGCGATGGCGACCGAAAATAGTGCCCACACGACGCGCGCACTCCATCTATTCCAGAACGTGAATTCGAGGATCATGGACGAGGCGACGATAGTGAGAAGGATGAACGGTGGGAGCATGTAGCGGATGACCGAACGCATACCGAGCGTGTAGAGACCCGAGACCGTGACGAAGAACATACAGCAGACGGCTGCGAGCAGAATGATGTGATCGAAACGCGACGGATCTCTGGGATGTCTGAGAAGTGCCACAATCTCTCCGAGAAGTACCACAATCGTGAGCGCGAAGATGATCGGCACGGAAAGCCTACTGACGTCATTAGGATCTACAAAACCGTCCCAGCTTGTCGCCGGCATGATGAGCTTGTACGTTGCGGGATCAAAAACAGCGCCAAACTTGGGATCGACGCTCCAACCGTGCGACTGCGCATGTGAATAGATGTTCCAGTCACCGAATGCACCCTGACAGTAAAGGAAGAAGAGCGATGCTCCGAGTCCGGTACAGAGTGCGACAATGTACGGAGGAAGGTCTGCAGGGATTTTGCGTGTTCGCAGCCAGTGGCGCACGAATGGCAACATCAAAAGCGGTAAGCCAACAATGCGCGTGGCACTCATGACGAATCCGTGGAGTGCTGCTGGTATCCAGGCCATCGGGTGATCATCAGTCATCCAGTACAGATACCCGAGGAGCGTAAACGTGAAGAGCGACTCCGAGTACCCTGTGACGAAAAAGAATGCCGAGGGAAATGCAAGAATGGTCACGACCGCGACGGCCTGCAACTTCCGGCGAACGCGATAGCGGTGCAGGAAGAGAAGAATGTACGTCCAGACGCCGACGGTAAAGATTTGCGCGGTTGCGAGGAGCGAAAGCTCGGTGTTGAAACCGGTGATGCTCCTCAAAATCCAGCTTGCGATGGGGTATCCCGGAAAGAATCCGACGTGCGCCATGGTGTTACCCTCGGCTTCGAGCGGCAGCGTAGTAAGCATGTATCCGTGATTCACGATGTGCGCGTACCACTCCGAGTCGTAGGTATTGAGCGAGTAATATTTTCCGACGACGTCGGCACCAGCGTCTGCCCAGTACAGCGTAAAGATCACCTGAAAAGCGGTGATAGCGAGTGCGAGCAGAAAGGTGATCACCCAACGTTCCCGAGAGATAAACGCTTGCTCTCGTGTATCCACAGTCTCAAGACCTGCCGACGGTGCCGCGAATAATGACATAATCTGGCCATTATACAAAAAATAAGAGTTTTTGTCTATGCTTAGCCGAAATGCTATGCTTCAGGCCATGAAGAAACTCCTGCAGTCGCTCCTCTGTGAACGACGCATCGCCGGCGGAGCTGCGGTGCTCGCCATTACGTCACTTTTGGCTTCGGCATGCGGTTTCCTTCGGGATCAGGCGTTTTCGATCATGTTTCCTCTGGATACGGACCCGCTCGGCGTCGCGTCAGTGTACATCGCAGCGTTTCGCCCGAGTGATCTCCTCTTTCAGATCCTCGTCATGTCATGCCTGAGCGTCGTCGTCGTGCCGTTTTTGGCTTCGCACCTAGCACACGACCGCAAAGAGGAGATGGACCGGATTCTCACGAGTACGATGTTCATGTTCTCGGTAGTCTTTGGATTGGTCGCACTCGCCGCCGCGATTTTTTTCCCGCAGATCGCTCCACACATGGTGAAGTTCGAGGGTGAAACTTTGGAGCTCTACATTTCTTTTGGACGTATAGCTCTGTTTACTAATTTTCTCTTTGTGTTCGGCAATGCTTTAGGTCAGTACCTCATCGCGGTGCAGCGGTACTGGGTGTACGGCATCACGCCGATCATCTGGTCGTCCGGTACGATTCTCGGAACGTATTTCCTGACACCGCACTTCGGCGCGCTTGGGCCAATGATTGGCACCGTCATCGGCACTGCGCTGTATCTCATTGTCCGAGCCATCGCAGTGTATCGCGCAGGATTCAGAGTACGTACCGGCAGACAAAGCTTGTTTCATGGCGAACTCACACACATGGGACTGCTCATCATTCCGCGGATGGCGGCTCTCGGCGCGCTGCAGCTACAGCTTCTGCTTCTGGACCGTTTGGCGTCCGGCCTCGGCAAAGAGATGGTCGCCCTCAATCAGTTCGCGAGTAACTTTGAGTCAGTGATTCCGGGCATCGTCGGCATCGCAATCGCTCAGTCATCTTTTTCAGCCTTAAGCCAATCCGCGGCCCTCCGGAATATGGACAAACTTTCGGTGCAAGTGAAGAAAAGTCTGCTGTTCAATCTCGCACTCGCTCTGCCGGGCGCCGTGTGTTTGGCGCTCATGTCACATGTCGCGGCGTGGATGATGCACCTCGGGCCTACGGTCTCCGGCACGTTTATTCAATCACTTCTGATCTACGCGCTCGCGGTGCCATTCGAGAGTACGAATCACATTATTCTACGGACATTCTACGCACTGAAGAACACCGGCTGGCCGGCACTCAGCTCGGTCGCCTCCGGAGCCGCAGCCGTGACAACGGGTACAGTCCTCCTGCCGTCACTCGGCATCTACGCACTCGCAGTCGCCTACGTCACCGGACAAGCATGCCAAACAGTTTTCCTAGGAACAGCTCTGCGAAATCTGATGCTGAAGAAAATGGGATAACGGTGAGTGGCTAGTGGTTAGTAGTTAGTGGTTTGTCGCCGCATCAACATACGTGTCTCGCTTGCGACTACCCGCTACCTTCTACCCACTAATCCGTCGTCCTGACGCCAAGATCCACGGTCGTCGGCTTCGCGGTGCGCGTAATCGGCTGCTTACCCGTGATGCGGATGATGCGGACGAGGGACGTATCGTTCGGATTGAGCGTGAGAAGTACCTGCTTCCCGATGAGTGTCAGAGCGTCCTCTCCATGAACCGTGTAATTCAGATTCACCTCCGTTTCGTTCGTAACAGTGTACGTGCGGTTCAGGCCATCTTGGTTCAGGACAGTGATTTTGTTGCCATCGATGGACTGCAAGATGCCGTTCTGTGAAAGAACAGGATTGAGCTCGATATTCGAGATCACGAACAGAGATGCAGTGAGTGAATCACTTCCGACTCTCCATCCACGGACTCGGACCTGCATACCGGCAATGATATTCACTGGGATCATGCGCTTTCGGCTCAGGCGTCCTTCGGAAAGAATCTGGGTGTCCTTGGTGATAACGATCGTCACGGCCTGGCCATTATTGGCTTTGATGACTACTTCTGCGCCCACTTTGTCGAAAGCCTGCTTCTCACTGATACGGACTTCCGTCACGGTGCCGGTCACGGTGACACGAGGACCGATGCCCTCAAGTGCGAAGGCGGAAACGGGAAGCAACACTGAGAACGCAAGTGCGAGCGGAATCAGACGTGAGGTGCGCATACGAAAAGAGGGGATGAAGAAGTACGCGAATTGTCCACGTACTAAGCCGAAAGAACAATGGAAGGGAGTGTTTTTGGTTGTGTGACAGATTAAGAAAGAGCGAGTAGCTGGTAGCGGATAGTGAAACAAAAACATACGTACTACCCGCTACTCGCTACCTTCTACCCGCTATTTCTTCCGTACCTGCGTAAAGTCCAGTTCGACCGGAGTATCACGGTCGAAGATGAGAACAAGAACCGTGAGTTTGCCCTTATCCACGTCGACCGCATCAACAGCGCCTTCGTAGTTCTTGAAGGGGCCATCGATAATGACGACCAAGTCACCGACCTGGAAGTCGCTCTTGAACTTGGCTGTCTCTTCTCCCATACGCCGTTCTACGACGCCGAATTCCTCGGGCGTGACTGGAACGGGAATGTTGCCGGAACCGACGAAACCTGTGACGTTCGGGGTATTACGGACCATGTACCAGCTTTCATCAGTCACGATCATGTCGATGAGAACGTAACCCGGGAACAGCTTCCTCTCTTCTTCGATCGGTTCGTTCCGCTTGAAGACGATTTGCTTCTCCTTGGGTACGACCACCTGAAAGATGTAATCCTTCATACCGAACGTCTCGGAACGCTGTTCGATGGATTTCTTCACACTGTCTTCATAACCGGAATACGTGTGAACCACGTACCAGTTTCTCCCTGCGGAAGGATCTTGTTTGACCATGTGTGAGGTGGGCTAAACGTTTAAACGAATGTGAGACGGATGATTTCAGAGAAAATGAGGTCCGTGACTCCGAAGAAAATAGACGCAACGATAATGAATCCGATGACGATGGCAGTCAGGCGAATAGCCTGCTTCTGGGTAGGCCAGCGGACCTGGCGAAGTTCCTCGATGCTTTCACGGAAGTAGCTGACGATGGTATTCATGGGATACGCGAAAAAAAGCGGGTCGAACGAAACAATAGTACCGGGGATTGGCTCTGGCTGCAAGAGAAAGTGAGCGAGAGCGGATAGCGGGTAGAAGGTAGATACACAGAGAAAACTACCCGCTAACCGCTACCTTCTACTCGCTTTACAACTGATACTCCGGCGCCTCGAATGCGTGAATCTTCGTTACGGGGAGCGCTACGAACCACACACTGCCCTTGATGTTGCTCTCCGGAACATACGCCGTCTGGTGCGTGCCGAGGTAGGCGAAGCTTCTGGAATCTAGGCTACCCTGACGATTGTCGCCGAGGACCAGATACTGACCCTGCGGAACCTCGAACACTTCTTCCGAGGTGTCGCCGGCCGAGATACCGCCGTTGGAGTTGAAGCGGTACGTCTTTCCTTCGTTAGCGGGAGAGAGGTACGAAGATTCGTTGAGGAGGATGTCTCCTTTCGTCTCTTCACGCAGATACACGTTGCCGTCTTTGACGACGACAGTCTCACCCGGGAGTCCGATGACGCGCTTCACGTAGTACTTGCTCTGATCGGTCGGCGGGCGGAAGACGACAATGTCCCCGCGGTTCGGATGACCGAAGAGGTAACGAAACTTATTGATGACGATGTACTCCTTGTGCTCGAGTGTCTCAATCATCGAATTTCCCTCGATCTGGAAAGGGGACACGATGAACGTGCGGATGATGCCGACGATCGCCACGATGATCACGATATTGAGCGTGACATCGAAGACGTGAAACAGAATACTTCTTCTATTGAGGGTACTAACCATACGAACGTAAGTATAGCAGAGAAGGGGACGAGTGGTTAGTGGTTAGTGGTTAGTGGGTAGTAGGTAGCGGATAGCGGGTAGCGGTTAGTAAACTGGAGCGATCTTTATCTCCCGCAGCTGGGATGTCGCGTCCCAGTGAAAGAGATCGATGCGATACTAACCACTACCTACTACCCACGTACCACTTTTTTTGTAGTACACTTCTCCCGTGCTCAACACATTTTTCTTCACCCAGCACCTCGACGACGAAGAGGAGATCCAGATGGTCGTCCACAAACACTGGCTGCTCGGCATCAGGTCCCTGTGGCTGCCGACACTCGTTTTCGTGGCGGTCTGGAGCCTGCTGTATTTTTCGCACACGCCGTACGTGGTCTACGGGATTTCGGCTTCCGCCTGCGGAGTCGCCATCTGGTGGATCCGTAATTTCATGGATTACTACCTCGATGCCTGGATCATCACGAATAAAGGAGTGATCGACCTCGCGTGGCACGGATGGTTTCATCGGTCTTCGACGCGCGTCCTGTACAGCGATATTCAAGGTCTTGAGTACGAAGTGAAGGGGATTCTCGGCACCATCCTCGGCTACGGTGAAGTGAGCCTGGAAAAAATCTCGACCGGAAACACGATGTCGATGGAATACGTGAAGCGCCCGCGCAGAGTGGAAGCGCTCGTACTGCAGTGCATGGAGAACTACATGCACAAGAAGAATCTGAAGGACGCGACGACGGTGCAGTCGATCCTCGCCGAATTCGTGGCCTCCACGATGCAGAAGCGCGCGGCTGAGGAGAGTGCCGCCAACATCTCGCCGAAGTTGCTCCAGAAGAAGAAACCGCCTGTGAAGCAATGAAGATTCTGCTGCCGCTCATCGTCGTGCTGCTCATCGCTTCGG
>JAGORY010000080.1:1826-3659 GCA_018062585.1 Candidatus Peribacteraceae bacterium | reverse complement strand
ATCATGCGCATGCTCAAGGAAGGTCAGCCGGTGACGCTCACAGGAAAAATTCAGGAAGACGGGTACAAACTGAAGATCCAAAGTCCGCAGTTTGAAGACGGTTCGCGCGCGATGCAGCTACATGCCGGACGGATCGTCGCAGTGTACGGTCAGACAGAACATATTTCGAGTCGTTGGCTCCGAGAAAAAATGGCGCTTGTCAGTAATTCGCTCTCGGAGCTTAAAGAGACGCTACCGGCTGACGTCGTGAAATCTGAGAACCTTCTCTCACGTTCGTCGGCAATCCGGGAGTTGCATTTTCCGACGACACCCGAGCGGCTTGAGGAAGCCAAGAACAGGATGGCTTTTGAGGAGATGTTCGCAGTACAGGTCGATGCCCTTGAACGAAAAAAAGACTGGCAGGGCGACCGTCAGGACCGCATCCGGATTCCGGTCGACGCCGAACTCATCAAAGCATTTTTCGCATCGCTCAATTTTACGCCAACGGTCGGTCAGCGGACTGCGATCTACGAGATTTTGCTCGACATGGAAAAAGATCGGCCGATGTCGAGGCTCCTCGAAGGCGATGTTGGTTCTGGAAAAACGTTAGTGGCGGTTGCGGTCATCGCCGAAGTTCTTGCGCGCCGTGGCCAGTGCGCGCTCATGGTGCCGACCGAGGTACTGGCGCGTCAGCATGCGTCTACTGTGTCACGGCTTCTTATCACCATGCACACGTTCATCCAGAGCGAAAAGTACAAAGAAAAGGGGATCAATGCCGATCACCTGAAGTTGATGCCACAGCCGACCGTTGCATTGCTAACGGGTTCGGTGCCACAGGCCGAAGCCGATGACATCAGGCGCAGGCTGGCCCAAGGCCTCATCGATCTCGTCATCGGTACGCATGCGCTTATCGAGGACAAAGTCGTGTTTAAGGACTTAAAACTCGCGATCGTCGATGAGCAGCACCGTTTTGGGGTGAACCAAAGGGCTAGGCTCAAAGAGAAGGGCAGCCCACATTTTCTGTCGATGACCGCGACGCCGATCCCGAGAACGCTCGCCCTCACCGCATACGGTGATCATGACCTGTCGGTGCTCATGGAAAAACCGGGTCAGAGGAAAACCATTCTCACGAAAGTCGTTTCTCCGACTGGACGAAAAACGGTTGAACTTTTTATCGATAACCAAATCGTCGATGGCCGTCAGGCGTTCGTTATCTGCCCACTCATCGAACTCTCCAAAGAAGACACACTCGCAGACGTTAAGAACGTGGAAGCCGAGCTCGAGCGGCTCAGGAAGTCTTTCCCGAACCGAAGAATCGCCAAACTTCACGGCCGCATGACCGGTGACGAGAAGACCGAGATCATGCGTCAATTCAAAGATCGTGAGCATGACATTTTGGTTTCGACCTCGGTCATCGAAGTCGGTATCGATGTCCCGAATAGCACCATTATCGTCATCGAAGGAGCCGAGCGATTCGGCTTATCACAGCTCCATCAGTTCCGTGGCCGCGTTGGCCGGAGTGATCATCAGAGTTACTGCTACTTATTTACGACGACACCGGAGCAGGCCAGATCCGAGCGGCTCAAAGCCATGGAAGACAATGACTCCGGCTTCATGCTCGCCGAAATAGACCTGAAACTCCGGGGCCCCGGCGAGCTCTACGGCACGCGCCAGAGCGGTATTCCTGAGTTTCGTTTTGGCAATCTTCTCAACATCGACCTCGTGCTGCGGGCTAGAAAGGCTGCTGGGAAATTCCTCGGTCTCACAGAAAACGTAGAGACGCGCGGCGCGCACGTCTCCTGAGACCCCAAAGCGTCGTGTCTCCTGAGACCCCAAAGCGTCGTGTCTCCTGAG
>JAGORY010000080.1:0-1726 GCA_018062585.1 Candidatus Peribacteraceae bacterium | reverse complement strand
GTCTCCTGAGACCCCAAAGCGTCGTGTCTCCTGAGGCAGAGACGTCCCAGCGGGCCGTCTCTACATCATTGCATTCCATTCTTTGGTACAATTTCTTCCGTATGGCTCTTGAACTCACAACCACACAGCTCGACCTTGCGGACAAGCTTTCGGAGCACGCGAAAGATGCCTGCAAGCTCGTGGGGCTCAAGTGTCAGAAATGCGAGCCGCAGCATTTTTATCTGACCCTGCACCGCTACTACGGACGCGTGCAAGGCATGACTGCGGAAGTGGATCGCTGCATCGACTGGTGTCTCAGCAAAGGCAAACTGGTCTTCACTGCACAGCGCTTCGGCAACTGGTGTGCCAACAAAGTGAAGTGGGACAAAGAGGATCAGCTTAAAAAAGCGGAGATGGAAAAACTAAAGACCGGTAACGAACATCAGCAGGCGGATTACGCCCGAAGGACAGCACCGCGCGGCAAGTACGACTTCCTTCAGTGAGTGTCGCGTGAGCGCGGTATGACACAGATCGCGGCGGCCAGAATGAGAAGTGCGGCGGGGATCATCATCTGGCGGTAGAATGATTCGGCATTGAGGAGGAAACGCACGTTGGGTGTGCAGAGGTAGATGAAGAGGATTTCAGCGGTCATGAGAATGCCCCAGAACAGGAGGGGCAACTGACGACAGGCCACTCCCGGATATTTCTTGATCCCAGAGACAATGAGAGCTGGGACGAGAACAATGAGCGCGTACCACGTGACACCGAATGTTCCGCGGCCGAAGACTGCGAGCAGTGCCTCCTTGATCGCCTCCGGATGGAACTGGAGCATCGTGTCCGAACTATGGGGCGTGAGCGAGAGTTCCTTGATCCACGCGAAGATAGGCCACGGAGCCGCGAGTGCAACCGCGACGAGAACAGCCGGAAGCGCAGTTTTCCGTGCATTTTTCCCGATACCGCAGAGGAGCGCCATTGGCACGAGCCACGGTAGCAGGCCGAATACCAGTCCCTCGGACTTGGTCCAGACTGACGCAGCAACGAAGACGCCGGAGAGTATAAGCCAGCGATTTTTTCTCTCATGGTCACTCTCCACCCATATGCCTAGACAGACGAGGGAGAGCGCGACGTACTGTAGAAGATTGAGGTCGGCGTATCCTTGGGCCGTGTGAATACTGATGAGTGGAATAGAGAGCACCGCTGCGATGGCGACCAGAGCCTGCGCGGTTCCGCGGAGTTTTCTGATCATGAGGAATAGAGCGCCGAACGTTGAGAGGCTCAGGAGGTACAAGATGCCGTTTGCGGCGGCATCGTTCCACTGAGGTTGTCCCTGATTGGCCGTGATCTGGAGTGCGTGAAACAGAAACGGGTACTGGGGCTTGGCCATACCGCGGTCTTCAGTCGGATCGAACGCCATGTGGTTGTCTTCATAAGAAATCCGAGAACGCATCGTCCAGTTGGTGAGACTATCAAACTGCGCCGTTGGTAATGCGATAGCGTGGACTAGGCTGTAGACGATGGTCATTGTTATGAGTACGAGTGCTCCGGCGATGACGGTTTTTTCGATGCGACCGCGCGGTTGTGCCATCGTTTTTTCCGGTCGCTCGAGATCCATGAGCAGTGTTGGCTGCTTGTAGATGAGCAGAACCAGCACGCCGATACTGACGAGGTGTCCCGCGACTAAGGAGACCTGTGTCAGCGGAATCCCAAGGATTGTGTAATCGAAGACGATGAATGCATTGAGAAGCGC
>JAGORY010000079.1 GCA_018062585.1 Candidatus Peribacteraceae bacterium | reverse complement strand
TGAAAGGGATGCTGCAGATCACGCAATGATCTCACATCCTTTTTCGGTGATAATCACCGAGTGCTCAAAGTGACACGCCAGTGACGTATCCTTCGTGAGCACCGTCCAGTTGTCGATACCGGTATACACCTCCGGCGAACCCATGGTGGCGATCGGTTCGATCGCGATCATTGTGCCGACGGGGAGCTTTGGCCCCGTACCTGCCTTGCCCACGTTCGGGACATCGGGGAACTGATGGAGCGTATCGCCAAGTCCGTGACCGGTGAGCGTACGGACGACGCCGAACCCGCCGCGACGGACGGCCTTTTCGATGTACGAGGAAATATCACCGACCTGAACGCCGGCACGCACGACCTCGACAATGACAGCCTCGAGCAACTCAGAGACGTGTGCCAGAAACGAGCGGGTCTTGGGGTCGATATCCCCCACCCCCACTGTGACACAGGCATCGGTGTACAGGCCATCGAGAATCACGCCGCCATCGAGCGAGACGATGTCGCCGTTCTTGAGAAGCGGCCCGGCGGACGGAATGCCGTGGACGACTTGATCATTTACTGACGTGCACAGGGTACCCGGAAATCCGTGGTAACCCTTGAATGCCGGAACGCCGCCTTTCCCGAGAATGAATTCCTCAGCGGCTGTATCAAGCTCAAGAGTCGAGATTCCCGGCTTCACGAGGGAAGCGACGTGCTTCAGGCACTCCCGGAGTATGGCGCCGCCTTTCCGGAGCGACTCCTGCTGCTCTGCGCTAAAAATCTGGCATGTGTCCGTGTAGGCACTCATGCTGCGAGTCCGGTGTGTTTTTTCAATTCACTGATTATTTCATCTTTCCATTGTGCATTCGCATCATACAGCTTCGCAATCGAATCCATGAGAAGTCCGATATCCTGCTTCGTCGCCGGTGATCCGTCATCTGCCTTGGGCATGCACCAAGCATAGCGCCATCACTGCAGACTGTCACCACGCCTCACGAGAGCCTTCAGCTCCGCATAGATCGCATCAACCCCACGGTCGGCGCGGATCTCGGTCACTTTTCCGGCCGCTTTGTACGCTTCGATCACGGGCATGGTTTTACCGGTAAACGTGCTCATGCGCCGTCGGATGATCTCGGTATCTGCATCGTCCGCTCTTCCCTCCTCGGCCGCACGGCCAAGGATGCGCTTCTCGGCTTCATCGGCATCTAACAGGAAATGAATGCAACGGAAATCCCGACCCGCAGCCTGCATGACGGCATCGAAATCTTTCTTCTGTGCCTCGTCACGCGGAATGCCATCAAAGAGAATCTTCGTTGTTTTTGGACGTGCAGCGATCGCCGCCGCTACCACCTGCATGATGATCTCGTGCGGCACCAGGTGACCTTGATCAATGTAACTCTTCACCGTTGAGCCGAGTTCCGATCCGCTGGAAGCGATCTTGCGTAGCTCTCCACCTGCCTCGAAGATGTCATACCCCAGTTCAGCCGCAAGCTTCTTGGCCTGCGTGCCTTTGCCGGAACCTTGGATGCCGAAGAAGACTAAGTCCATGAATGCGAGCGGGTAGCGGGTAGAAGGTAGCGGTTAGAAAACCAAAAAGCCACCTTCAAACACTTGCTACCCGCTATCCGCTACCTTCTACCCGCTACCCCTTTAGACTAATTTCTCATAATCATGCACCAGCAATTGCGCATTCACCGCGCGGAGGAGTTCTAGAACGACACCAACGATGATGATGAGACCAGAACCGGAGATGATGAGGTCCTGGCTTGCGAGCGTGGAGTAGCGCGTGAAGACGAGCGGCACGATGGCGACGATACCGAGGAACACGCCACCCCAGAGGTTTAAGCGATTACTGACTTTCTGCAACATCTTCGCAGTCTCGCGGCCGGGACGAACACCAGGGATGAAGCCGCCGCGCTTCTGGATGTTGTCGGCGAGATCATCGGGCTTGAAGGTGACGGAGACGTAGAAGTACGTGAACGCGATGACGAGGAGGAAGTAGAGCGCCATATAGATGATGCTCGGCTCTTGGGAATTCAGATTGAGCTGGATGAAGCTCACAACACCTCCGAAACGGGGAGCAGTCTGCAAGAACTGGGCGATGATGCCTGGGAACGTGATGAGCGAAATGGCGAAGATGATCGGCACCATGCCGGCCTGATTGAGGCGAATCGGAATATTGGCCTTCACACCACGGCCTGCGCCTTGGTTAGCATACGTAATGGGAATGGCGCGATGCGCATCCGTGAAGAGCACGACGGCGACGAGCGTTGCAAGCGAGACGATCAGGAAGATGTAGAACGCCGACATTTTATCCTGTCCGGCAGCGAACATTGTACTCAAGGTCCTCGGCATACCAGCGACAATGCCCGTGAAAATGAGGAGCGAAATACCGTTGCCGATACCCTTTTCGGTGATCAACTCACCGAGCCACATGACGAACACACATCCGACCGAGACGTAGAGCATCGGGAGGAGTACTGCTGGGAACGTCATCGGAACAATGTTGCCGCTGCTACCCTGATTCAGGAGAACGAGGAATCCGTAGCTCTGCATGAATGCGAGAACGATGCTGAGCCAACGTGTGTACGTATTGATCTTCTGCTGACCCTGAACGCCTTCTTTGCTGAGAGACTCGAGGCGCGGGAAGATGACGGTACAGAGCTGGAGGATGATGGATGCGTTGATGTACGGCGAGAGACCGAGAAGAGCGATGCTGAAGTTCTGCACCGCTCCTCCAGTGAGGGCCGCGAAGATACCCAGCGGCTCGGCTGCCGTGCCATTGGTGAGAAAACTCTGCAATAGAGCTCTGTCAGCACCGGGGATCGTGACGTGCGAGACACCGCGGAAAATGATGAGAATCGCAATCGTGAAGAGAATGCGCCTGCGGAGGTCATTAGACTGCCAGAGTTGCCTCAGGTACTGAAACATAGTTAGGCGCTAGCGATAGTGACAGAACCGCCAGCTTTCTCGACAGCTGCCTTGGCGCTCCTAGAGGCAGCGTTGACGGTGAGCGAAAGTTTCTTGGTGATCGTACCGCGACCGAGCAGCTTCACGGGAGCTCTCCCGCTGATGACGCGCAGAGACTTGAGTGCAGCGATGTCATATGCACCTGGCTTCAGAGTCTTTTCTAACGTATCGAGGTTGAGGGGTTCCATGTTGACGCGGCGTGGATGCACGAAGCCTCCGAGCTTGGGCTGACGACGAATGAGCGGGGTCTGACCTCCTTCAAATCCGAGACGGCGTCCTTTACCGGTGCGACCTTTCTGACCTTTGCCTCCGCGGCCGGCGGTCGTGCCGGAACCTGCACCGTTACCACGCGCTACGCGGTGACGGTTTTTCGTGGAGCCTTTGTTGGGCTTGAGAGCGTGGAGCATTGGAAAGACGGTACGAAATGAATCCGGTCTGGAAGAGTAGTGAAGCCACTCTACCAGTGCGGGCGGGGAGATTACAGGGGAAAACGGACCATGACTAGTGGGAAACGAGGATGAAGTGAGTAGCGGGTAGTAGGTAGCGGGTAGTGGGTAGTCGCAAGCGAGACAAGTGCGTGATACGAGCTTACTAACCACTACCCACCGACCACTAACCACTTTTTCTTGACATTTTTCCCACCATCTCCAAAAATATGCCCGTGATCAAGTCCTTGTCCCTTTCGCTCGGCCTCAACCTCCTCCTGCTTACGGCGGGAAGGCGGCTGGCTGCGTAA
>JAGORY010000078.1 GCA_018062585.1 Candidatus Peribacteraceae bacterium | reverse complement strand
GTGGCCACGGAAGACCCAAGTCTTATCATGCCTGCACGTTTTGCAGCCAGCGCCACCGGAGACACCCGTTTCAACTTGGACGGCGCGACCGGAGGCATCGGCCCGGACGGACTACCGCTCCAGAACGCTCTCCCGACTGCCGCCGAACAGGCGCAGATTCTGCGCTACACGGCTCGCTGGAGGAACGCGAAGACACAGGAAGAACGCGAGACCGTGGAAGGTTTCCTCATGATGGACGGCGTCGACGTAGATGCTAGCAACCTCGAGAATGACGAGATCGTGATGGTCGCGCCCGAAGAGAGGGGTATTCAGTTCCTCATAGGATTCATCACGGTCATCAAGTCCTTCCTCGACCGAATGGCTAAGAAGAAAACGGATGTCGAAAGTGCGAATGTCGGCGAAAAAGATCCGTCAGAGATGACGCCCGAGGAGCAGACGACCGAGAAAGAGGGGAATGACAAGAAGCTCACGGATTTCAAAGATCAAAAGACGAAAGCCGAGGGTGAGATCAAAGACATCGACAAGAGGTTGAAGGCGGTTCCGCCGCCCGAGGGCGAGATCAAGGAAAAACTGGAGACCGATCTGAAGAACAAGAAAGAAGAGGTGAAGAACATCGAAGAGGAAATCAAGAAGCTTGAGGAGCGCAACATCGTGCTTGCGAGTCCGGCTAAGGCCAAAGAGGACGAGAAGGACCGTACGAAGCAGGAACCGCTGCAGGACGGTCAGACGAAGGTGGAGACGCTAGAGGAGGATCCTGTGTTTCAGGAGTTTGCACGTAAAAAAGAGGCTCTAAGGACGGATTACCACGAGTATATGAGCAAGGCTTATAGGTCTACTGACAACGAAAATTATGCGAGTTATATGGACACGCAAGTACAAAAGGATTTTGCGAAAACTGGAAGAATCTACGACTGGAGAAAAGAAGAAGCGAAAATTTGGAAGGAAATGATTGATACCCTTGATAGTTTCATAGATCACATGACGCTAGAAAAAAATGCTGAAGGAAAATATCGGATCACAATTAATTTTTCTAAGATGCAATACTCTGCCATGGGAAAGAGTTATCAAGTGACGGATAAGAATGCCCAGAAATTGATGACGAAAATGAATGAAGGTAGTGAAGATAAGGCACGCCTCTCCATCGATGGTGATAAGCTTGTGACACCGTTCATGAGTGGCGATGAGTTGATGAAGCTGAAGATATAGGGCAGACGATTGCCATGGAATAATGGAGATTGTTTCGAGACTTCTTAGGAAAGAAAAATCTTCACCACACGTCTTACGTGCATGACAACTCCTCCTTTGCCAAAGAAAAAACCGAAGACCCACGTCGCCGGATCCATCTTGGACCTCGTTTCATTCGGCGTCCGCGAAGTGGCACTCCCGATTCCGGATACGCTCGTCGCGTATATGAAGCGGAAGAAGAAGTTGAAGAAGTAAATCCTAGGGAAATGGCTGGGCTATGTGGGATTGGAACATGGTAGCCGTTCACGAGCCAACACTTTTCATCGTGCCTTTTTCGTTTGCCTCACTACACCGCCCCCACCCCGGCGCTGAGGCGCCACCCCTCCCCCGGGCTCCTAAAAAGGAGCAGCCGGGTGAGGGGGAAACTGTGTAAATAGTGTGACAGAGCTTCCCTCACCCGGCTGTTCCGCAGAACCCGGGGGAGGGACCGAGGGTGGGGGCCGTACCAAGCAATAGCGAGCGCTTACTCAAAATGCTCTTGTCGAATGTAATACAAAGAGATACAATGTATTACATATGAAATCAACGACCATCCACATCCGGCTTTCTAAGAAACTAAAAGAGGCGACGCAGAAAATCGCAGAGGCAAACGGCCTTGATCTCTCAACATGCATCCGCGTCTTTCTCACACACATGCAAGTACGCGGCACCATGCCCCTCCCTTCGCTCACGGTGAATGGATATACCGAGGAGGAAGAGGCGGAAATTTTGAGACGGGCAAAGGAGACACCGATCCGCATCAAGAATCTGTAAGAAGATGCGGGAGCGATCCATGTGATGTGCCCTAAGTAAATAGCTCATACGCGCGGCCAGCAGTGACCCCTTTCTTAGGTATACTCACCACATGCCCAGGTGGCGAAATGGCAGACGCGCCAGCCTTAGGAGCTGGTACCCGCAAGGGTATGGAGGTTCAAGTCCTCTCCTGGGCACCAACTGACTCGCTATCCTCGCTCATGATCTCGCATTGATGAGCAGCTCTTTGTATTTCTGTTCGATGTCCTCGTACTTCCGCGCGAGTTCATTGTCATTGAGTCGCGTCGTGCGGCGCAGTTCGGATTCGGACTGCGACTTGCGGCCGTAGAAATCGTTGTCGATTTCGTTCTTGCGGCGGATGGCCTCCTGTTCGATCGTGGCCTTGCGTTCGGTCCATTCATGGTCCAGCTTCTTGCGCTTCACGCGGTACTGGGCCTCCAGCATGCCCCGAATCTGCTGCCCCTGAGCGGGGGTGTGACCGGACACCGCGACTGCAAGCATACGGTTGGCCTCGGCATCAAGCTGCTGGATGCGGCTTCGTTTCCAGCCTTCGAGCTGGTACTCACGCGTCCGAACATCGGTATCGATGAGCGCCTTCCGAGCCCTACTCTCCTGCTCAAGAGCCTCCTTGCGAGCGGTATCGGCATGGGTGGCCTGCTCTACTTTCGCACGGTGGTCGTATTCCACTTTGGTGCGTTCACGATCTTTCGCGGCAAGAAGTTCATTCTGACGTTTCTCGATGCCCTGCTTGATGAGCGACGTCTCGTGCAGTTCTTTCATGTATCCCTGCTGCACCTTGCGGCGGTCATCCTGCACCTTCTGCGCATCGGTGATGAGCTGAGCCTCCTTCGCGCGACGCTTCTTGTCGTCGAGAATTTCCTGCTCGCGGGTCTTCATCGTGCCGCGATAGTCTTTCTTGCGCTGCTGCGCTTCGGATTTTTTCTGCGCTACGACGTTGGCCCCCTGTTTTGCTTTTTTCTCTTCAGCCTCGCGGTCATTTTTGATTTTCTCTCTGAGAGCACGCTCGCGTTCATTACGCTGACGCGCAAGCTCAGCGCCACGCGCGATGTCAGCCTCGCGGTCGGAGGTCGCATTGGGGTCCGGAGTCTCCGGAGGGGGGCCGAAAAAGGCAGAGTCAGCCATCTCCTCATTATACCAGAAAAATGGCTTTTCTCTTAGTTTAGAGGAGGGAATTGCTGGTATCGGGAGAGTGTCACTTCTGTGTCGGTTATGAGAGCGGAAGCCATGTCGTGCGCCACAGGCGGGATATTCGGATACCGCAGAGACTTTTCCAGAACTCCCACGTTAGCGCCATAATTCATCGCCGCTTCATCGCCATTGGCAGACATGTGCATACGGAAGATATGTTCGATGCCTGCGGTGCCGTGTGATCCGAGCATAGGAAGACGCTGAGAGTTCGTGATGGCCGCGATGTTGCGGCAGGCCTGAGCGTCAGTCCACACCGTGACCGTACGTTGTGAAGGGTGTTCCATGAGCGTCCCGACAAAAGCATCCTGAGATGGGGTCGGATCGATGGCAAGAAGTACATCGTTTTCCCTAGCCTGTCTCTGACGCTGCCGACTCATAACGCCCACGATTCTCTCATCTTCAAAAAGTTGATACTCCTCGATACTCATGGATTCTTGTCCCGCAAGAGCGGCTGCTTGGCCTAACATTTCGCGGAGTTC
>JAGORY010000027.1 GCA_018062585.1 Candidatus Peribacteraceae bacterium | reverse complement strand
CCACGATCTTCTTCCTGCCGACCGGTGACCTCGGCACTCCCCTGCTCCTTCCGTTTGGAATTCTGGAAAAAGGATTCACCTCCGTCGACTACTATCCGCTCTTCCCCTGGCTTGGTCCGATCCTCATCGGTATGGGCCTCGGTGACGTGCTGTATGTGCCTCAGAGGCTCGAGAAACTAGAGCCCTTCGATGACATTCAGTTTCCAAAGTGGCTCATGTGGACCGGACGGAAGTCACTATGGATCTACTTCGCCCATCAGCCGGTGCTCCTCCTTCTACTGTGGCTGCTACTGGGGAGGTAGAAGGCCGCTCAGAATTCGGGCAGAATTCGAATTTGACAGGAATTAAAATTTACTTATAATGACATTATATGGCTACGTACTCATCACCACAGCTTCAGAAGGCAGAACATGAACGCCTCTACCTGAACGGCGACGCGTTGCCGGAAATTCTCGCCGCCGGAGCGGGCGCTCCAGATGCTAAAACCCAACGGCACATTCAGCGATTTGTAGCGGAGTCTCACGTTGCTTTTTTACAAACGCTGCCGATGAATGCTCCCCGGCTTCGTATGGATCTTCTCGAGAAAGGCTTGATCTCCGAGGACACGGTAGAGGAAAGCGAGAATAGAGCTGCAGGGCACAACTTGAATAACAAAACTGCGGCCTTGATTGTTCATGAGTGTCGCAGTGGCGACGTTGAAAGGCTGCACACGTTGGCAGGCCTCCTGAAGTACCAAGTCCGCTTGGATGATCCGGCATTTCAGAAGCAGGTCACGAACATCGGTGGAGAACGCCTCACGGAATCTGAGCTTGCCGGATTTATTCATCAAGCTCATGTAGCTGACGCCCAACACAAACTTTCACTGTGGCAAAAGAGTCAGTCGGACTTGGACTGGCTGATGTTCCTCCAGGCAATGGAGAATCATGATATCCCCTTTGACGACGTGGATATGACTCCCGATGAAATACAGAAATACACTGATCGATAAGATCCGGTAGGATAAGTGGACTGTGCTCTCCATCGTCTCCGTTCCCATCGGCAATCTTGGCGACATCACCGTGCGTGCGAAAGAAGTATTGGAAAAATGCACCGCCGTCATTTGCGAAGACACGCGCGTCACGGGGCAGCTCTTGAAACTCCTCGGTCTTCCGAAGAAAGAGTTCATTTCGTTTCACGGATACACTGATGACCGCAAAGCAAACTGGATCGTCGAGCGACTGAAAAAAGGAGAGCACTTAGTCCTCGTCTCGGACGCCGGAACACCCGGCATTTCGGACCCCGGGTACGTGGTCGTCTCGAGAGTGCGCGAATCGGGACAAGCGATGGAAGTGATCCCAGGCGCCTCTGCATTTTTAGCTGCCCTCAGCCTTTCCGGGCTTCCGCTCAATCAGTTCTCGTACCTCGGATTTTTGCCGATCAAAAAAGGAAGGCAGACCCTACTGCAGTCACTGAAGACTGAAGAAAAAACGATCGTCTTCTACGAGTCACCGCACCGAATCGAAAAAACTCTCTCGGAATTTTCTGGCGTTTTTTCCGACCAGCCCGACAGAAAAATAGTGATCTGCCGCGAGCTTACGAAGATGCACGAGCAGGTAGTCGCGACGACGATGGCTGGACTTCAGGACGTCGTAAAAATTCTGACGATCAAAGGAGAGTTTGTCATCGTCTTGGAGGGGATTCGATAAGTCGAAAAAGTGACGTTATCGTACGGGTAACACGCTCATCGGGTTCACGTGCGATCCGTTCTTCGTGATCTCGAGGTGAAGATGCGGACCGGTCGTCATGTACCCGGCACCGTACGTACCCGGCTTGCCTCCCGAAAGCGCGATCATCTGACCGGCACTCACGACGTCACCCGCTTTCACGAATGATGTGGAAACGTGTCCGTAGAGCGACGCGAAGCCGTTACGATGGCCGATGAGAATGTAGCTGTAACCCGTGAGTCCGCCGTCCTTGAAGACGAAGACGACACCGTCCGAGACCGACCTCACCGGAGTCGCCTGCGGTACCGCGATGTCGATGGCGCGATGCGGAACGCCGAAGACGGATTCATATTCGATGTCGAAATATCCAGCGGTGATGACGCCGCTCACCGGCCACAGGAACATCGGCGGCATGTCGGCACTGAGGTCGTACTGCTTGGCCGCTTTCTCGGCTTCCTCGGTCTTGGCGACGATCTGCGTATCGATCTCCGCGATCTTCGGACCGAATGCAGCGATCTGCTCAGCCAAGATTTTGCGTTGGGCAGACGCATCGTCGGCTCTATATCTAGCCTGAATGTACGCCTCTGCAAGATCGACAGGAACACCGTCGCGCATATACGTGAGCGTTGCATCAATGAAGGCAATCGACGCTTTGGCATGTGCGATCTTGGCACTCAGGATCTCGCTGCCGCTTGCGGACATTTGGGACTCAAGCACCGCAAGTTCATCGCTCAGATTCTCGCGCTGCAGCTTCTTGAGCTCGATCTTCTGGTACAGTTTTTTGTCCGAATCTTTAGCGGCGACCGCGGTCTGGAATGCTTTCTCGGCAGCTCGTTCGATAAGGCTCATCGCAGTATCCTTGCGAACGACTGTATCACGCTGGTCCTCGAGCTCTTTTTTTTCAAGCGTGAGAGGGCCCGTGAGGTCCTCGATCTTCTTCAGTTTTGTCTGCTTTAATTCTTCATTGATTTGCACAAGACTCGCCTGCATCATCGAGATCCGGGCGCTCGCTTCACTCGCCTCCTGTTTGACGTACTGCAACTCTTCCTCGGTGAGCTTCTTCTGCTTCCACGAGTCGTCGATAAACTTGGACGTCGTGTCGACAACGGTCGCGATGTTCCGCTGCTCTTCCTCCAGAAGCTGTAGTTCAGCGGCGTAATCGTCGGCTACTTCCTTGAGTCTAGCCTTCACTCTGTCCGATTCGCTCACGAGCACCCTGACCTGTCCGATGAACTGCGTGCGGGCTTTGATGACCGCTTCCACGGCCAACTGATCGTCGATACTGTCACCCAACGAACCTCGGATCATAAGCTTCATGAGCGGCCCACCGACGGCGGGACCGGCTTCATGGAGCGCGATATTTTTACTCGTCATGTACCGCAGAAACTTCACGAAGTCGTCACGCTGCCCGAGTGCCACTGTGTCGTAAAACGCTTTGGCTTCGTCGGTTGCCTGAAGCTGTCCCTGCAGCGCCTCCACGAACGCACGGTGTTCGCTGATGTGGATACGAATCACTTTGCGCTGCTCCGATGCCTTCTCTAAGTCTTTTCTAGCAGTAGCCACTTTGCCGTCGAACTGAGCCAAGATTTCCTCGAGTGTTGCGCGCTTTTTCGTCGTCTCGGCAGCGGCATGCCACAGCTGATTGAATTCGTCCTTAGCGGACGTAAGGTCAGCATCATCAGGGGCCGAAAGCACCGAGAGTGGAACCACAAGCGCCAAAGCGACAGCGATCCACTGGGTTCTGTGTGTGTTTGAGCCAAAAGGCATCAGGACAGTATAGCACAAAAACCCAAAAAATTCCAGATTCCAAACACCAAATCCCAAATAAGCCAGCTCTTCCTTGAATTTTGGAATTTGATTCTTGGATTTTTTGATAGAATCGCCGTAATGCTCTACGCACTCACAGGGACCGTCCAAAAGCTCGAAATACCGCACATCGCGGTGGACGTCTCCGGAGTCTCGTACCTCGCTTCAGTCCCCCATCCGGTGTGGGATTCTTTGCAGAACGGAGAGGTCACGACACTCATCATCTACACGCTGGTCCGTGAAGACCGTCTCGATCTTTTCGGCTTCCGCAATGCCAGCGACCGCCAGTTCTTCATCGCACTGCTAAATCTCTCCGGCATTGGCCCCAAGCTCGCGCTCGAACTGAGTTCGATTCCGCGCGAGATGCTTGTGGAAGCCGCGGAGAAAGAAGACGCCACGATCCTCTCCAGCATCAAGGGTGTGGGCCGCAAGACTGCAGAAAAGCTTCTCGTAGATTTGAAGTCGATGTTCGAGAAGCACCCTGAGTGGGCTTCACTCGTCTCGACCCCAGGTGAAACGCGCGCGAATTTCGACGGTGACGCCATCGCCGCACTCGTGAGTCTCGGGTACGATCAGCATTCCGTCCTCGACGCGCTCAAGAAAATCCCGACCAAACTGAAGCGCACCGAAGACCGTGTTGCCGCAGCACTCCGAAGCTTATGAGGTTATAGGTGATAGGGAATAGGTTATAGGAATTTTCCTCACATGCCCACCTGACATCGCAACATTCCTACCTCTCATCTATAACCTATCACCTGTAACCTATAACCTAACCACATGTTGACTCTCGATATCAAAGGCACGCTGGCGAAGATCATAACGCCTAGTCACGGCATCCCAGATAGTGAGTTCGCAGCGGTGAGAACATCGATGCGTCGCTACACCGAAGAATGGCTTTCGGAACGCGAAAAAGGTGAACACGGCTGGTCCATGAATCCGTATGACAAAGACGCCATCAAGGAGGTGACGCACCTCGTCGAAGGCCTCAAAGCCGAGAGCATCCAGACCGTCGTCTGGATCGGCATCGGCGGAAGCGGACTTGGGCCCAAGGTCATTCAGGAAATCTTCGAATCCCCGAAGACCCCCGCCTTTGTCGTCGTCGACACCGTGGATCCTGCGACACTGCAGATGCATCTCGATCTCATCGATTGGAAAAATGCGCTCATCGTCGTCGTCAGTAAATCCGGCTCAACACTGGAGACGATGTCCGCGTTCTTCGCGTGTTTCGAACGCCTGAAGTCCGCGGTGAAAACGCACCCGGGTAACCGCGTCATCGCGATCACGGATCCGGAGGGTGGACCGCTTCGAGCATTCGCCAAACACAATCGCATCCACGCGCTCTCCATTCCACCGAATGTCGGCGGTCGCTTCAGTATCTTCACACCGGTGGGCCTCCTCGCCATCGGACTCCTCAACGCGGACATCGGACAGTTTGTCCGCGGCGCCAAGGAAATGGACACGTATTGTCAGGAGACCACGATGGCCCGTAACCCCGCAGCCTCGCTCGCGGCTGTGCAGTATCTGCTCGATACGAAGCGCAATTACCCGATCCGGATCATCATGCCTTACGGCGACAGGCTGCAATCTATGGCTCGCTGGGAGCAGCAGTTGCTTGCAGAAAGCCTCGGGAAGTCCGACGGATTCAACCCGATTCCGGTAGCCGCTATCGGTACCCAGGACCAGCACTCACTTCTGCAGCAGTGGATGGCCGGACCCCGCAAGAGCTGGCACCTGTTCCTCCGCGAACTCGACAAGCCCCGGCTCGAAGTTCCGAAGAACATCCCAGACGCCTTCGCGTACATTGGCGGGAAGACGTTCGGCCAACTCCTCGATGCCTGCTACGAAGGAACGAGCCAAGCCCTGACCTCGGTGAAACGTCCGCACGCGACGATCTCGCTGCAGCGACTCGACGAGTACCACATCGGTCAGCTGTTCTTCCTCTTCATGGCCGAAGTCGTCTATCTCGGAAAACTCTATCGCATCGACATCTACGGTCAGCCGGCGGTCGAGATCGGCAAGCAGATTACAAAGGGGCTGCTGAGCAAAGGGCAGGCGTAAAGGAATGAAAAATGAAGAGTGAAAAGTGAAAAAAGCTCCCTTATTTTGTTTTTCATTCTTCACTTTTCACTTTTCACACCTCTCTCACCGAGTATACTTCCTCTCGCTTCAATCAATCTTCCCCCGCATCACATGGCTACCCCCATCTCCGACGCCGAATTCTCCGCCAAAATTCTGAAGTCTCCAATTCCAGTACTCGTGGACTTTTGGGCTCCGTGGTGCGGTCCGTGCAAAGCCATGAACCCGATCTTGGATGAGCTTTCAGCCCAGTACGAGGGCAAAGTGGCATTCTACAAAATGAACGTCGACGACAATGCTGACGTCCCCCAGCAGTTCAACGTCATGAGCATCCCGACCTTCGTCCTGTTCAAGAACGGTGAAGCCGTCGACACGTTCATCGGTGTGCAATCCAAGGAGACCGTCGTTGGAAAAATCGATGCACTCCTTCAGTAATCATGCGCATCATTCTGGGCCTCCTCGGCATTGCGTTCGCAGCCGCTCTCATCAAGTACCGAGAGCAAGTAGGAGGCATGCTCGGCGAACCCGCATGGGCCGATAAGATCGGGGGTATCTATAACTTGGTCATCATCATCGGTGTCATCTTCTTCTTCTGGAGCATCGCCTACATGACGAACACCCAAGACATCTTCTTCGCACCGCTTCTAAACTTCCTTCCGCACAGCGAACCCGCGGCTGGAGGCTTTCCGGGGGCGGAGTTTTAGAAATGTATCTTGCTAAGGCAACCGTTCAAGTGTACACTTAAAATTCGTTTTCAACGTACCGTATGCCAAAGGACATTTCTATCAAAGAGTTACGAGAAAATCTTGCTTCTATCGCTGACCGCGTTGAGAAAGGTGAATCATATCGTGTCATTCGCCGCTCAAAGCCATCGTTCTATATCCTGAAGATCGACTCTGAAGCTCCGGAGGAGGGTTGGGAGACTGTCGTGGATTTTACGGAAGGTGGAAAAACGAAAGGCATGCCGATAGAGGATGTCATGAAAATTATTAAAAAAATGAGGCGATAACCATGGATAAAATAGAAAAACAACTGCGCAAGATTCCCGAAAGGTATCGTGAACGCATCTTTGTGGCGATAGAACACATCATGGAGCGTGATTTCATTGCATTGGATCGAAAGCGTTTGAAAGGATTCGAGAATATCTTCCGCATCCGCATCGGAAATTACCGCATTATCTATCATGACGATGGGGAGAAAATAACGCTCAAAGCCATTATCAAGCGGGATGAGAATGCGTATCGCACTTTTTAGACTGAGACCTACGCCGTCGTCGAAAGCCTGCCGGGAGCGGAGTTCTAAAGATAAATCGACTCTCGCTTAACGGTGGATTTTTACCTACAATGCCGAGCATGTGGGGCTGTAGCTCAGTTGGTAGAGCATCTGGTTTGCAACCAGAGGGTCAGGAGTTCGAATCTCCTCAGCTCCACCACTTGCAAAATAAATCAAATATAGTATAATACTACAAACTCCCCATACCAACCACATGCCCCGGAAGACATTCGACCCGTCGTGGAATTTTTCCATAGCGATCATAGCAATCGGCGCCACAAGTCTCGTCTGCGCGCTGTTTTTCTCGCATGCTCTACAAAACGTCAGGCTTGCGGCGCGTGCTGCAGAGCTCACGTGCGAAGGAAGTCTGATGCTGTGCTTGAAATCCAACGAAAAAGCGCCGGAGTGCCGTGAGTGCGTCGCGTCAGACAGCACAATCCTGACAGATGCATGCCAAACATGCGCCGCTACGAAAGCTCGCTGCCAGAACCATTACAACACCTGCACCGGAGAAGGCGGCAAGATTCACGCATGGTAATCGCATTCATTTCCCTACCCATTTTTATATGGATACCGCACTGACATCGAAGCCCACGACGAACGAGAAAATATTCCTCGTCGCATCGGCCGTAATGCTCGTCACGAGTCTCGCGTATGCATACAGCACGAACCAAACACGGGGATCCCTGATCGCAAGCGGCTGCACCGCAGGCTACCACCTCGTCGACGAGAGCTGTATCAAAAACTAACGAGCGACAAAAACCAAACGATGCCTCAGGTGACGATCTCACCCAAGCGCTTTTGTTCGACCGCGTTGCGGATCTCCATGCCGACACGTTCACCGACGCTCATGGAATTGCCGTAGAGGTAGCCGGAGTACGGAGTAGCTGCAGTACCAGGTGAACCGGGAATCCGGAGTGAGACATCAAAAATGACGATGTCCTCTTTCCCCTCTTCGGCGACAACCGCTCCCTGCAGGGCAAAAGGACCGATGATGCCTTTACCTGAAGGATCCAGATCTTTGGGCAATGTTTTGCAAGCCGCCACGAATTTCTCGCCAAGGTCATAGGCTTTTTCAAGAATCGACTCTTTCACCGTGCAGGCAATGTGTCCGGTCTCGATCATCTTGAGTGGAATATTTTTACCTGCTGCAATTTGCTGTTCAGCAGTCATCCTCAGGAAACCATCGAGGTTTGTCTGACGACGTGTGTCAGTCCCGAGAAGCTCCAGCTCCTTCGTCAGCGGGGAATAGAAGAAATTGAAGTTCACAGGCGCCCCAACAACAAATTCTTCAATCGTTGCCTCTCTCCACGCATTGGTCACCTTACCCTCTTTCTCCAGTGCTAAACCCGTTGCCTCATAACTCTGAGAGCTGGTAGCAATAAAGAAAGCGCGCTCGTAGCCACGTGTCGCCTCAGCCGCCTTCACAAGTACCGGCCGATCAATCTCGTGTGCATTCTTGAAGATCTTCGGCGTGCGGATGCCAGCCTTGTGGAGAAGATCGTACTGATTGAACGGCTGATCCCGCTCTTCGAGCTTCAGAAGCGTGCGGGAACCAAAGATTGGAACACTGAAGTCATTCTCAACTTTCGAGAAATCATCGAAGTACACCCAGAAGTAGCGGTTGTGAACGAACACGGTGTTCATCGCTCTGAGTTTGTCCTGAATGTTTTTTGTGAGAACGTCCGAAAAACCGTCGACAACGATCGTCTCATCGACACATCCCCTGTCTTCACGGGTTTTCAAATATTTGGCGTACGTTTTCTCTCTTCCTTTTCTAGCGACCGCAACCGTTGCGAATCCGAACTGCTTGGCACCATGACAGACGTCGAGGGCGCTGTGCCCGCCGAGCACGCCGACCGTGAGCTTTGTGAGATCGTAGCCTTTGAGTAAAGCGTCCGTATTCATTGCGGATAAGTGTAGCGAAGAATGAGTGTATGCACGAATCCTCTACTTCTTCCGCGTTCTATGAAACGAAACATTGCGTCCGTCCGTCTGTGGTTTCACACCCTGCATTTCCCTCTGAAGTTCTCTCAGCGCCGCACGTTCATTATTGCCATAATACGGGTGATGATTTGCGACGCGAAGTGCAAGATTCATGACTAATGGGGACTGAGCTTCTCGCGCAATTGCAGCAATATGGAAAGCACGCAAGCGATCTGCTGAGAGTAAAGCCCTACACGCCTGATAGATGTCGCGGATTCCATATCTCACAACTGTCTCGGAGATTTTTTCGAGATTATTTTCCGCTGCGCTCAGCGCACTCACGAGATCAGGCTTCGCGTTCTCGAAACCATCAACTGGGACAACTCTTGCTGGAAGAAATGACATAGGAACACATTTTATATGTTATGTCTCTTTTTGGCAACCCGCCCCGTCTCAAATGCCTTTTTGATGCCCCTCTCAATACGACACTCTGCCTGCCGGCAATAGTTATCCCAATATCTCTGATAATCGGCCGCTTTCAATTGCCTGCTTGATATCCCTCGCAATACGCCTGCCCGTACTCATCGGCACATCGTACTTCAGTGCGGTGTACGGGGAACCCTCGATGAACGGGTTCGTGCCAGCGACGATGCGGGCGCTGATCTCGAAGACGAAGGTCTGGAGTTTGCGGGTGACAATCGTTTCTAGACAAAACGGTCCGAAGAGTCCTTTGGCGAGCTTCGCTTTCGTCTGCGTGTTATAAAGCTTACGGCTGGCCTCGATGACACGCTCGCCCATCGCGAAGAATTCCGGAAGCATGGATTCACGGACGACGATCGGAATGTTGCCGACGATCGTGTAGCTCGTGTGGATTTTGGCGGCGAGCTGATCTTCAGCCTTGATGCGTCCGATGGAGTCGGCGTTGGATTCGTAGCGTTTGTCGAAGCTCATGATCTCAAGCTCTTTTGTGACCGGCGAGTAGAAGTAGTGAATGTAGAGCGGAACACCGATGATGTATTCCTGAATCGTGAAGTCGTTATCGTCGGGATACTTGCGGTTCTTCACCTCGTAGAATTGTTCCGAGTTGCGGACGACGAAGTACCCGAAGCCTCCACCAGCACCATGGAATTTCACGATGACCGGACAGTCGATGTCCTCGGGTTTTTTGAACACACGCGGCATCAGGATTCCAGCATCCAGAAGCCACTCTCGCTCCATCGTACGATTGGATTCCCACTCGAGGATTTCCTTCGTTCCGTAGTACATCGTCTTCATTGCCTGCACTTTGGCGTGGCCCATATTGGAGATAAATGAACCGTGCGGAATGATGATGGCATTCTTCTTCAGAAGCACGGGCTCCACTTTCTTGTCCCACTCTTTCCAGTCGTCCACGATGATGAATTCATCCGCAACGCCGAAGCTTTTGTACACGCCTTCGGTACCGCGCTTACACACGACGATGTTCGGCACGCCTTCATCTTTGGCGCCCTTCAGGATCTGGAGAGCCGAGTGGCTTCCGATCGTGGCGATTGCGTAGTCCTTCGGATTACGCGAAGCGCCTGCCGCTGCTTTTTTGGCGGGTGTCATTGGGATTTCAGGAAGTGTAGCTCCGTTTGCTCTTCTATGGCAACTCTTTTTACATGAAAAAAATGGAGGTGCCGGTGAGGATCGCACTCACGCATGGGGGATTTGCAGTCCCCTGCCTTACTGCTTGGCTACGGCACCGTAGCGCAGCCGATTGTACGCAGAAAGACCGAGGACCACTAGACCCAAAGCCTTTTATTTCTCGAGCCGGAAGTAACCCATCCGGAAATCTTCACAGACTTACTTCTCTTCGGACGCATTCGGATCCTTAAACGACACGTTCTTCAAAATAAATCTCACCTGCTCTGCTTCACCGTCCTGAATCGAGAGCGGGAACGAACCCGTGAACGTGTATCCGGTTTTGTCCTGCGACGCCGAAATCTGGTAGTACCTGCGGATCGGCTGATCGGCGCTCGGACGCGCACTGAACACGTGGAGCGCGGACTGCTTTCCGTCGATGTACACCGTCTCTTTATCAATGAGCCGGTAATCCGGAAGCGCCGATACCGCGAGCAGGTTGGACTGGCTGTAGTCGGGCGTTTCCATATCGGTCGAGAGCGGCTCGCGTGTCACGGTGACGGTATCAAGCTGTCCGGCGTGCGGCGTATCGAACTGAAATGCGGCGATAGTTTCTTCCGGAACGCCGAGCTGGCGGAGTGTTTCTGTGGAAAGAACGCGCCAACCTTTCGGCAGACATGCGGCGAACATTTCATTCCAAAATTGTTGCTCACAGGCCACAGAACTATCGCCTGAGCCGCCTGCACCACATCCTGCGAGGAGAACTGCAGCCATGGTCGCGATCACGAAACGCTTCATGGAGACCATGGTATCACGAGACACAAACCAATCACAAAGCGCAGAATGAAGAGCAGAACTTGGAATTGACACGCCTCTGCGAATGACAGATAGAGGTATAGAGGCCCGTGGTCAAATGATGGTATTTTTGCTATAATGCTTGGATTTATGAACAAAAACCGACTCTCCGCCTTGTCGCTTGCAATGCTCCTTCTGGGGCAGCTGCCCCTGCATGCAATCGCAGCAGGTGTCTGCACCGTCTCCGCGCTTGATACCGTGGCCGGACTCGGCACACAGGTCACGATCAGTAACTGCGCCGGCACCGGAGCGACAACGCTCTCACTCCATGGCCCCGGTGGTACGTCATATACGCAGCAGCTCTCACTCGACGGATCCGGAAACGCGGTGACGCTCATCGCTTCTAAGTACACCTTCACCGCCGGTCGTTACGACGTGACGGCAGCAGGAACATCGACGACGTTCACCGTCATCGCCGACCGCGCGGATGACAATCATTCGACGCTCAGTGCTTCGCCGCTCTCGGTGCGTCCGAATGGCGAGGACGCGGTGACAGTCACGGCCATTCTTCGTGACAAGTACGACAATCCAGTTGCTGGTCGTCCGGTTGCCCTCATCTCGAGCCGTGCCTCGGACGAAGTGAACGCTCTTGCGGAGCAGACCGACGACAAGGGCCGCATGATCTGGACCGTACGCGCCACGGCAGCCGGAACGATGACGCTCATTCCGTACGACATCGTGAGTGCTAGGCAGCTCAAGCTTCGCGCCGACGTGAGTGTCGGTAGCGCACCAGCGAATCCGCTCAGGGCACAACTCTTCGAAGGCGATCTCAGCGGTGATCTCGCAAGCACCGTCGTGGACCGGTTCGAACTGTCGCTCCCGCAGAACGTCACGCAAGTGAAAGCGAATGAACTCTTCAGCATGAACATCCGCGCCATGAATGGTAACTCGCTCGTGCGCGGTTACATCGGCACACTCGCTGTTGAAAGTTCCGACCCCGACGCCGAGCTTCCGAAAAAAGGTGAAGATCCGAACACACCCGACGAGGGACGTATCGATATGCGCAGCGTGGACCAAGGCCAGCGTAACGTTTCTCTCATTTTCGTTCTGCGCAAAGGCGGCCTACAGACCATCACCGTCTACGACAAGCTGGACCCCAGCGTCAAGGGCACGATTACGCTCAACGTGACGCGTGACGGTACCGCGGGAAGCGAATCGATCATGATCAAAGATCCACCCGACCGCTCTCATATCAAAGGATCAACAGTCAGGCTGCAAGGCACGGCGCCAAGCCTTGTAAACCTGAAAGTGAAAGGAGGCCTCGATACCATCGATGGCGAAACGGATGCAGAAGGCGTCTTCCGTATCGACGTTCCGCTCCATCCGGAAAACAAGGAAGTGACACTGTTTGTCACGAGCGAGAACGGCACGATGGAATCCAAACCTGTGCACCTGATCATTGATAACGAAGCGCCGAAAATCGACACCATGTCGATCAATCCTCCCGAAGGTAAGACCGAAGACTACGCGGAGATCACTGTGAAGTCCGAGGCCGAACTCACATCCGTAACCGCCGAGTTCAACGGAAACACCCTGACGCTTGCAGGTAGTGGCACCTCGTACATGTCGCCGATGATCGCGCCGAGGGAAGCTGGAACGTACGACATCACGGTGACCGCCACTGACTCGGTCGGCAACGCCTCCACGATGCTCACGAAGTGGACCGTGAAACCGAAGCAACTACCAAGGGTCACAGGCGTCAGCGCCGAAAGCCAGCCTCTCAAAGTCGCACTCTCGTGGGATGCCATCAAGACGGCTCCGGTCGCTGAGTACACGATCTACATCGCAAACGAAAAAGATCCCGGCAACTATCTCTACAGTATCTCGACGAAGAAACCGGTAACCTCGGCGGTCATCGAGGATCTGCCGCTCGGCGAGACGTATCAGTTCTCGCTGACGATGGTGAGCACCGAAGGTCAGGAAAGCCCCGAGAAAAGCGAAGTCGCAAGCGCCTCCCCTCTCGGCATGCACTTCACGGCGACGTCCGGAAAAGACAGCCTGTTCCTTGAATGGAGCGGACTCAAGGACACGCCACTCGACCATGTGATTCTCGAATACGGCACACAGCCCGGCGAATACATCGAGAAGCGCACGATCAACGGTCAGGCCAATTCGTTCATGCTCAGAGATCTCCTCAACGATATAACGTACGAGTTGAAGATCACCCCCGTCGACGTCACCGGAAAGAGTATGAACGAATTTTCCGCCGTGACGCAGGGCACACCGAGCGGCAGCGGCTTCACACCAGGCGTGGACGATCCGGTTCCTTCGGACATCATCGGTACTCTCCATCCTGGAGCAAATCTGCCGCTTCCCCCGCCACCGTACATTCCCGACGTTCCGTTCACTCCCGCTAGCGGCATCCCCTCGATGGTCGGCGCGCTCCTTCTCATCACCGCGATCGTCGGAGGATTCCTGTACCGCAGTCACAGCAAACAGCGCAAGCTCATGCACGAGTTCCTGAGCGTCATGCAGGAACGTTACCATTCCTGAAAAACCATGACGTCCCCGCTTTCATCTTCACGGACATCGCTCTCCATTGGAGGCGCAACGTATGATCTTTTTTTGACGATGGACGAGAGCGCCAAGAAACAGGAGGACAACATCGTGCTCGCAGCCGGCGGCAAACTCCGCGTGAAACGTGTGACCGAAACGTGCGGTGGTGGCGCCTGCAATACCGCCATCGGACTCTCGAGACTCGGCATCAGTGCTGGCTTCTGCGGTGTCGTCGGCTCGGACCAGTGGGGCGAAAAACTTCTGAGGACGATGAAAGAAGAAGGAGTGAGTGTCACCTCGGCAACGGTCGTCGAACACGAGACCTCGAGCTTCTCGATCATCC